>NZ_JBHILP010000002.1:0-216811 GCF_042193375.1 Bartonella sp. TT67HLJMS
TTATGAAAAAGGTGATCAGGGTAGCGGTATTATCAGCAATGTCAACTGCAACCGTTTTCATGCCGCTAAATACAACGTTTGCGGATATGGCATGGAACTTTACTCACTCTATCACGAGAGAAACAGATGATATGATGAGGAAGATGCGTAAAGAAGCAGATGATGCGATAAGGGAAATGGATAAGGAAATTGATATCTCGCGTTCCAGTTTTTCTCGCTCCCGTTGTTCTGATAGAAAACGTGGCTTTTTTCCTGATGATTTCCAAAAATTTATGGATGATTTCGACGGCTGTTCTAATGACAACGACAAAAGCAAGAAACAACAACAACAACATCATCATCATCATCAACATCATCATCATCATCATCATCATCATCATGTTGAAAACAAAACATATCATCACATTGAGCGCGAAAAAACAAAACACAGTAATATTCATATAGACAACTCAGGTGATGCTTTAGCGGTGGGTATTCTTGGTACAATTTTAAAAAAATCAGAACAGCCACAGGTGGTTTATCAAATAGTACCACAAAATCAGGTAGTTTATCAAAAAGTTCCGCAAAATCAAAGAGTTTATCAAGTGCAGCAAACGGTGGCATATAAGCCACTCCAGCAATCATTAGAATCTGATTGGCTTAACTATTGCAAGAAAAAATACCGTTCCTTCAACCCTAAAACAGGAACTTTTCGAGACCGTAATGGTTTGGAACACATTTGTTATGCCCCAATAAATTAACTTCTGTTCTACTAAAAAAGTCTTAAATGGCACAAAAAAACGCTTCAAAGCGTTTTTTTGTTTGCTCATATATTAAAATCTTGAAGAAAAGGATTATTTTGGCGCTCATAGCCTATGCTACTTTTAGGACCATGCCCACAGATAAAACAAACATCATCGCCTAAGGGTAAAACTTTTTCTCGAAGAGAGTGCATCAATTTTTCATGAGAACAGAAGGGGAAATCAGTGCGTCCAATAGAACCACGAAAGAGCACATCACCCAAGAGGGCTAAGCGTTCTTTTTCATTGAAATAAATAACATGACCAGGAGAATGTCCTGGGGTGTGAAAAACCTTAAACACATGTCCAGCAAAATGAACGCACTCACCATCTTCTAACCATTGGTCAGGAATACAGATGCACGCATCAGTGATGCCGTAATTTCTTGCGCTTTCGCTCACGGCATCCATCACAGGCTTATCATCGCGATGTGAACCGATAATTTTTACATTAAGCGCCTCTTTCGCTTGCATTGCTGCTCCCACATGATCAAAATGACCATGTGTTATCCAAATAGCCTCAACGATAACGCCATTCTTTTCGATTACGTCTTGAATCCGCGGCCAATCACCACCGGGATCAACGAGAACCCCCGTTTTACATTCACTATCAAAAAGCAAAGTGCAATTTTGTTGGAATGTCGTAACTGGAATAATATGTATATTAAGACTACCCATAATATCCTTTTCAAAAATAACTTTTTTAAATTTATAAATAAAACTTTCTCTCCTTTAAGGTAAAGGTGCTGCTCGACAGCTTTATACAACTTATGTAAACTTGCATTTTGTGTAAACTAAATTTTTGTCAAGGTTTTTAAGAATGTCCGATCATGTTCAAGTTTTGTGTGATGACGCACCTCACCTTCTTGTGATTGATGACGACACTCGTATCCGCAATCTTTTATTTCAGTTTCTCATTAAAAATGGATTTCGTGTTTCAGTTTCAGCCAATGCTAATGAAGCAAGACGACTGTTGGCAAGTTTAGATTTTGATCTTCTTATTGTTGATGTCATGATGCCTGGTGAAAACGGTATTGATCTTACTCATTCACTCCGCCAAACAAAGGATGTTCCTATCTTCATGCTAACAGCTTTATCAGAAATAGACAATCGTATCCATGGCTTAGAAGCAGGTGCAGATGATTATCTTGCTAAGCCTTTTGATCCTCGTGAGCTTCTCCTTCGTATCAATGCCATTTTACGGCGTGGCTTTCCCCCTCACCAACCAAAAATCGAGCAAATCGTTTTTGGACCTTATATATTTTCAATTTCACGGCGCGAACTCAAAAAAGGGGGAGAAGTTATTAAATTAACAGATAAAGAACAAGAAATGATGGTCATTTTTGCCGAAAATGCAGGCGATACAATTCCGCGCCATAAATTCGCGGCCGATGACAGCAATATAAATGAACGTGCCATTGATGTACAGATCAACCGCCTTCGTCGTAAAATCGAAAAAAACCCAGCACTGCCTATATGGCTCCAAACCGTGCGAGGAATAGGGTACAAACTCTCTATTGAATAGGCACAAGAATGATCAAGCCTTTAAGATTTTTTCTTCGATGGTTAACGAAAAAAATGCCTAAACGGCTTTATGCTCGCTCTTTGATCATTATTATCGCTCCCATGGTACTTCTGCAAACAGTCATTGCTTATGTCTTTATGGAACGCCATTGGCAAATGGTAACCGAGCGTCTTTCAATGGCTGTCGTGCATGACATTTCAGCCATTATTGATATTCTTGAAACATATCCACAACAAGATAACTATGAAGATATCAAGCGTATTGCACAACAACGCATGGGATTAAACATTTCTATCCTACCCCCTTCCCCTCTTCCCCCTCCAGGACCTAAGCCATTTTTTGCAATTCTTGACTATTTTTTAAGTGAAGAAATCACCCGCCAAATTAACCGTCCCTTCTGGATCGATACCGTAGGAGATTCTGATCTTGTTGAAATCCGTATCCACCTTGGTCACAACATCTTACGCGTCTTTGCTCCACGCAGCCAAGCCTACGCTTCCAATACTGCTATTTTTTTAAGCTGGATGGTAGGAACAGCTCTTGTTTTATTGCTGATAGCAATATACTTTTTGCGCAATCAAATTAAACCTATTCAACAATTAGCTGAAGCAGCAGAAAGCTTTGGACGCGGCCGTCCTTTACCAAAAGGATTTCAACCACAAGGAGCTGATGAAGTCCGTCGTGCTGGCATTGCTTTTTTACGTATGCGAGAACGTATTGAACGCCAAATCGAACAACGCACCATGATGCTCTCAGGAGTAAGTCATGATTTAAGAACCATTCTTACACGCTTTAAACTTCAGCTAGCATTAGTAAATACTGACTTTGATATTAAACCGCTTGAGCAAGATGTAAGTGACATGCAAAATATGTTAGAAGATTATCTTGCTTTTGCTCGTGGTGAAGGAAGTGAAAGTGTCAAGACTTTTGATTTAAATGCTCTTATGCAAAAATTCTCCGCCGATGCTCATCTTCACAAACGTCAATTTTCTTACACCATTGAAGGTCCTACAGAAATACAAGTACGTCCCCGTGCTTTCACACGCTTGGTCAGCAATCTTGTATCAAATGCATTTTGTTACGGCACAACCGTTAAACTAACAGCTAACTCTCAACAAGAATCTTTTATATTGATAATCGATGATAATGGACCTGGAATTCATGAAAATATGCGTACAGAAGTTTTTAAGCCATTCTTTCGACTTGATAAAGCGCGAAATCAAGATGCAAGTGGAACAGGACTTGGTCTTTCTATTGCTCAAGACATAGCACGCAGCCATGGTGGCAATATACAATTAGATGAAAGCCCACTTGGGGGATTACGCGCTATCATCGATATCCCCCTATGAGCAATATTTCAGCAAACCATCTGTAAAAATAACAGACTGTGTATTTTAGGCATTCCCTACAGTTTCAAACAAAGTGTACTGCAGTGCCTTGTAAGCACTTTCTCCCGACAAAGCAACCATCTGAAATGCAACATAATGGCTTTCACAGACTTTAAGTGCATGTATCAACAATGTTTCAACCTGTATATGAGATGGATGCATCCCACCAGCCAAAAGAAGACCTTGCCGATAAATAACTGAATTATTCCTTTGCCAGTAATCAAAATGTCCCAACAACAACTTTTCATTAATTGCTAGCAATAAGCGCTGTATTTCAGCTGTTCGAGCATTTTTAATAGAGAGATCAAACGAACAAGCCAAATGAAGTGCTTCATGCTCTTCCATCCATGAAAAAGCAAGACGATAATTTGCGCGCTTTCCTTCCACACAAACGCTAATTTCATCTTGCGCATCCCGCTCAAACGACCAATCATATTCACAGGCAATCTGTTCGATAAAGTCAACAGGGTGCTCTTTTCTCTCTGTGGCGCAAAATGCAAGCCTCATCACAATCCTCAATCATCTTAAAAACATTGTCAACAGAATATAAACCGCCTAAACTGTAACAATATTTTGCTACAATCAGGACCTTTACAACAAACAAATACACATAAAAACATCGACAGTACACAAACACCCAGAACACAATCGCGCTGTTTAGGGCAACCTGATAGTCATAAAACGAATCATCAAGTCTTTTCAGTGTATTGATACAATTTCATAGCGCCAGCCCCCCTGATTCAAAAAAATGTATTTTACCCAAAAAAAAATCAAAAATAAACAAATGCTCCGCTCTAACAGACTCAAGATTAAGCATTTTTTAGTTTCACGCATCATATTGAAAAATTGGGGATATTTTTTTGAAGATTCTTTTTTTAAGAAACTATCTTACTTTTTTGTGTCTGCGTTTTTTAAATCATCTTTTTTTAAATCATCAAGGCGCCTTTTCAAATCAGCATTATCAGCATGGATTTTCAGCACCATCTCCTTAAAAGTCTCAAACTCTTCGCGAGAAACAAGATCAAGTTTGTTTGCTATCTTTTCAGCCTGCACACGAAAAGCTGTTCCAGCTTCACGTCGTATACCTTGCGCGACGTCAGCAGCATCTGTTGCTAATTTTGCTAATTCATCAAGAATACGATTTGATCCATTACGCATAACATTTTTCCTTAAATTTTAATTACTAACGCACGCATTATAGCGTATTCTCATAACATTTAGATACTGTAATTTGTTCCTTTTACCCTATATTTTATATACTGTGCAGATTTTTCATGACGATTTTTTAAGATTTTTTAATATTTCTTTTATCACCATTTTTTTACCGCGATAAACCAGTGGAAATCTATCCCCCTTTCTGACTAGCCTCCCTACTGACTTGACCATTGCGCATTCATCTGTCATTTCTGACCATTAGAGTCACTTCATATTCATCTCGTATAATGTAAGATGCTTAATTCATGAACAATCTGTCTTGTCCAGCCATTGCTTTTCCGTCTTTTCTTGATCCTGTCATTATCCAGCTAGGTCCCATAGCACTTCATTGGTATGGACTTGGTTACGTGGTGGGTATTCTTTTTGCTTGGTGGTATGCGCAAAAATTATTAAAAAAAACATCTCTATGGTATAGAGACCACCCTCCTATGGATAAAGAAAAGATCGGAGATTTTGTTGTCTGGTCTGCCATAAGTGTTGTTGTCGGAGGGCGTTTAGGACAAGTTCTTGTATGGGATCCCATTTACTATTTTAACCATCCAAGTGCTATCATTGCCGTATGGGATGGGGGAATGTCCTTTCATGGCGGACTTATTGGTATTATCATTGCCATGATCTGGTTTGCCCGTAAAAATCATATTAACATACGAGCCATGTTTGATATCATTGCTGCAGGTGCTCCTATTGGTATCGGCATTGTACGAATTTGCAACTTCATTAACCAAGAGTTATGGGGCAATATTACTACACGTCCTTGGGCTGTTTGTTTTCCTCTCGATCCTCACTATCTACCGCGCCATCCAAGCCAACTTTACGAAGCTTTCATGGAAGGATTTCTTCTCTTCATCATCTTATGCCTTATCATTTTTGCCTTCAAAGCATTAAAGCGCCCTGGAGCTGTTGCAGGAACATTTATTATAGGCTACGCAGTAGCGCGCAGCATTTCTGAAGTTTACCGTGCGCCTCAAGAAGATCCAGAATGGTTTTCAACTCTTTTCCATTCTACTGGTTTTACCTATGGCATGGCTTTATCTCTTCCCATGCTTCTTTTAGGATTTTATCTTCTTCTCCATGCCTTTAAATATAAATCGACAGAAAATGGCCAATCTAAAAGAAAAAATTAAAGAAATTATTGCCCTTAATGGACCAATCACTGTTAGCCAATATATGACGTTGGCACTTACAGATCCTCAATTTGGTTATTATCAAACACAAACACCTTTTGGACGTACCGGTGATTTCATTACAGCACCTGAAATAAGCCAATTATTTGGAGAAATGATCGGGATTTGGGCTCTCGCAAGCTGGAACGCTCATGGTTCTCCTCGCCCTTTTATCCTCGCTGAAATAGGTCCAGGACGTGGAACTCTCATGGATGATGTTTTGCGTACCATTCAAAAATTATCCACGACAGCATTTGAATCTGCTGAAGTTTTTCTCCTTGAAATAAGTAAAAAGCTTGCAAAAGAACAAAAAAAGCGCCTTTGCCCTTATCAAAAACAAATCCATAGCATTGAAAATTTTAATCAAATTCCTTCAAAACCTCTCTTCCTCATAGCTAATGAATTTCTCGATACACTCCCTATCAACCAATATATTAAAGTCAATGGAGAATGGAAAGAGCGCTGCATTACAGTCAATCAAGATGGAGATCTCATCTTTATTGCTGCCCCGCATAAACTTCCCTCTTCTTATCTACAAACCTATTGTTCTAAAGTGCCTGACGGAACAATTTTTGAATATGCCCCCTTACGGCATCAATTCATGCAACAAATCAGCCACCATTTAGTGCAAGTGACAGGTTCTGCTTTGCTCATTGATTATGGTGCTGCTGATCTTGCATTTGGCGATACCTTGCAAGCACTGTCAAAACATAGATTTCGTGATATTTTTGATGCCCCTGGTGAACATGATTTAACATCCCATGTTGATTTTTCTTTTTTAAAAAACATAGCCCTTGAACAAGGTTGTTTTGCTGAAATCTTCGAGCAAAGAGATTTTCTTTTAAAAATGGGGCTACTGGAGCGCGCAAAACAGCTTGGAGTTGGCAAAAGTGCTCCTTTGCAAGACAAAATCCGCCAGGACATCGAACGGCTCGCTGGTCAAGATCAAATGGGAAAATTATTTAAAGTTTTACATTTCAGTGATAAAAACATCTCCATACCTCCCCAATTTTGATGATCGGCGCTTTTGTCAATAAGCACATCATTATCTGAAATATTCATTGACAAATATGAACATCTCCACCCTCACTTCAAATAATCTCCATAAGGAACTTTTATGAAATCTATCCCTCATCCCATTCTTGCAAAAAATCTTTCTACTTTACACCCCCATGGGATAGAACATGGTTTTTTTACTCGTCAAGGTGGTGTTTCAAAAAGCCTTTACCAAAGCCTTAATGTTGGCCAAAGCTCAAATGATCACCCTGAACATATTACACAAAACCGCACTTTGGTCGCTCATTATTTTGATGTTGAGATACAAAATTTAGTCACTGTCAATCAAATACACTCTTGTGAAGTCGTTGTCGTTGATAAAGCTTTTATCGGCTCCCCTCCTAAAGCCGATGCTCTCGTTACCACCACACAAGAACTCGTAATCGGCATTCTTACAGCAGATTGCGGACCCATTCTGTTTGCTGACCCACAAGCAGGTGTCATCGCTGCAACTCATGCTGGCTGGCGCGGAAGCTTAAATGGAATTATCGAGAAAACAATTGCTGTTATGGAAAAACAAGGAGCCAAAAGACAATCAATAACAGCAGTCCTTGGACCTTGTATTGGTCCCTATCACTACGAAGTAACAAGTGAATTTTACGACCAATTTATTGATTGCCACTGCAAATACCAAAAATATTTTATAAAAACAGACAAAATAAATCACTTTTACTTTAATCTGTGGGCATTCATTATGAATCAACTCATCGAAGCAGGCGTTAATGCTTCTTGTGTAGAGCTTTGCACCTACAAGGATGAAAAGCGTTTTTTCTCCTATCGCCGTGCAATACACCGCAGCGAACCTGATTACGGACGGCAAATTTCTGCTATTGTGCTAAAAAATAAAAGATGATCCTCTTTTATGCTTTAAAACAATACCAAAACTGCAAAACTAAACTTTTTACCCAAATGTAAAAATAAATCCCATTGTACTTTGCTTTGCTTTTTTACAAAATTATTTACCAGCCCATAAAATATGATAGCTTTTGCTCTGAGTCATTTTCAATGTTTGGTTATAATGATTGAAGGCAAGATGATACTCCCCTTCATTCATCTTAAATATGAAACATTCCCCATATTGAAAGCATTTTTTTATAAAGTAATAACCAAAAAGCTTAATCAATACGTATTTCTTTGCCTCATGGAGAAAAAACTTTGCTCTAAAAGAAACAAACTTTTGGAAAAAGAGAAAACATACCGCATAGCTCTTTAACAATAATCAATAAAATTGTAAGGCTTTTGTAATTGTTCTCTTGCAATTTAATAAAAAGAAATTAAAAACCGTGTCGCATTCCCACCATGATAATTCAGAGGTTCTACTATGAAACTTTTCTGCGGAAATTCTAATCCACGCCTAGCTGAAGATGTTGCAAATTATTTGAACATCCCCTTAGGAAAAGCCACCGTAAAACGTTTCGCTGATCAAGAGATTTTCGTAGAATTGCATGAAAATGTGCGTGGACAGGATGTGTTTGTTTTGCAATCTACATCCTATCCAGCCAATGATCACTTGATGGAATTACTCATCATGATTGATGCGCTTCGTCGTTCTTCGGCACGTCGCATCACAGCTGTTATCCCTTATTTTGGCTATGCCCGCCAAGACCGTAAACCTGGTCCGCGTACTCCCATTTCCGCAAAACTTGTTGCCAACCTGATTACTGAAGCAGGGGCCCATCGTGTTTTAACATTGGACCTTCATGCAGGACAAATTCAAGGTTTTTTTGATATCCCTACGGATAATCTTTATGCTGTTCCCGTCATTTCTCGCGATGTCAAAGTGCATTATTCTCTTGAAAATGTTATTGTTGTTTCACCTGATGTGGGTGGTGTTGTACGCGCACGCTCGCTCGCCAAGCGTTTGAACAGTTTGCTTGCTATTGTAGATAAACGTCGTGAACGTCCCGGTGAATCAGAGGTTATGAATATCATTGGAGATGTATCGGGAAAAGATTGCCTTTTGCTTGATGATATTGTTGATTCAGGTGGAACTTTATGCAATGCAGCAAGTGCTCTGCTTAAACATGGTGCCAATAGTGTCACGGCTTATATCACGCACGGTGTTCTTTCTGGTAATGCAATCGAACGAATTACTAATTCAGAGATGAAAGAATTGGTTATTACAGATTCAATTATGCCAACACAAGCTATTGAGAAAGCCCATAATATTCGTGTTTTGCCCATTGCCGACCTTATTGGGGAAGCAATTGCAAGGACAGCAGCAGAACAATCGGTTTCCAGCTTATTTGGTTAAAGGGGTTCCTTGGGGTCTCCTGGTGCTGTTTCAACACCAAGATCAGGAAATGCAACAATACGTTGGCCACTAAAATGCGTATGAATAACAATAAGACCACGCTCTTCAAAGTAGGTTAAAAGTCGGCGTGCACGGCTTAAAGAATGAGTCCCATAAAGACGTGCTAAAAATGCATCGGATGGACATGGCTTTCCCCCTAATGCAGCCTGTGCTACATTCAAGAAGACTCCTTGGACATCTTCTTCTAAACTTTCTGATATCTGCAAAATATGTTTCCAATGTTCACTGACAGCCGTTTGTTCATCAACAAAAGCCTGAGCAATAGCCAATTTACGCCGAAATTGTGAAAGATTAAAAGGAACCTTTGACATACCATGGATACGACAACGAACTGAAAAATCTTGATAAAGCACCGCTGTTGAACGATAAAAAGCCTCAGAATCTTCAAGAATTTCCCGAATAATATGTTCTGCTTGGCCGTCACACTCAACATCAGAAAGTTCAGGAAATAAACTCGGGGTTTCTTCCAACAACTCTTGTTTTTTATGCACTACCTCCTCTAACATCTCGTGCATTGATTTTTCCCTCATCGGCTCTCGTGTTTGTTTAAATGGCTTTAAAATTTCCTCTGGTGAAGCAGTAAAAACGAGCTCTTGCACATCATCCCGCTCTGTTGGAAGTGGCATTAATTTAGGGCTAGAAGAGCGTGCCAAAGTTTCAACAGAACCGATAATGATTGGTAAGGGACGTCGTGATAAAGCGGGACCTAAAGCTATAAAATTCCCCCGCTCAAGATCTCTAAACATTTCCGCTTGGCGGCGCTCCATTCCCAAAAGATCAGCAGCGCGCACCATATCAATATCTAAAAAAGTCCGCCCTATTAAGAAGTTTGAAGCTTCAGCAGCAACATTTTTGGCCAACTTAGCCAAACGTTGTGTCGCAATAACACCAGCAAGACCACGTTTACGCCCTCGACACATAAGATTGGTCATAGCACTAAGAGAAATCTTACGTGCTTCATCAGAAACTTCTCCTGCCGCAGTTGGAGCAAACAATTGTGCTTCATCGACAACGACAAGCATAGGATACCAATAATCACGTTCCACATCAAACAGTGCCCCAAGAAAAGCCCCTACAGCACGCATCTGTTGTTCAGTATCCAAACCTTCAAGATTAAATACCACTGAAACCCGATGTTGTCGAATGCGATGGGCAATACGAGTCAATTCTAATTCACTACGTTGAGCCTCTACAATAACATGACCAAATTTATCTGCCAAAGTTACAAAATCGCCTTCTGGATCAATTACACAATGCTGCACCCACTTAGCACTTTGCTCCAAAAGACGGCGTAAAAGATGTGATTTCCCTGAACCGGAATTACCTTGTACAAGAAGACGTGTCGCCAATAATTCTTCCAGATCAAGAAGTGCTGGCATCGATTTATGCAAAGCACGACTCTCTGACATCTCACCCAAGGCAATCTCAACCTTCATAACATCTCCAGTGTTTGATTTTGAACATATCAGTGCCAGCGCATATTGGCTGATTCTCCATCCACACCGTAATTTGTAACATTTCCTCCTTTTTAACGGTAGAAATCATCGATTTTTCCCACAACTCTTGCATCTATGAATAGTTTGAATTATAGAACAAACTTCTGTGTAGACACCCTTGGAGGCAACGCAGAATGGAGCGATCGCTGTTGATTAGCGCATATCTTCATATCCATGCAAAAACTATTACTGTTTTTGAAGGATCTCCAATCATGTAAAAAGGACTTAAATTATGAGCAAAAGCTACACTCTTAAGGCCGAAAAACGCGAGCGGGTTGGTAAGGGGTCCTCCCGTGAACTTCGCCGCAACGGTCTTATTCCTGCTGTCATTTATGGTGAAAAACAACCTCCTTTGGCAATAACAGTTCCCTATAAAGAAATTTTCTACAAAATTCATGCCGGTGGCTTTCGTACCACCATTGCAACGATTATTCTTGACAAGCAAAAAATTATGGTTTTGCCAAAAGATTATCAATTAGATCCCGTGCGTGACTTTCCCCTCCATGTAGATTTCTTACGCATTTCAGCAAAATCCGTTGTAGAAGTGAATATTCCTGTCCACTTCCTCAATGAAGATACAGCACCTGGACTTAAAAAGGGTGGTGTCCTCAATATTGTTCGGCACGAAATTGAATGTACGGCTCCAGCAAGTGCTATTCCTGAAGCTATTGAAATTGATCTCGCCAGCTACTCTATTGGTGATTCTATTCACATTTCAGCAGTGCAACTGCCAAAAGATGTAACTCCCATCATCCAAGATCGAGATTTTACCATTGCAACCATTGCAGCTCCTGCTGGCATGGATGTCAGTGATGAAACTTCTGAACAAGAAGATGATGAAGAAGATACGCAAACTTCATAAAACTCAAAAGGCGGGAATTTTTTCCGCCTTAATTTATGAGACATTACCCTTACTCATACTTTGACTGAAGATACACATGTGGCTTATTGCTGGTCTTGGCAATCCTGGTTTACAATATCAAAATAACCGCCATAATATCGGTTTTATGGCTGTTGATGCCATCTATCAGTCCTTCTCTTTTTCTCCATGGACGAAGAAGTTTCAAGCAGAAATCTCTAATGGTTTCATAAATAATGAGAAAATTTTTCTTATAAAACCGCAAACTTTCATGAATCTCTCTGGTCAAGCTATCGGTGAAGCTTTGCGATTTTATAAATTAGATCTGAAGAATTTGATCATCATTTATGATGAGTTAGACCTGTCACCAGGAAAAGTTCGTATAAAAATTGGTGGAGGAAATAATGGGCATAATGGTATTAAGTCTATTGATGCCCATTGTGGTACTAACTATTGTCGTATACGCATAGGAATTGGTCATCCTGGAAGCAAAGAACTTGTTCATCAACATGTTCTGGGAAATTTTGCCAAATCTGATCAAGAATGGTTATCCCCTCTCTTAGAGACAATTGCAAAAAATATCGCTCTCCTTATAAAAGATGATAAATCCCTCTTTATGAATGAAATTTCACAAACGATAAAAAACAATCAAAACCATTGACTTGCGTATCACAGTCGCGTGAAGCATATGGATAAGAACTCTTGAAAAAAGAAAAAAATGCCTCTTATACACTTTCTCAAAGGCAAAATCTGTTGGCAACCTGAGAAGATAGAAAAAAATAAGAATACAAGATTGTATACACTTTTGAAAAAGAAAGGCTTATATTCTCTTTTGAGAGAAAGAGAAGATTGAACAGCAAACCAAAATACTCAAACGGCTCTCTCCAATCTTCTCCCCCAAATTAAAAAAATTCATTTGGCTGAATGGTCGACTGTAGCGGATCATAGCCATTTGATTGTTGACTATAAACTGTAGGAATACTCCTATTGTTTTGTAATACCACAACACGCGAACCAACGGGAACACGATCATAAAGATCAATAATATCTTGATTAAGCAAACGAATACACCCACTTGAAATAGCACGCCCAATTGACCACGATTCGTGTGAGCCATGAATACGGAAAAGTGTATCTTTCCCATTTTTGAACAAATAAAGTGCCCGCGCACCTAATGGATTATCGGGTCCTGGTGGCATTCCTTTCCCAAGATGACCATAACGTTCTGGTTCTCGAGCCATCATAGCTGCAGTAGGAGCCCAATTTGGCCACCGACGCTTGCGCTGTACAACCCCTTCACCTTCAAATGCTAAACCTTCCTTACCGACCCCAATCCCATAACGTAAAGCCTTTCCATTTTCACCAATAAGGTAAAGAAAACACTCTTGCGTATCTACAACTAATGTTCCAGGTGGATAAGAAGTATAATAAATCACTTCTTGTCGCCAAAACTTTGGATCAATTGTCGCAAGATCAACAGCAGGTAACAAATAGGTTTCATTCGTTACAGGACCATACAAAGCCTGTATTTCTGGTGGAATGTATCGAACTTGTTGAAAAGGAACCGATGACATATCTGACTGATGTGTAGCACATCCAGCTAAAGCCAAAAGTGCTGCAATTAAAAAGGCACAACGAGATAACACTCTTCTATTTTCTCCGATTAATTATTTATGCAGATTTGCATACCATGAAAAACTTAGCACATTATTAACATTAATTCGAAGTTTTCTTATCCTTGAGACTAAGGAGAGCATTAAGATA
Organism: Bartonella sp. TT67HLJMS; assembly: GCF_042193375.1. Lineage (NCBI taxonomy): Bacteria > Pseudomonadati > Pseudomonadota > Alphaproteobacteria > Hyphomicrobiales > Bartonellaceae > Bartonella > Bartonella sp. TT67HLJMS. Next base: position 13,559 of record NZ_JBHILP010000002.1, read on the forward strand.
AGAAGAACTAAGGTAAAAAAGCAGATTATCTGTTACTTTAGACTTTTTTCTCACTTATCGCAACACAAAGACTATAACTCTTCTGAAAATATGCTATAAAAAAGGAGCTATCTTGACTATAAAATCAAAAGAAAAGAAAGACTCTCATGGGCTTTAAATGCGGTATTGTCGGATTACCTAATGTTGGGAAATCAACTCTTTTTAATGCATTAACAAAAACAGCCACTGCACAGGCTGCCAATTATCCTTTTTGTACCATTGAACCCAATACCGGTGAAGTTGCCGTTCCAGATTTACGAATGGAAAAAATTGCATCAATCGCTGGTTCAAAAGAAATAATTCCTACACGCATTAACTTCGTCGATATTGCGGGGCTTGTACGAGGAGCTTCAAAAGGCGAAGGTTTAGGAAACAAATTTTTAGCCAATATTCGCGAAGTCGATGCCATTGTTCACGTTTTACGCTGTTTTCAAAATGAAGATATTACCCATGTAGAAGGACGTATTGATCCTGTTTCTGATGCCACAACCGTGGAAACCGAACTCATGCTTGCCGATCTTGAGAGCATTGAGCGACGAATCGTACAAATCCGTAAACGTGCAACCGGAAAAGACAAAGAAGCTCTCACAATTTTACCCATTATGGAAAAAGCATTAAACATACTGCAACAGGGAGCCCCTGTCCGGTTATTACTCAAAGATATCTCTTCCGATGAACACCACATTCTTAAGAGTTTAAATCTTTTAACCTCCAAGCCTGTACTTTATGTTTGTAACGTAAGCGAAAATGACGCCGCTCATGGAAATAGCTTTACCCAAACAGTTGAAAAAATGGCAACAGAGCAAAATGCGCAAAGCATTATCATTTCTGCTTCTATCGAAGCGGAAATCACACAACTGAGTGATGCTGAAGCATCAGAATATCTCAATGCTCTAGGACTCTTTGAACCAAGTTTAAATCGCCTTATTCGTGCTGGTTACCATTTACTTGATCTCATCACTTACTTCACCTGTGGGCCTAAGGAAACACGAGCATGGACAATTACGCGTGGTACAAAAGCTCCCCAAGCAGCTGGCGTTATTCACTCAGATTTTGAGCGCGGTTTCATTCGTGCCCAAACCATCAGCTACAATGACTATATTGCTCTGGGTGGAGAAAGCGGTGCAAAAGAAGCAGGAAAAGCCCGCGATGAAGGAAAAGAATACATTGTGCAAGATGGCGATGTCATGTTATTTAAACATAATACTTAAATCCTCACTCTGTCTTAATAGTTTATCTTGAAAACTTTGTAATAGGTCCTTGGAATCTTGTCGCAAAAGCTCCCAAGTGTTTTTTGAACAAAAAAATGTTGCTAGCATATTATTATGATAGCAACAGTTTTATCCATTAAAGAATGGGAATATAAAATTAGCGTGTCCAACGCCCTTCGTATTTAAATGTTGGAGCGTCCTTTAAAGAATCCTTTGTCGCATTTGTAATGAGTTTCCATTTACCATAATCATTTGTCATCTGGATTGTTTCTGGAGAAACGACCACATAACTCTCACCTATGCCAAGAAAACCACCAACAGCAACAACAAACCCTGCAATATTATTTTCACGTAAAATAATATCTTTTACTTCACCAATATTTTCATCTTCTATATTATATACATTGGCGCCTATAAGGCTGGAAGCAACAAAATCCGTTGCTAAAGGTGTCACATAACGCACAGACTTATCTACCCCCACCTGTACAATACCCGTCGAAGAGATCATTTCAGGTTTTGAAGGCACTTCAAAAGACTGAGCGTAAGTACTAGAAACCATCAAAATTGACATAAGAGTAGTACATGCAATTTTTTTCATTTTAACATCTCCGTTTTTACTTTGCTTTTACTTTATAAAACCTCAATGCATCATAAACAGATTTGTTCCTTATGCTCTTTATACTCTATGCTCTTTCAAGCCTTGTCGCTTTATCATTTTCTCTTTATTTCGTCTTTTGTTTCTTTCTCTAACTCTTCTTCTAAACCACACCAAATACGATTTTTTAAAATATAAACAAGCCCTGCAAAAACGATTAAAAATAAAATAACACGAAAACCGGTTTTTTTACGAATTTCCATATGAGGATCGGCAGCCCACATCAAAAAAGCAGAAACATCGCGCGCGTAATGTTCAATGATTTCTGGGGTTCCATCTTCATAAGCAACCATACCATCACTCAAAGGAGGAGCCATAGTTAAAGAATTACCGGCAATAAAATAAGGATTATACCAAGAACCCTCAGCAATTTTCATATTTTCTGGCGCCTTCTGATATCCTGTTAAAAGAGCTGTAATATAATCTGGACCCGCTGTATCATAATGAGACAATACATCAGTAATTAAAGCAGGAAACGGCAAAGATACACCACGTGCACGTGCCATCAATGACAAATCTGGAGGATAAGCACTATTTAAAATAAATCTTGCTTCTTCTTCATGTGCAAAGGGAGAAGGGAAATAATCCGTTGCAACCCCAGCACGTTTAAAAAATTTTCCTTCTCGATTAGGACCATCGCGCACTTCATATTGCCCCGCCAAAGCTTTAATCTGTTCTTGATCATACCCAAGAGCTCTTAAATTGCGAAAAGCCACATATTTTAGCCCATGGCAGCTAGAACAAACTTGTTTATAAACCTTTAATCCACGCCTCAATTGCGCCTTATCATAAAGCCCAAATGGACCTGAAAAACTCCATTCTTGTTTTTTAGGAATCCTTAAAGGAAAAGAAGTAAATTCCTCCTCCTGATCAGAGGCATCTCTCGCTAAACTCTGAGCAGAAAAGCTCATAGCAACGATAACAATCAGTCCGACAAAAACATTTACCATAGTCTCTTTTTTTTCTGTTTTAAATCTTGCATAATTGAAGAAGGAAGAGAACATTTTTTTTCAAAGGCTGGCAAAGTCGGCAAAATAACCAAAAAGAATATAAAATAATAAACCGTAGCCAATTGCGTCCATAAAAGGATTTTGTCATTTATTTCTCTTGACCCCAACCAACCAAGGAAAACGACATCAATAACCAACGCCCAAAAGAAAATTTTATAAACAGGTCGATATCTTGCTGAACATATTTTAGAGCGGTCTAACCATGGCACAAAAATTAAAATGCAAATCGAACTGACGAATAAAACAAAGCCCACAAAAGTGGAAGGGAAAATACCAATATCAAAAGTTATAGCACGAAGTATCGCATAAAAAGGCAAAAAATACCATTCTGGAACCACACGAAGAGGTGCTTTTAAAGGATCTGCCACATTATAATTTTCAGCCTGCCCCATATAATCGGGCATATAAAACAAAAACCAGGCAAAGAAGATCAGAAAAACAGTAATAGCAAAAATATCTTTGATAAGCGCATAAGGTGAAAATGGAACCGTTTCCTTATCTGATTGTATAGCAAGACCCGTTGGATTGCCTTGCCCAACACAATGGATTGCCCAAATATGCAGCCCCACAAAAAGAAGCAAAACAAATGATAAAACATAATGGAAAACATAAAAACGATTCAACGTTGGTTGTCCTACGCCATAACCACCCAGAAGTGTCTCATGCAACCATGTCCCCACCAAAGGTATCGTTTTTAAAAGCCCTGCAATCACTGAAGCCGCTGAAATAGACATCATCCCCCAAACAAGCACATAACCAAAAAATGCTATTGCCATCATGATGATATAAATTAAAATACCTGTAACCCACACCATCTCTCGCATATTTTTATAAGAACCATAATAAAGTCCACGTGCCAAATGGATATAAACAGCAATAAAAAAAAACGAAGAGCCTACAGAATGCCATGGACGAAAAAGCCAACCAAACTGCCCTTCACGTCGAAATCGTTCACTAGTTTCAAAAGCCAAATGAATATCTGGAACATAATGCATAGCCAAGACAATACCAGTCAAGAGCTGTGATAAAAGCATAATGGTCAAAATACCGCCAAATGTGTAAAAGTAATTAAGATTACGCGGAACAGGAAAAATAACAAATGTATTATAAAAAAAACGAGGAAGAGGAAAACGCTTATCAAACCAACGAGCAAGAGCATTTTTAGGATAATAAGGAGGAAACCTTGTCATAACCTTATCCTATTTTGAGCAAAGTATCAGAAAGAAATTGGTAAGGTGGAATAGCCAAATTATAGTTAGCTGGACCTGACCGCACTCTTCCAGCGGTATCATAAACAGACCCATGACAGGGACACAACCATCCTCCAAATTTACCCGATTGCCCAAGTGTTACACAGCCTAGATGCGTACAAAGATTAATAACAATAAGCCAATTTTCACGTCCTTTACCTGCTGAACGCGCAAAATCTGTTGCTTCTTTTTCACCTTCAAGATTAGGATTGCGCGCTTGACGATCTTTTAGAAGACTCAATTCAGTAGCGCGCGCATCAGCAATTTCTTTTGTCGTACGATTTCGAATAACAACAGGCTGTCCTCGCCACTTTACTGTCACCGACATCCCCTCTTCAATACCAGAAAGATCAACCTCAACAGAGGAAGATGCCAAAATAGCTTCATCTGGACGCAACTGACGGATAAAAGGCCACGCAACCGCTCCCATTCCAACTGCTCCTGCAACAGCTGTTACCAAAAACAGAAAATCCCGCCTCGTTTGCTCACTCATGGCCTTAACTTAAAGAGACTATTTGCTAAAACATTCTTCTACCATACCCTCTCCCATTGTACAATGCTTGATCACTCAGTTGCCTCAACCATGAAACCATCCCCGTAAAAAACTCCTGCCATTTGTATGGTCTATACAAAAACTGTTTTGTAATGATAATTCATCGTTTTACAGAATAAATGAAATCCTGAAACACCGTAAGTTTCTTTCATTTCAAACCTATTCATATTAATCAATCAAAATTACTCCCCTTCCTGTGAAAAACGGAGATAGTGTGTAAATAAACACTCCTAAAGAAAGAAACATAGTCTTGTTATGACCAGGTCTCAGTAAATAAGTTGAGCTTATCGATTATTTCTTTAACACATTTACAGCATCTCTCCCTCCCTCAATTCCAACTGGTTGAATGAGTATTTTTTCCGCTTCTGCTTTTGCATAAAAAGCATATTTTGTTGATTTTCATTAAAATGGATGATCTAACCTTATTAAATATCCCACTTTTCAACATAATGAGCCAATCCATTTTATGTATCGCTCAATAAAAGGAAGTCCCTAATAGGGAGCTTCTCTCTTATCCCAAACAAACCTGTGTACATAACTTTTTCCCTGAAATTTAAAGTGAATAAAAATTAAACCTAAAAAACATGTATTTCTCAAAGCATATTTTTCGAATAAATTGTGGCGCTTCTTTACAAAGTCGAAAGAAAAATCATATTACAGAGAACATGACACTTCATATAGCTCTTTTCCAACCTGATATCGCTGGTAATACTGGAACGATTTTACGTCTTAGCGCTTGTTTTGGTTTACATGTGCACATTATTGAACCCGCAGGCTTTAATCTGTCGGATCGTAATCTCAAACGCGCAGGATTGGATTATCTCGAATATGCTTCCTTAGAACGACACATTGATTGGCAACATTTTATAAGCTCCATGAAACACTTTAACCGCCGTCTGTTGCTTTTAAGTACAAAAGCAAAAACATGCTATACGCAGATATGCTATCAAAAAAATGATGTTTTACTTTTTGGTCGTGAAACAGCTGGGGCTCCCGATTATGTTCATGAAGCTGCCGATTACACATTGAAAATTCCTATGCAACCACAGGCACGCTCTCTAAATCTCGCCATGTGCGTAGCCATAACAACGGGAGAAGCATTACGCCAAATTGGTTATCATGAAAGAAACTGTAATCTATAAAAACACAACAATTCCCTTAAAATAATTAATAAAACAATAAAAATGCATGAAATATGGTTTTAAATAATTAAAAAAATCTTTTTATAGAATATAAAGTGCATAAAGTTCACTAATACTTTTGGAACAACTTACAGAATGCCTATAAAAAACCATAAATTATCACGAAAAACAATATAAACATATCAAGAACAGTTAGAGCATATAACGCTTATCATTTTCCAACAATCAGGTGCTGATAAAATAAACATTTCTTAGTGCCCATCACATCCATTTCACATCACCACCTATGAATAATTAAATACTCCTCATAGTAAAAATCCATTGGATATCCCCCTCTTTATGCTCATACAAAGTGCAAACCGCTATCATTATTCTCTTTATTCGTTTTCACTTTCGAGAATCCTTATCTTTGAGATGGTTCATAAAAGACATTTTTTCTCTCTGTAATCATTTTTCCTCACACGGCTTCCCCACTTGTAACGTGTAAGGCTATAATTTTGATTGATGTGATATGAACAGGTTTGAAATAACCTTACAATATTCGGAGCTCTTGTTTCACATGAAAAATAATGAATTATTATTATAAATCAATTTTTTCTAATAATGCATGGCGATCCATTAAAAATCCGCTTTCGACCCATATCATTTCTAACTCTTTAAGCTTTTTTCCTAAAAGCACACCTTTAGCAAAACCTTTCTTTATTAAATCGTTACCATTAATGGGAAAAGTTGGAATCTGCCATTTTTTGGCAAGCTGATGAAGCTTGACATAATCCTCTGCTTTTTGCAAAGCATCACTTTTTTCCAGGTTATCGAGATGTGATGCAGCGACAGACAACGATAATTGATCTAAAACTGGCTGTCGTCCATGAAAATAAATCAGTTTTTGCACAAAATGATCAGAACAGTTTTGGTTTATTATTTCTAACTCTGCCCATTCTTTTAATCGTGTTGTTTCTTTATGGGAAAAATGCAAGCGCTGTGCCATTTCATGAAGACGTATGGGGTCAGGAGGAAGAAGGCTTTCTAACCGTAACAATGGATCAACTTTCCAATCAAGAGCCTGTTCTGTCTTCACCAATGCGTGAATTGCATCAATACCCCATCGTTCTGTTTCAGGAAAAATGAGTGCCAAAATTCTGCTTTGTCGCATCCATAAAAGAGCACGCGTTGGATCAAACGCCGCAAGAAGCTTTTTCATTTCTGCCCAAATACGTTCAGAAGAAAGTTTTTTTAAACCGTGTTTTAAACGAACACATGCCTTCAATCCTTGTACATCAGGTCGCCCTGCTCCATACCATGCAAAAAAGCGAAAAAAACGTAAAATACGCAAATAATCTTCGCAAATACGATCTTCTGCAATCCCAATAAAACGAACTGTTTGGCTAGCAATATCACTCAAACCTCCCACATCATCATAAAGATTGCCAGCAGCATCACAATAAAGCGCATTTATCGTGAAATCCCGCCGTTCAGCATCTTTTTTCCAATCACGACCAAATGCCACTTTTGCATGACGACCATCTGTTTCAATATCGCAGCGAAGCGTTGTAACCTCATAAGAACATGAATGAGCAACTACTGTTATTGTACCAAAAGCAATCCCTGTAGGAATAGCTTTAAATCCTGCTTCTTCTACACGTGCAATAACCTGTTGCGGCAAACAGGTTGTTGCAATATCAATATCACTAATAGGCTGCCCTAGCAGTTGATTGCGCACTGCTCCCCCTACAATACGCGCCTCTTCTCCCTCCAAAGACAAAACACGAAGAAGTGTTTGGATATCCCTTTGTTGTAACCACGCAACCTGTTTGAAGTCCTGTCTTATATTCACCCTTTAACCTTTCAAAAAAGTTGTCTTCATTGCTTTAAAGATCTCTCTTCATACAACAAAATTTTTAAGACATCCCTTATAAAACACGTCTATTCCTTCCAAAAAACTTTTCTCTTCTTGTATACGAATATGAAAAAAATGGCATATGATACTTCATTTCTTCTCATTTTCTGTTACAAACAATAAGATATCCATTATCATGCAGAGAAAATTACCATTTTTGCGACAAACGCCTTAAGGAAGAAATATGAGTCAACATGATCCATCATCCAATTCTGTAAAAAAGGTCAATATCAATCATGAGGCTCAAGTCATTATTGATGATATTGATACGGCACACAAAGAATTGGATATTTTACAACAAGAAATTGACAAAGTTATTTTTGGGCAAAGTCAGGTAATCGAATATGCTTTAATCGCTATTTTTGCTGGTGGTCACGCCCTTCTTGTCGGTGCTCCAGGACTTGCAAAAACACGTCTTGTTGAAACATTGGGAACAGTCTTAGGACTTGATGAAAAACGCATCCAATTTACTCCTGACTTAATGCCATCGGATATTATTGGTTCTGAAATTATGGATTCCGATAAAGACGGTAAACGTTCTTTTCGATACATTCAAGGTCCTATTTTCACGCAACTTCTCATGGCCGATGAAATCAATCGTGCTTCTCCACGGACACAGTCAGCCCTTTTACAAGCTATGCAAGAATATCATGTTACTGTTGCAGGTAACCGTTATGATTTGCCAAAACCTTTTCATGTTCTTGCAACGCAAAATCCTCTCGAACAAGAAGGGACCTATCCACTTCCTGAAGCACAACTGGATCGCTTTTTGATGCAAATCGATATTGACTATCCTGACCTCACAACAGAGCGACGGATCATTTTAGAAACAACAAAAGAAAAGAAATCAAATGCAAAACCAATTTTGTCCGCCAAAAAATTGCAAAAAATTCAAAATATCGTTCGCAAAATGCCTCTTTCAGAAAATGTGATCGAAGCTATTTTAAAAATTGTCCGCTCAACTCGCCCTCATAAAGACAATAGCCTTGCTAATACTTATGTTTCTTGGGGACCTGGTCCACGGGCATCACAAGCCCTTTCACTTTGTGTTCGCGCCCGTGCTCTTTATTATGGACGCTTAGCCCCATCACTTGATGATGTTGAAGCATTGGCCTATCCCGTATTACAACACCGCATGGCTCTTAATTTTTCTGCCCGTGCTGAAGATGTAACTGTAAAAGATATTATCAATAACCTTGTGAAAGATGTTCTTTGAATGGCTATTGGCAAAAAAGTTTTACAAAAGCCTCCATTGTCACTGGCAAATGAACTGCATAAGGATACTGGCAAAATGCCATATTTCCTTTTACAAGCACGTCATATCGCTAATACACTGATAACCGGATGGCATGGACAACGCAAACGCGGTAATGGGGAAAACTTTTGGCAATTTCGTCCCTATGTTGAAGGAGAATCCATTACCCGCATTGATTGGCGTCGCTCAGCGCGTGATGAAAATACATATCTCCGCGAACACGAATGGCAAATGACACAAACCGTTTGGCTCTGTCCTGATCAAAGCGCATCAATGCATTACTGTTCGCGCTTTTCTAAAATCTCTAAAGGTAATCATGCCATTATTCTTACCCTTACCCTAGCATCACTTCTTGCTCGCAGTGGCGAACATATTGCTATTCCAAACTTAATGTCCCCCACAATGACATCCAATGTCGTAGAGCGAATAGCCTTTGCTTTAGAAAATCATTCAGATGAAAATTCATTTCCGGATTTTTCAACGATTACACGCTTTTCACATGTCGTTATAATGAGTGATTTTCTCGACTATCCTGAAAAAATCATCCAACATTTAACCGTTTTAACTACAAAACAGGTGACAGCTCATTTAATTGAAATTTCTGATCCCGCAGAAGAAAGCTTTCCCTACGCAGGTCACACAGAATTTTTTGATCCTGAAACGAAAGAGAAACATGTTTCCACAAAAGCAGAAGATCTTCGTAAGAGCTATTGTAAACTATATCACGCAAGGCGACAAGAGTTGGCAAATTTTTGCGCACGTCAAGGATGGTCTTATCACGTTAGTACAACGGATCAACCTTTAACAGAGACCATTTTTCATCTTGCAAATACAATGGGCGACTCTCCATTGCAAAAAAGGAGGGCCCTTTGAGTTTTGCTGCTCCCTTTCTGTTACTAGGGCTTTTGTTCCTACCGGTTATTTGGTGGCTGTTGCGGGTAACTCCTCCATCTCCGCGTAAAGAGCTTTTTCCTCCGTTACGCTTCTTACCCAAACCAACTCATCATCAGGAAACAGCAAAACATACACCTTGGTGGTTGCTCTTGTTGCGTTTAACCATAGCGGCACTTGTTATCATAGCGTTAGCACGCCCCACGTGGGATCAAAAACCAATCAGCTTTTCCGGATCTCAACCCCTTGCACTCATTATTGATAATGGTTGGGCTTCTGTAAAAGAATGGAAAAAACGCATCTCTATCGCTGAAATGCTCCTTGCTCAGGCAGAAAAACAGCAAAAAAATATTTATCTTATTGCAACGGCTGAAAATGATATCTCCAATATAGAGCCGCAACCCGCCAAGATTATAAAACAGCATTTAATGCATTTGCAACCGCGTCCTTGGCCTGTCAACCGTGTGCACGCACTGAAAAAACTCAGAAAAATAACCAAAGGAAAACCTCTTGATGTTGCTTATTTAAGTGATGGATTACAAACAAATGAAGATGAGCAAGCTTTTGCTTTGCTTGAAGAATTAAAACCTGAAAAACTCTTATGGTATTTGGCTGATATTTCCGATTTAATCGGCATAACATCCGTAGAAAATAACGATGGAAGCATGGTCGCGCGTATTATCCGCTCAACAACACACGGCAAAACTTCCGCTACACTCAACCTCTACGATTCAAACAATCAACTTCTCGGTCAATTTACGAAAAATTTCTCTGAAGGAGAAACAACAGCTCTTGTTCCTTTTGATGTACCACTTGAACTACGCAATGATATCGCTTGGATAAAAATGAATAATCAAAACCATGCTGCTGCAACCTTCTTGGTAGACAGCCATAACAAGATAAGCCGTGTTGCTCTTCTATCACCCGATACCAATGAAATGGCACAGCCTTTACTTTCTCCATTTTATTACATTATCAAAGCATTACAGGAATATACACAGCTTATAACCGCCGGTGGAAGAGAGCTTTCAACGGATATTGATTATTTGCTTAAACAAAATCCATCTGTTTTCATTATGAGCGACATGGTTAACATACCTGAAAAGGCAGAAAAAAAACTTTCTGATTTTGTGAATAAAGGGGGAACACTCATCCGCTTTGCAGGAGAAAAACTCAGTAGTGCAGAACATTATGATAGTCTCCTTCCGATACCGCTACGTCAGGGGCAACGTTTCCTTGGAAGTATTATGTCTTGGACGAAACCACAAAAGCTTGCCCCTTTTGCAAAAAATAGCTTTTTCTTTGATCTTCCTTTCCCAGAAGATGTCACTGTCTCGCGCCAAATCCTCGCAGAACCAACCCCAGATCTTTTTGAAAAAACGTGGCTTAGCCTTTCGGATGGAACCCCTCTTATTACCGCAGCAAAACGTGGTAAAGGAACCCTCATTCTCATTCATGTTGCTCCTGACCCCACATGGTCTAATCTTCCTCTTTCTGGCTTTTTTGCACAAATGTTGCAAAAACTAATCACATTAGGGTCTAACGAAAACACAAACCTAACACACAGAGAAAAAAGAACAATGGTACAAAACCCGTGGCGAACCATAACCGCTGACGGACAATTACAAGTACCGCCCTCTCATGTTGTTCCACTGGTCTTTGACTCTCAAAATCCACCCCATCCTTCCTATAATACTCCCCCAGGACTTTATGGTGTTAAAAGCGATTTTTATGCACTCAATCTCTTAACTCATTCGTCGCACTTGATGAAACAATCATCATTGCCAACTTCTCTTAATAAAAGCCCTTTATCTTACGATACAAAAGAAAAAAATCTTATCGGTCCACTTTTAGGATTAGCCATCTTATTATTCGCCTTTGACAATTTTCTCATTTTATGGATGGGAGATATTTTTTCTTTCATGAAACGGCGTAATATGTTTCTCCTCCCTTTTATAAGTCTTATTGTCTTGTTTTCATATGATCCAACTCTTCATGCACAAACGAAAGAAAATCATCATGATAGTGTACAAGCTGCTGGTGCAACACATCTTGCCTATGTTATAACCAATAATCATGAAATTGATACAACGAGTAAACGTGGTCTAGAAGCGTTAAGTCAATTTATCGCAGAGCGCACAATGCTTACCCCAGGCTCTGTTACAGCACTTGATCTCGATAAAGATGAACTCTCTTTTTATCCTCTTATTTACTGGCCAATTGATGTTAAGAGTCCTATACCTACCCCCAAAAGTCTTGAAAAAATAAATAACTTTATGAAACATGGGGGAACGATTTTATTTGATACACGCGATCAGATAAAAAGTAATCTTAATCTTGAAGGAGATGCCACTCCAGAAACGCAACGATTACGAGATATCTTAAAAGAGTTAAATATTCCATCCATTGAGCCAGCATCAACGGATCATGTTGTTGCACGTTCTTTTTATATTATGCCAGATTTTCCTGGTCTCTACCGTGGTTCACCTTTATGGATTGAATCCTCATCAACAAACAAAAAAAATAAAAATTCTCTTGCTAGCGGTGATAATGTAAGTTCTCTTCTCATCACCGCCAATAACTTTGCCGGTGCTTGGGCACTCGATGAAAAAGGGACATGGAAATATCCCCTTGTTCCCAATGATCCAATGCAACGTCTATGGGCATTTCGTGCAGGTTTAAATATTGTCCTTTATGTTCTTACAGGAAACTATAAAGCGGACCAAGTTCATGTTCCAGCACTCTTGGAACGCTTTAAAAGAGAAAGAAGGCAATGATATCATTTTTCACTTTTCAGCCTTTTTTACCACTCATTTGGATTCTGTTCTTAAGTGGAATATCGATGCTTTTTGTCGTTGTTGGTCTTGTTACGCAACGTCAAGGTTCTTTATTTCGTCTGATGGCATTAAGCGCCCTCATCCTTGCTTTGCTCAATCCAATGATCATAAAAGAACAGCGCGAACCACTGAAAAGCACAGTAGGTATTGTCATTGACCGCAGCAAAAGCCAAACATTTGGAACACGTACAAACGACAGTGATGAAGCGCGCGCGCAATTAACGCAAGCATTGGCGCATTATCCACAATTTGAACCACGCTTTATTGAAGCTGGAAAACTTTCTGATAATCAGTATGCGCCCTCAACGAATTTGTTTGATGCTTTAACACAAGCAGTATCTGATGTGCCGCCCTCTCGTTATGCAGGAACCATTTTTATCACCGATGGACAAGTACATGACATCCCTGACCTATCAGACCTTCATCATAAAGCACCTCTCAATGCTCTGATTACAGGACACTCAGATGAATTTGATCGCCAAATCAAGTTTATTTCTCCTCCACGCTTTGCCCTTGTCAACAAACCACAAACGCTCTCCATTTTGGTAGAAGATAAAGGCCCCGCCAAAAAAACAATACCACAGAAAGCAAATATTACACTAAGCGTCAATGGACAAGACATTGGCCATTATTCTGTAACTCCTGGCGTGATTTTTCAAACTGAAATTACCCTTCCTCATGCTGAAAAAAATATTATCCAAGTGATAACCGATCCACACAAAGGTGAACTAAGCTTTGAAAACAACCGCGCCATAACAATCATTGAAGGAATCAGAGAAAATTTACGCGTTCTTCTTATTTCAGGTGCTCCTTATAATGGAGAACGGACATGGCGAGACCTTTTGAAAGGTGACTCCAATATTGATCTTGTTCACTTTACTATTTTACGTCCTCCCACCAAAGCAGATAATACGCCCTTAAGCCAATTATCCTTGGTGGTCTTTCCGACAAGAAAACTCTTTGTTGAAGAGATTAATAACTTTGATCTCATCATCCTTGATGGCTACCAGCACTCTGCTGCTCTACCCTTAATCTATTATGATTATATCGCCCAATATGTACAAAAGGGGGGGGCATTGCTGATGGTAACAGGACCTGAATTTACAAAAAACAACTCACTTGCGAAAACACCTTTAATCAGCATTCTACCGGCATTGCCCAATGGAACTATTATTGAAAAGCCTTTTCGCCCCACATTAACCAAAGAAGGTGAGCGCCATCCTGTCACAAGGGGCCTTGCAACACTTAACCTTCCAGCTTCTCAATGGGGGCAATGGTTGCGACAAATTGCTATTCAAAACATAAATAACGGAATCGCCCTCATGAAAGGAGCCGATGAACAACCACTTTTACTTCTCGCGCATGTTGGTAAAGGACGTGTAGGCATGTTGCTCTCCGATGAAAGTTGGCTTTGGGCACGAGGTTTCGAAGGCGGCGGTCCTTATGCAGCTCTTTATCGTCGTATTGCCCATTGGCTCATGAAAGAACCAGAGCTTGAGGAAGAAAAATTAAGTGCAACCAGCAGCCATCATCATTTAACAATTCGCCGCCAAACTCTAAAAGACCATCCAGAACCCGCTGAAATAACCTTTCCCTCTGGAAAAAAAGAACATATCACTCTCACCAAAGAGCAAGAAGGTCTCTTCAGCGCAACTGGGACCACTGATGAAACAGGAATTTTTACCATTAAAAATGGCGATTTAACAATACTTTCTTCTGTAGGGATGCTCGATAATCTTGAATTGTTTGACTTAATTTCAACACAAGAAAAACTAGCCCCCATTATTAAACACACCGGTGGTTATATCGGACGGTTACATCCTGAGGGAAAAGAAAACATTCATCTTCCTCCATTCAAGCTGATTCAATCAAAAATAAACCCGTCTTCTTCTCCAGCACATTCAATTGTTCTGAAAGAAGCGACAGAAACCCGTTTAATTAATACCTTTTATTTTTCGATATTTTCTGGTTTCTTGGCGCTGCTTGCTTGCCTTTTACTGTTGAGCAGCATGTGGTATCGTGAAAGCCGTTGAAAAATCTGAAATTTCATATAATAGTCTTAAAATTCAGCTTATTTTTTTGTGTATTTTCTTGTCTTTTACAATTAGATAAAAACATTGATCTATAATGATAATTTATCATTATTGTCATATTGAGTTATTATTCCCTGTAAGATTTTTCTTTTTTGTAATACTTTCTATATTAAATTAATTAAAATCACTCGCTTGCACATCATTAAAAGAGATCTGTATGAATAAACACCTTTGAAGAAAAGAGTAAAGTACCTCTTATGAATCCTCTTAAAGCAAGGATTTTCACAAAATTTGGAGGGAATAGTATGATGGTTTTACTTTGCACCTTGTATAAATGTAAAATGGTGGCGCATAATAAGCCTTATAAACGAGGCTTTTCATAGCATTGAGAACTTTCGTGAAATGCGATCAAGCGCACTGGAAAATATTTCTTCAAAACAAATATATGAATGTACAACACAATGATACTTTATTTGGGATATTCCTCTTGAATCGTTCTGTTTTGCGTGAAAAAATCTCCCATTAAAAGCAATACATGGCAGCCAAAAACCGTAAAAATTCCTGATAAATACAATACATTCTTTTGCATTTTATACTGAATAATTAGATTTTTTATGATAATGTGTGGTCGTATGAAAGCTGTTTAAAAGTCTTAAAACTTTATGACCATCATTTTAAAGTCTATCCCATCATAGAAAAAACATATCGGCTGCCAAGAATGATATGTTGTATTATGTTGTTCTTTTCATAAAAAATACAATACAGCGTTAATTCTTCAAAGAATTTTCTCATATTTTCAACAAGCTATTTTTCATTTTACAATCCTTCTTGCCTTTAAGTATCAACTTATCTTATGCTTATTCTCTAAATCATTTTTAATACTCTACGAGCTTTTATGTTTTATCTTGCCCATATATCGGATGTACATCTTTCCCCTCTCCCGCAACCTTCCCTTTTTGAACTTTCTGGGAAGCGTCTTACCGGTTATCTGAATTGGCAAAGAAAACGTAAGAGTCAAATGGTAACAAATGTCCTAGAAACTTTAATAGATGCCTTAAACAAAAAAAAACCTGATCATCTTGTGATCTCTGGTGATCTTGTTAATCTTGCTCTAGATAAGGAATTTGAACAAGCACATCGTTGGCTACTTAACTTAGGACAACCTCAAGATATTTCCTTGACATTTGGAAATCATGACGCCTATGTCCGCGGTGCTTTCCAAAAAGCATGTACTCTTTTTAAACCTTGGATCACAGGTGATGTCCCTCAAAAAAGCGCCTTTCTTTTTCCTTATATGCGCATTCGCAAAAATGTCGCCATCATAGCAACTTCTTCAGCCATCGCGACACCACCTTTTCAAGCTTCTGGTTATTTTGGTAAAATGCAAGCGCAAACTTTACCGCTCTTTTTAAAGGAAGCAGCACAGCGTAACCTTTTTCGTGTCGTCATGATTCACCATCCCCCCTTTCCCAAGGCAACATCTTGGCATAAAAAACTACGAGATATAAAACGTTTTCTAGACGTTATCAAATATCACGGTTGCGAACTTATTCTTCACGGACATACTCATTTACCCACATTGAATTACATTGAAGGACCAATTAAAAAAATTCCTATTGTTGGTGTTCCTTCCGCATCACAAGCTTTTGGTGATAAAAAACCACCCGCAGGCTTTAATTTATTTTCCATTGAACGCTTACAAAATCAATGGCACTGCCAATTGCAACGTTATAGCATTATCAACCCCCAAAACGAGATTGCATGTACTGAAACAATTAATCTTTAAACACCTTCATAGTTGCCAAAACAACCAAAAACGAAAATATTTTTATTTCATATCCCTTTGGAAATCATAATTTTTATTTCCCTTTTTCTCCTTAAAAGACAAAGTTTCACTTTCTCTGTCGATAAATCAATTTCTCTCAGAGAATTCCATCTGCTACCCCTCTTATATAACTGGCTTTACAAACTCATTGGTCTACTTCCTTCCCGTCCTAAAGGACGAAAATTTCTACCACACCTGATCTATAAATAATCCAGATTCTTGTCGCACGGATTCCACCTGCTAATTGTGCATGTAATTTACTTCACAAAGCTCTACACACAAATCATGCCTTGAATTTTATCATACACTCCTCCAAAAGCATCTAATGCGTAAAATCCTTATATCACTACAGTGATGGTATTTTATAGAATAATAGAGAAGTTCATTCAGCTTCTATACCTGAAAATCAATGACTAAAAAATCACAATAGTAACTAAAATATATAATTTCAATAACCCAACCTACTTGTAATTCACAAACAAACGATGCTGATTGATTTATCGTAAATAGATTTGAAATTATTCCCTCCTATTTCACTCGACATTTATTATTGTACATTTACAAGATTTATAAAAAATAATAGATTCTATTTCGATAACAGGCATAGGTAAGAATGTTTTTTATGCCTCGATAAATTTCTAATTTGCTATCTATTTTTCCTATAAATTACTTTATAACATCACATAAAATATCTAGTAATAATAAAAATTATAATATGAATTTTCATTATTATTGAGTTATGTTGATGATGTAATTTTACGTACTTTAGAAATTTTTTTGCGATTTTTTTGTTATTAAATAAAATATTTTACGATAACGAAAAACAGAAAAGTCGATTGTATGAAAGGTATTTCAAATAAAACAAAACGCCATTAAGTTGCCAATTCATGGTTTGTTAAAAAAGCATCTTTTAAAGCACCCAAATCCATTTCCCCACGGCACCTATAAATGATGTAATGATAAGTCCATTTAGTAGCACCATCTTTACATTTATGAAAAAACAAACTAGTATCAAATCTCACACTTCCCCCCCCCAATCTAGCGACAGCCTTTGGCACTTGAGATGGTTCATAAGAGGCATTTTTATTCTTTCTTTAATGTTTTTTATCTCACAGCTCTCCCTTCTTTGACGTACAAAAAACATGCTTTTGATTGGTTCAACATGGTATAGGTTTAAAATGAGAAAATCTTATGATACTTGGGGCTCTCACTTAACATGAAAAAAGTAAATTATATTTACAAATCAAAGTATTGTTCGAATAAAATAGTGGCTCTTTTGAGTGAAGGATTTTTTCCAGAACATATCTAAACAATAAAAGCCTCATTCGAAAATGAGACTTTTGAATTTTTAATTCTGCAAAAAATTAAAATTTATAAGCTACACCCACGCGGAAATCGTTTGTTTTGTAGCCCATTTCAAATTTATCATGCACGAACTTCTTTTTACCAAAATCTGAATAACGGTATTCTGCACGCACAATAACATTATCAGTCATTGCAAAATCAACACCACCTCCGAGGGTATAACCAATCATGGTCTTTTTTTCATCATGCAACCAATCAGAAAAATTAACTGCTCTGTTGTTGCTGTCAGCAACTAACCCAAAAATATTCTGAAGCTGCGTATAAGCAATCCCTCCAGAAACATAAGGCATCACACGCTCAATCGCAAAACCAACTTTCACCCGCGTAGCACCAGCCCATTTTTGTTTTAAAGTATGGCGTACAGCTTCAATAGGTATTGTCGAATCCTCCTCATGAGAATCTCTTGTTAGATTTGTTTCTTCTGAAGAATCTTCTTCAGTTTGACTTTTTTTTGGTCGATTAATATCTTTTGTACTCTTTTTATCAGACCACATAATATCCGTATCAATACCTATAATAAAACCATTATCGATATCAATATTGGAACCTGCATAAACTCCCCCTATAAAACCAGAAAGTTTAGGTAAATCCTCCTTTCCAATTGGATTCCATATCCCCGTCTCATCTTTTAAATAACTTGCAGTTGTTTTACCTGAAAAGCTACCAATCTGTCCTCCAAGATAAAATCCTGTCCAAGAAAAAGCAGGAGCTGCAATAACAGGAACAGGCTGTTCAGGAGTAACGATATCCGCCGCCTGTACTACAGAAATTGAAATTAAAGAAAAGATAGATGTTGAGACTAAATACTTAGTAATCATAATTGCTCCTTTAAAAGCTAATGTGATACATAAATAATAGTAAATAGTTTCACAGTTTTTTTTTAAAATCTATAGCAAAAATGACACAGTTATAAAAAAATAAAAGTAGTTTTAATAAATAATATTATAAAAAAAATTAAATATGCTTTATATTTCCATTAATTATTAAATATTAGCTTTTATATCTTCATATTAATCATGATTATCCACAATTATACAAATAATTATAATGTAAATTTTTTGAAAAAATGAGATATGTAATCAATAAAGATTTTTATCATATTGATTTTAATATTTTGGTATTATTAGTGTAATGAGACATAATCTCTATAAGTTTTTATATAAATATGTACGATAAAAACACTCTTGCATATATTCTTATGTTGAATATCCCTTAATTCATAAATGTATCTGATATACCGCTGCTTAATAAATGACCCATATGCTTTTATCATATACAGGAGATAAGATTCATAAAGAATATCATTCACTAAACTCGTCACTCATCGCTTTTTGTATAAAGAATGACACCTAGAATAGCACATTTAACAGAGAAATTTTTTCATCACACTTGAGAAACCAGTAGAGAACTTCACTCTAACCCTCTCAAGCGTTTAATGAAATAAAAGACAAAAATTAATATATAAAAATCGAATTAATAATTTTTATTATTCTTATAGAATTATTTTAATGTTTCAGAATTTTTGTAAAAACTGAACAGACTAATTGCCCAGTTTCTGCAATTAATTTTTCAACACGAAGCAAATCAGGTTCCCCAACACTATTTAACAAAAGGTCACTTAATCCAGGTGGCATATCATTGGGATCAAGAGAATCATTTAAGCAAAGCCGTATAATTTGACTCAAATTTGTATAAAGATGATAGGCATAATGTAAATCAGCAATACATGACTGATTAAGAAAACTGTTTGGTAAGTGATCTAAAATATCAGCTGTTGTTGCTCCAATTTGAAACTCAATGACATGCGTAATAAGAGAAAATTGAGCAATAAACTCCAAATCCATAATACCACCAGACATCGTTTTTAAATCCCATTGATTTTTTGGCGGCTTTTCTTTTGCAATCAAGGAACGCATTTCACATACTTCTTTTGCAACTTCCTTCTTATCACGAGAAATAGCAATAATTGCACACACTTCATTTTCTAGCTTTTGTAAAAAATCAGGATCTCCTGCAATGCCTCGAGCCCTTGTTAAAGCAAGATATTCCCATATCCATGCTTCTTGGCGATAATACTTTTTAAAAAATGGAAAAGAAACAGCAACAGGTCCTTTATTGCCTAACGGCCGTAACCTTAAATCAACGACATAAAGAACACCTTGGCTTGTAAGAGTGGATAAAGCAGAAATGAGGCGCTGTGCTAAACGCGTATAATATTGAGAGATATAAAGAGGCTTTTCTCCATCAGATATTTCTGCATCATCATCGTGTTCATAAAGCAAAACGAGGTCAACATCGGAATCTGCTGTTAATTCGCGACTTCCAAGCTTCCCCATACCCAATATGCCAACACGCCCCCCTTTAATACTACCATGAAGACGAGAAAATTCCTCTTGAACGGCAGCAAATGTTTTTGTAATCATAAGATCAGCAAGCGCAGTAAAAGCAAAACCCGCTCTTTCTCCTGTAATTGCACCATTCAAAATTCGAATACCAATTAAAAAACGTTGTTCATCTGCAAAAATTCTTAAATGGTCGAGAATTTCCTCATAAGAAAGAATATTTTCAAGAAAATATTCAAGCCGTTTTTCTAAATACGTTTTTGTTGGTAATTCTGAAAGAATATTCGGATCTAACATTCCATCAAAAACATGGGATCTGCGTGTAATAATTTCTGCAAGACGTGGAGCAGCACCCATAATAAGGACAAGCATATCCAAAAGAGAGGGATTAGACTGTAAAAGACTAAAAAGCTGAATTCCTGAAGGTAAGCCCTGTAAAAAACTATCAAAACGCAACATCGCCTCATCAGCTCGTTTTGTCCCACCAAAAGCTTTCAAAAGAGCTGGTGTTAATTCCGTTAATCTCTCGCGTGCTTCGGCTGATTGCGTTGCTTTATAACGACCACAATGGAGAGTACGCATAATACGACAAATATCACTTGCTCTTTCAAAGCCTAAACGGCTTAACGTTATTAATGTCTCCGGATCATCTTCTTCACCTGTAAAAACTAAATTACCAATTTCTAAACCAAGTTCTTGCTCATTCTCAAACAGTGCTGCATAATGTTTTTCAATAACCTGCAGTGTTTTTAATAAATCACGGATAAAACTGCTACTGTCCTGATAACCCATTAAATAGGCAACACTCGTGAATTGAGCAATATCATTTGGAAGAAGGTGTGTTTGTTCATCGCAAAGCATCTGAATACGATGTTCCACATTTCGAAGAAAAGCATAACTTTTTATAAGGCTATTTCTTGTTTTCTCACTGATCCAACCAAGCGTGTGAAGTTCTGCTAACATTGCCACTGTCTGACGTCCACGTAATTGAGGAAAACGCCCACCGGCAATGAGCTGTTGTGTCTGAACAAAAAACTCAATCTCACGAATACCGCCACGACCTAACTTTATATTATGCCCATAAGCTGCAATTTGACCGTAATTTTTATGCGCATGAATTTGACGTTTGATCGAATGAATATCAGCAATAGCAGCGTAATCTAAATATTTCCGCCACACATAGGGAAAAAGCTCTTTAAGAAAGTTAAAACCTGCCCTCTTATCGCCAGCAACTGGACGTGCTTTAATCATGGCTGCTCGTTCCCAATTTTGCCCACGCCCTTCGTAATACCGCAAGGCAGTCCTTACTGGTAAGGCCAAAGGAGTTGATCCTGGATCTGGACGAAGCCGAAAATCAAGACGAAAAACATATCCTTCCGCAGTGCGTTCTTGAATGATACGGATTAATCGGCGTACCATTTTAGAAAATACGTCAACACTTTCAGAAAGATTACCAATATGAGGTGATGTTTCATCAATGAAAACAATAAGATCAATATCAGAAGAATAATTAAGTTCCCCTGCTCCTAATTTTCCCATCCCTAAAATAATTAAACCACAGTCTTTTTCTGGATTCTCACGGCTTAATAAATTGATCTTACCATGATCATGCGCTTCTCTTAATAGAAAACGCAGCGCTACACTTAATGCTGCTTCACCCAAACGTGTCAACCAAGCACATGAAACTTCGTAAGTAAAAACACCACTCAAATCAGCTAAAGCAATGAGAACATGCGCTTCTCGTTTTTTGCGCCTTAAAGCAGCCATCAATGAAGTTTCATTTATAGTTTCATCCTTATCAATAGCCGTAATATCATCTATAATTTCGCTCAGCCTTGTTTCTATATCAACATTCAATAAAGCACTAAGATATGATGGATTGGCAATTAAAACCTCACGCAAAAAAGGAGATAAGGTCATAACTGAACTGATAAAATCAATCTGCGTTCCACTCTCTGAAATAAGGGAAACAAGCGATTCTAAACCTTCTTTCCTTGCTTGTTCTTCCATGTCTTTTAACCATTGGGAACCACTTTTATCGAGAGGGCGTAAAGGGAGAAGCTGTGTTTTTAAAAAAGCTTGTTTCGTCTGCGCTCCCTTGAAAAGCATTTTGCCTTCCTTTCTATTGCTTTATACTTTTAAAATAGTTGTTACGTATGAAAAGAGAAAAGTGAAGAAAAATATTTTTAAGGAAATAACAAAACAGCCCTAAGCCCTGGATTTGCATTTTCAAGTAACAATTCACCCCCGTGAAGCTTCATAACTGCTTTTGCTATGCTTAAACCAATCCCAAACCCAGGTTGTGTGCGGCTTTCTTCAAGACGAACAAATCGTTCTGTCACTTTTTCAAGTTTATCCTCTGCTATTCCTGGTCCATTATCGCTCACAACAACTAATAAATGTTCATCACGATATTCCATTGATAAGCAAACCTCCGCTTTCCTTTCACCTTTAGACGCATATTTAATAGCATTATCTATAAGGTTAAAAATTGATTGTGCAACAAGCTCACGATTCAACTTAAGCTCTTTATCAAATATATTCCCCAACCGAAGTAAAACACCTGACTCTTCAGCAAACGGTTCGTAAATCTCAACAGCATCTTCAAGGATCAGTTTCATGTTCATCATTTCAAGATGCTCAATTGCACTGCTGGCCTCAATACGTGAAATCATTAAAATCGCATTGAACGTACAAATAAGTTGATCTGATTCTGTAATAACCCTATCAAGGACCTGACGATATTCAAGCTTTGTCTTATTTCCTGAAAGCGCCTCTTCAGCGCGATTTCTAAGACGCGTTAACGGCGTTTTCAGATCATGAGCAATATTATCTGATACTTGACGTAAACCAATATTTAACTCTTCAATGCGGTCTAACATAACATTAAGATTAGTTGACAATCGATCAAACTCATCCCCTACTCCAGAAACAGGTAAACGCCCACTAAAATCACCATCCATCAGGCGCTGTGATGCAGCCGTTACATGATCAATCCTTTGTAAAGCTCTCCTTCCAACAAAAAACCATATAAGTAAAGCGCCTCCAACCATTGCAGCAAGTGCAATGATCACAGCTTTACGAATAACCACTGCAAAACGTTCTGGCTCATCCAAATCGCGTCCTATAAGAATCTTCATAGCATTAGGTAAATCAACAATAACCGCCAAAGCGCGATGTTCACTTGTTTTGCCATGTTCTCCAAAACGGGAATACAAAAAAGAGGTAGAAATAAAACCACTCTGATTCAAAAGACCTAATTCAATACGTGCTACATTTCCTGCTAAAATACGCCCCATAGAATCCGTGACAAGATAAAGAAATGCTCCTGGTTGTCTTGAACGATAATCAATAGTGCGCATTAATAAGGATAATCCCCCATAATTATAAGCATTTTCAATATACTTTAATTCTTCATGTAAAGCCTGTTCAGTTTGCTCTGTTAACAATGAAGCAGAAAATGCCGTCATATAAATAGAAAGCCCTGTTGCCACCAATCCAAACAATAAAATATAAAGTGCTGAAAGCCTTAGCGCCGTCGTGCGCATTATATTAATCAAACGATTCATGCTTTGTTATCTGGTGCTTTCAGCATATATCCAGCTCCACGCACAGTATGGAGAAGGGGAACATCAAAATCTTTTTCAATTTTGGCTCTCAAACGGGAGATATGGACATCAATGACATTCGTTTGTGGATCAAAGTGGTAATCCCAAACATTTTCCAAAAGCATAGTGCGTGTAACAACCTGCCCCGCATAGCGCATCAAATATTCGAGTAAACGAAACTCTCGTGGTTGCAATAGGATGTTTCGATCACCCCGCTTTACCGTATGTGCTAACCGATCAAGTTCAAGATTACCTACACAATACACAGTTTCTGCTTCTTTAGGATTTTTCCGCCGTTGTAAAACTTCAACACGCGCAAGAAGTTCAGAAAAAGCATAAGGCTTTGTCAAATAATCATCTCCCCCTGCACGCAACCCCGTTACACGATCATTAACTTGCCCTAAAGCCGACAGGATAAGAACCGGTGTTTCATTGCCTTTAGCGCGCAATTCAGCAATAATAGAAAGACCATCACGATGCAAAAGCATTCGGTCAACAACCATAACGTCATAATTTTCCGTGGTCGCTAAAGCGTACCCCGTATCCCCATCATAAGCAACATCAACAGAATGCCCTACTTCTAAAAAAGCCTTTTCGAGATAATGCCCCGTCTCATGATCATCTTCAATAACGAGTATCTTCATAAAACGTATCTCCATTATTTTATTATGTTGTAGGACAAACATTTAATAAACATTTGTCCTACAACTAAAGCCTTATTTTTTCAAAATTGGAAGAGCAACAAAACGATTTTGATCATTTGTTCGCACTTGTAAGAGTATAGCCTTTCGTCCTAACTGCTGAGCATTTTTGATTGTGCTAACAATATCAGAGACTTTTTTAACCGGTTTATTATTTACTGTCACAATGGTATCACCAGGGCGTATCCCTTTATCTGCAGCATCTGAATCGGTATCGACATCCGTTACGACAACCCCTATACCATCATCAGAAGGTATAACAATCAGACCATAATCTTCCAATGTTTCATCTAAATCACCCCGTTCATTTGAATGTTTTGAAGCCTCCTTCTTACTTTCATCTTCAGACATTGAAGCGAGTTTAACCTTGATACTTTCCTCCTTACCTGATCTCCAAATCCCTATGGTTACCGTTTCTCCTGGTTTAATATTTGCAATACGTTTCGCCAGATCACGTGCATCAGCAACCTTTTCATTATTCACTGAAATAATTACATCTCCCGCTTTAATACCAGCCTTTTCTGCCGGTCCTTTTAACGGATCAGTGACCAAAGCACCTTTGGCTTCTTTCAAACCTATTGAATCGGAAATCTCCTTTGTTACCGGCTGAATCTGAACACCTAACCAACCACGTTGAACTGAACCTTTTTCAATAAGTTGTTGTACAACCTGTTTTACAGTAGCTGCCGGAATAGCAAAAGCAATCCCAACATTTCCTCCAGAAGGAGTAAAAATTGCTGTATTAACCCCAACAACCTTTCCATTAAGATCAAACGTTGGACCACCAGAGTTTCCTCTATTAACAGCAGCATCAATCTGAATAAAATCATCATACACACCAGTGCCAATATCACGTCCACGTGCAGAAACAATACCTGCTGTCACAGTTCCACCAAGGCCAAATGGATTCCCAATGGCAACAACCCAATCCCCAACACGAAGCTTTGAATCATCACCAAAATCAACATAGGAAAATTTTCTTTTATCACTTACTTTTAACACGGCAAGGTCGGTTTTGGGATCTTTCCCAATAAGCTTTGCGTTCAATTCTGTACCATCATCAAGAACAACAGTATAACTTGTTCCGTCAGAAATCACATGATCATTGGTTACAATGTAACCATCAGACGAAATAAAAAAACCCGATCCAAAAGCAATAGGACGGAGTCTCCGTGATTGGTGGGGAAATTTATTTTTAGGTTTATCAAAATCATAAAACTCTTTAAAAAATCTTTTCAAAGGATGCTGGTCTGGTAATTGATCAAACCCTGGACCACTAAAAAAGTTGCTAAAGAACCTATCTTCTTTCTTTTTATTGCTCTTTACTTGTACTGCTACAACTGCTGGTTTCACTTGAGCAACAATATCGGCAAATCCCTGTTGTTGCATTAACGAAGTAAATACAGAACTTGCATGAGCCTTTGTCATCAACAAGCTTGATGTACATCCACTAAAAAACAGTGCACTTTCCAATATCGCAGAAAAACTCACTGCGACAAACGTTTTAAAGAAAGCCTTTTTAACCATTTACTCTATGCTCCTATTCAATCATACCTTTATTCCAATTGCGATCACTTATAAAATACTAGACCTTACCGTTTTCTGTCTAAATTATTAAAGTTTTGTAAGGTTTCAGTATACCCTAATATAATTATAATAAGATTGTATGCTCATTGCAGATGAGCCGATTTTTTCTTTTATGTAATATCTTTTTTAATGCAATGGCATTTTTGACTGTTCTTTTTCATTCAGATAACTCATTATTTTCTCATGATTATTCCGTTTTAAGTGAAAAAATATGATATTTGCGCCAATGATGATAATAATCAAAGGCGAAAACCATAAAAACCAAGTTATTTTATTCAATGGTGGTTTCAAGAGAATAAATTCACCATATCGTTCAACAAGAAAGTCAGTGACTTGCTGATTACTATAGCCCATTTTTAGCCTTTCCCGAATTAAAAGCCGTAAATCACGTGCTAGAGCAGCATCTGAATCATCAATTGATTGATTTTGACAAACCGGACAACGTAAATGTGATGAAATATGGCGTGCTCTCGCTTCAAGAACCTTATCCTTTAAAATCTCATCCGGCTCTACTGCTATTGCTAATCGAAAAGGAAATGTTGCAATTAAAAAAAATAAAATCCAAAGATTTTTTTTCATCTCAATGTTTTTTCCAAAAATTTAAAGCAAGCAGTACCCTATTGTACATGCCAATGCGAAACCAATATCCCAGAAGAGAAAGACATCCGCCTATAGCCATCATGAATGCCCCTAACCAAATACATATTACATAAGGCTTCCACCATATGTGTACAACAAGACCCCGATTATCGGTATGTCCTGGTACAATATATAGCTGCGATAAGCCATAATTTTGAAGACCAACTTCTGTTGTTGATGTATTTTGGCTTGAATAAAATCGCTTTGAGGCTGTTACATGACCCACAATGTTTTTATTTTCATATATTTTAAAATAAAACTCCATTGCCGAATAATTCGAACCAACACCATCATACACTGCATCAAAATGAAGCGTTTTATCCGCTATCGTCACCCTATCCCCTACGTTCATGATTAAAATACGTTCTTGCCCAAAACTTGCCACACAAACAATACCAAATAATGTAACACCTAACCCCATATGTGCTATTGCTGCACCAAAAGTAGACCATGGCAATCCAAGAAATCTCTTAACGCGTACTGAAAAAGCTCTCTTGCCATATCCACTCTTTCCCCATAGATCCGCTAAACTGCCTAAAAAAACAAATGCTGAAAGCCCAATCCCTAAAACTGCAAAAATATCACGCAAAGATGTCGCATAAAATATTATAAAACAGACGATACCAACCAATACAAAAACAAACCATAACCGTTCAAAAACTGCAAGAAAATCACCGCGTTTCCATGCCATCATTGTCCCAAACGGAACAAACAACAACAACAAAACCATTAGCGGTCCACAGGTAAGGTTAAAAAAAGCAGCCCCTACAGAAATTTTTTGTCCTGTTAATATCTCAATAAAATAAGGATAAAGCGTACCAATCAATACTGTTGCTGTTATTGTTGTAAGTAACAAGTTATTTAAAACAATAAACCCTTCACGTGAAATTGGTTGAAAAAAAATTCCTGTTTTTAAAATAGGAGTGCGCAAAGCAAAAAGAAGAAAAGCCGCTCCCGTAAAAAAAAATAAAAGCGCAAGAATTGCTTGCCCCCGTGCTGGATCAACAGCAAAACTATGAACAGAAACTAAAAGCCCCGAACGCACAAGAAAAGTTCCCATCAGAGAAAGGGAAAAAGTAAGCAGCGCTAAAAACAAAGTCCAACTTTTCAATATTTCTCGTTTTTCGAGAACAAGAGCAGAATGTAAAAGAGCCGTTCCTGAAAGCCAAGGCATAAACGAAACATTTTCAACAGGATCCCAAAACCAATAGCCCCCCCATCCTAGCTCATAATAAGCCCAATAGGAGCCAACCATAATACCCAATGTCAAAAAACACCAAGAAAGTAAAAGCCATGGACGAATCCCACGCGCCCAAATTCTATCAACATGTCCCATAATCAATGCCGCAACGGCAAAAGAAAAACAAAGTGAAAAACCGACATAACCTAAATAAAGTAGCGGTGGATGAATTGCTAATGCGATATCTTGTAAAAGAGGATTGAGACCATTTCCCTGTAATGCTGGTGGATTCACACGTAAAAATGGGTTGGATACAAAAAGAATAAATAAAAGAAAAGCACTTGTAATCCAACTTTGGCAAATTAAAACAAGCGTCTTAAAATCTTCTGGAAAATGTTGGCTAAAAAAGGCCATCAATGCACTAAAAAAAGCAAGACTTAAAACCCATAACAACATAGAGCCTTCGTGGTTGCTCCAAACACCTGTAATTTTATAGAGCATCGGTTTTTCTGAATGAGAATTTTCAACAACGTTCAAAACAGAAAAATCAGATACAACATAAGCATAAATTATCACTAAAAAAGATAAAAGCAGTAATGTAAAAGTGATATATGTTAGAGGAACAGCTGTTTGCATTAACAAACGCTCTCTCCACCAAACACCTAAAGCAGGTAAGAACGCCCCTAATAAGCTTACTGAAAATGCTGCAGCTAAAAAAATATGACCCAGTTCGACAAGCACAATCGAATTATTTCTCCATACCGTAATGTTTTTTCAAACGATCAGCTGTTTCTTTAGGCATATAAGTTTCATCATGTTTTGCTAAAATACGTGTCCCTATAAAAAAACCCTGTTTATCGAAATGCCCTTCTACAATCACCCCCTGACCTTCCCGAAAAAGATCCGGTAAGGCACCGTTGAAAACCACTTTTTCATGTTTTTTATTATCCGTTACAAAAAAAATAACGCCTCTCTCTCCAACATATTGAACAGTTTCCTTTTCAACAAAGCCACCCAAACGCAAAGGGCGCCCTGTTAAAATATCTTCTCTTGTAATTTCAGAGGGCATTCTAAAAAAACTGACCGCATGACGCATTGCATATACTATAAGACTTGCTGCAATTGTCATAACCAAACAACATAATAATATGATCAGCAAGCGCCTTTTTTTTCGCTGCTCTAAAATAACCTTCAACGAAGAAGAATTCTTTAAAGATTGACTTTTCATAGACACTCTACGAAAAAAATTTAAATACGTTATAATTAAGTATCAATATTTTATTTTTTTAAGAGCTTTGCACATCTTCTACATAGGTGCAACTTTTTATCCAATACCTCACCTTTGCTAACAAACTTATCAATATCTTTCTTCCTTTTTTAGTTTTACAACCAATTTTTATTTAACCTATAACCACTTATATCGCGCTCTTTACATTCTTCATTTCTATTCCTTAATCTTCTTCACAAACACCTACTTCTAAGAGATTACTTCTCTTGTCTTTCTAAACAGCACTTCCCTTTATATTTCATCATCTCAATTGGCGATGATTGCTTTTCTTTGTATGCTCACTCGATAAATCACGTAACTGAATCATCATTTTTTTTACACGTGATTGTCCTGAAAAATTTTCAGGCATTGTATCAAGAAAGCTTTGTAAAAATTGCACTGCCTGCGCAGTTTTTCCTGCTTGATGCAATGCATCGGCCAACAATAAACGTGGATAAAAATCTGTTGGCGCTAAATCTGCTGCTTTTTGAAAAGCATTTTGTGCTTCTTGTGTTATCACTCCCCCTTCATAACCAACCAATGCTAAACCATATCCTACAAGCCTTGGAGCTGTTTCTCCATTCAAACGAAGTGCGTCTAAATAAGTATTCACAGCCTCTTGAAAAAGGCTTTCTTCGAGATACCCTACCGCTAACGCATCTGCTAGCTTGCCATCATGAGGTGCACGGAAAAAAAGCACTTGTAAACGAATAAGCTTTTCTTGCTTACTAAGAGTTTTAGGATCCTTATCCATTAATTCGCTAAAAAAATAACTTTTCACTTCTGGACTGCCTGTCAGACCATAAATATTCCATGTCATAAGAAGAACAAATAAAATACTTAAAGCCTTAAGAATATTTCTTTTTTTATTATGCATATAAAGCTTGTTAAACTCAATCGTATGCTTATGACTTCTATAGCCATCCACGGTTTGAACTTTCCATTCTTTCTTTATATCATCGTCAAAACGTAGTGAAAGAAAAAGAACACTTGCCAGAAAAGTCAGAAAAAATGCTGCAAAAATTAATAAGAGCATATCATTTTTTTCCAATACGCACAGAGAATGACTCGCTTACATTTTACCATCTTCATGAGAAGAGTGATGTGAATTGATAAAAATTCATTTTTTCATGGAAAATATTATAAAATCTATTGTCCATTTTTCTTATATATATCAATTAAACAAAGGAACTAAAAACAATGTTTCCCTACTCTTTATGTATTATCTGAAAATACTGCTTTACAAACTTTATAGACATTTCTTGCTTAAGGCGAAAATATGTTATTCTCCCATCTTAGGTAATAAAACTTTTGCATACAACCCACCCAAATCAGAACGTGATAAAAAGAGCTTGCCACCATATTCACTGACCATATCTGAAACAATTGCTAGCCCTAAACCTGCCCCTAGTTTACTTTCATTAAACCGCCGCCCTCTTTTTAATGCTTCCTCCATTTTGTCTTCTGTTAAACCAGGGCCATCATCTTCTACAAAGATACTAAAATATTCTGTTTCTTCAACATTTTCTTCTAAACAACAAGAGATCAAAACCTTTGCTCGAGACCACTGAGTAGCATTTTCAATCAAATTCCCTATAATTTCTTCTAAATCTTCCTTCTCTCCAGAAAAAACAATATCATCAACATCCATAATAAATTGAATTTGTTTTTCAGGATTAAGCTTTTTCATAACTCGCACTAAACGTTCAAGCACACTGCGAACAGACGTATGATAGACAATACTATCGCATTGTGCTGCAATCCGCGCACGCTGAAGATAATGATTGATTTGAGCTTGCATTATTTGCGTTTGCTCCCTCAACAAACAAGCCTTTTCTCCGCGCATCTTATCTGTCTCATTCATAATCACGGATAGAGGCGTTTTCAATGAATGCGCAAGATTACCAACCTGTGTGCGAAATCGCTCAATAATACGCTGATTATTATTAATGAGAGCATTCATCTCTTGTACAAGCGGCATTACTTCGCTTACTAAATCCGTATTCACATAGTGAACTTTTCCTTCGCGAATATCATTCAATGCGCGTCGAATAAGCTTCAACGGTTGAAAACTAAAGAAAATAATAGCAATATTAATAAGGACACTCCCGATACCAAAACTCCAAAGAAAAATTTGCAAAGTTCGCTTAAATTCCTTTACCTGGGCATGAGCTTCATCGATATTCCCAACAAGCCGAAAACGTGCAATATGATTTTCATTATCAAGAACAACATCACTCTCAATCACTTGTAGCTTTTGACCATTGTTCCCCTTTATCCGATAAGAGCGAAAGAACTTATTGTCAAAAGGTATATCAACATCACTTGGTGTAAATATCTCGCCTGTTCCCAATGAGGGGGATGTCAATCTTCCTTTTAAATTATGGGATATCGCAACAACTTCCCAATACCATCCTGTTGTTGGATCAGAATAACGAATATCATCAATCCCAGCCCCTCCTCTCAAAGTACCTTCCGATGACACCGTCACTGTTGCAATAAGACTGTAGAGTTGAGCAGAAAGAATACGCTCTAGGCTTTGTTCAGTTGAACGTTTATAAAATAAAATACTTACTGCAGAAATCGATAAAAGAGAAATAACAACCCATAATGTTGATAAGACCATAACACGTAAACTGAGAGATCGAGTAATTACAAAAAAGAACCTCCTACACCAATTATTCTCTTCGAAAGTATTCATTAATCACCTAGCGTTCTCACGCGATACCCCATTCCTCGAATAGTTTCAATCAAATCCACTCCAAGCTTTTTCCGTAACCGACCTACAAAGACTTCCACCGTATTCGAGTCCTTATCAAAATCCTGATCATAAAGATGTTCAGTAAGCTCTGTTCTTGAAATGACCCTGTCACAATGATGCATGAGATACGAAAGCAGTCTGAATTCATAAGATGTTAGTTTAATCAACTGACCATCCACAAAAACACGAGACGTCTTCGTATCCAACAAAACATTTCCGCAACATAATGCACTTGTCGCATGTCCCGTAGCGCGACGAATTAATGCTCGTAAACGCGCCATCACTTCCTCCAAATGAAATGGCTTCACAACATAATCGTCAGCCCCAGCATCAATACCGTGCACCTTATCAGACCAACGGTCTCGCGCCGTTAGCATTAAAACAGGCATGGTGTGCCCTTCTTGACGCCATTTTTCAACAACACGAATACCATCAATATACGGTAAACCTATATCAAGTATCACCGCGTCGTAAGACTCTGTGCTCCCTAAAAAATAAGCCTCTTCACCATCGAAAGCACTATCGGAAACATATCCTGCACGTCTTACAGCTTCTGCTAATTGATGATGAAGATTCCGATCATCTTCAACGATTAAGATACGCATCACAACACCATCTGCCAAAGACTAATCAGCAGGAACAAAAAACTCAACACGACGTAACTTTTCCCCATTACGGGCTGGTACAACAATCACAATTGCACACATGCCCTTTCCATCCTGAACAACTGGGTTTGAACGGACGAGAACCCCGCTCTCTTGCGCAGCAACCTTCTTACCTACTTCAGCACACCCAGAAGCTAGAACAGAATCTGCTCCTAAAAAAGCTGCTATTATTACGAACAAGAATTTTTTTTTCATCATAAATATTTCAATAACCCACCTCTTCTCTTCCTTGATAAAGGATAAAAGAAATAATGGTTTTTTTGGGTCGATTTAAAAATCACAAATGGAAATAATTTATCCTCTATCTTACAGAAGAATGCATTAACATTACTTTAAATTTTAAAAAACTCAAAATAAAATATTTTTAATAATGAGAATAAAGTTTATTAGATAAAATAATAAAATCTTAATACACTACCTTACGAAAAATGAATAATTCTAAAATCAACTCTTTCTCTGTTAGCACTATAGCAAAAAAATACTTCTACTCCATATAATTATTGTAGATTTGTTTGGTTGTATTTCTTTGCCATAGGCTCTCTTTAAATGTTTGATTTTTTTAAAAAAAAGAAAAGGCAACACCGTAAGCCATTTCACAGTCCTGCTCTCATTGAATTAGACGCACGATTAGATACAGCGCTTTATCACATTCGTTCTGCTAACAGTTTTTTCTGGAAAAAGGCAAAAATCATCTCACAAAATTTTCATCTTCAAGGATGGAAACGTTTTATCGTTGAAGTTCTCGATGAAATACTGACATTAGGGTTGATGGGATTTACTCTTTTCACTATTTTGGGCATTTCTGTTTTTGAACTGACCAAAACAGATTGGTCTTCTCCTAAAAACTTTTCCATTCTTTTTCTAGATCGCTATGGAAATTCCATTGGACACCGTGGTGCACTGCCGGCGATCTCTGTCCCCGTTGAAGAAATGCCTGACACTGTCATTAAAGCGGTTCTTGCTACAGAAGACCGTCGTTTTTTCGATCATTGGGGTATTGATTTTCAAGGACTTACACGAGCAATTTCACAAAATATGCAAGCTAAAGGTGTAGTGCAAGGTGGTTCAACTCTCACACAACAATTGGCTAAAAATTTATTCTTAACAAACGAGAGAACCATAACACGTAAAATCAAAGAAGCTTATCTTGCTCTTTGGCTAGAAGCAAATTTTAGCAAAAAACAGATTTTGCAACTTTATCTTGACCGCGCCTATATGGGAGGAAACAATTTTGGTATTGCAGCAGCTGCAAAATTTTATTTTGGAAAAAACATACGTCATGTATCTTTAAGTGAATCTGCTATGTTAGCAGGGCTCTTTAAAGCTCCAACAAAATATGCTCCTCATAGTCATCTCTTTGCTGCTCAAACACGTGCCAATGTAGTCCTTTCTAATCTTGTTAATAGTGGCTTTATGACGAAGAGCCAGATTATCAATGCGCATCGCCACCCTGCTAGGGCACTTCCCCAAATAGAAAATAATCAGGCTGATTATTTTCTTGATTGGGCATTCGAGGAAGTCAAAAAAATGCGTAATCAACTTCCAAGCCATAGTTTAATTATTCAAACGACCCTTGATCCAAATATTCAAAAAGCAGCAGAAGAATCAATTGCATATCATTTACATCAATATGGTCAACAATATCGCGTAACACAAGCTGCCACTGTTATACTCGATAATAACGGTGCCGTATGCGCAATTGTTGGAGGACTAGATTATAAAAAGAGCCAATTTAACAGAGCGACACAAGGCGGACGGCAAACTGGTTCTTCATTCAAACCTTATGTTTACGCAACCGCACTAGAACACGGACTGTCTCCCTCAACAATCGTTTTAGATGCTCCCATCAATTGGGGGGGGTGGACACCAAAAAATAATTCTGGTCGTTATTTGGGGAAAATTGATTTAGCAACAGCTTTAGCTTTTTCCATTAATACAGTCCCTGTGTATCTCACCTATCAATATCTTCACCGCGATACCCAACCCATTATAGATCTCATCAAGAATATGGGGATTAACGCGCATATTTTATCACACAAAACGATGGTTCTTGGCACTTCCAACATGACCCCCATGGATCAAGCAACTGGCTTTAATGTCTTTGCGAATGGCGGGATAGCTGGTAATCGTCATGGGTTCACGCAAATCAGAACAATCGATGGACATGTGGTATGGGATTTCGAGCATAACGGAAATAAGTTACACCGAGTTCTCAGCAGACAATCAGCTGCCTATATGAACCAAATGATGGTGGGTGTCACAACACGAGGGTCTGGTAAGCGTGCTGCTCTGCCTATGACTCTTGTCGCTGGGAAAACTGGAACATCACAATCCTATCGTGATGCTTGGTTTGTTGGCTTTACAGGCAATTATACTGGAGCGGTATGGATGGGAAATGATAACTTTTCACCGATGAATCGTGCTTTTGGGGGTGGAGTTCCTGCCATGATATGGCATCGCATCATGCTTGCTGCACACCAAAATATTATGCTCAAACAACTCTATGGTGTTAAAGATTCTCTTCTTCCTTATCATCCCCCAATACTTTCCTCCCATGTAGATTCTGAATTTTTTCCCCCAACACCCTCTACGCTTTCTCCTGAAACATTGAATATTGTGCGATTGATTAACAAAGATCTGAAAAAACCATCTGCAATTTCTTTGAAGATGAAAACAACTGGAGATTCAACATTTTGAATTCAAAATATTCTATGATGTTTTTTAATATCACCATTTTCTTTTTTATCTTCGCTTTTTCTATTTTATGTGGAAAATTGAGTGTCGATTATGTACTCAATTCCTTTCATCATTTTGGACTCTTTAGAATTGGAAAATGGAGTGCTTATCCACAAATGGGAACCGCCAATATGGATCCTTATACCCGCGCCCGCACCGCTAAACAAGGCATTGTTTCACTCGGACGTACTGAAGGTATTCAATTCCAGATTTGGCAAGATAACCAAGGGCGTTCACTCCACTCTCGCTGTCATTATTTGCTCAAAGGAACCATCCCTGAAACCCGTTTTTTTACCCTTTATACAGCTGACAAATCCCTAAAGCCCTATACTTCATCCAAAGAAATACCTTTTGAACTCCATACGAACGCTGTTACTTATGAGCGTGATGGCTCATTACACATCAATATTTCACCTACACCGCAAGCCGGCAATTGGCTTGCAACAGTTAGTCAAAAAGAATTCGGGCTTATTCTTACCTTATACGATACCTCAATCATCTCTGCAACGGCATTACAAAAGCTTACAATGCCATCAATAGAACAAATTCCATCAGGACAAATAAATTGTGACTAGATTCATTTATATCGCCCTTCTTGCAATCATTGGCGCTATTATCGTTCATGTTTGCGTTCTCTTTCTAATCCCCTATTGGGCACAAAATAATATATGGACAGCACTTAAAAAATCCGGCGCCCCTTATCAATTTGTTGCTTTTACTCCCGATAATCCTATTCAACAATCTGCTGATCCACTCTTTCTTCTTAAAGTCTGCAGATTTAATCTTGAAAATGGACCTGTTCATTTAAAAGCTTTGAAAACACGACAATTTTGGTCACTCGCTGCTTACACCCACAACGGAATTATTTTCTATAGCCTTAATGACCGAACAGCCCCTGATAATACACTCGATCTTATTATTGGAAAACCAATACAAATAATAGAACTCAAAAAATCAAAACCTAAAAAAAATGCTAATTCAGTTTTGGTTGCTAAAAATTTGAATGAAGGTTTTGTCATTTTACGTATTTTTGCTCCTTCTTCACTTGCAAAAAAGGAAAGTGAATCTTTCCTTTCATCTGCGACCTGCCGCATATTTTATGAATAAAAACGGACTAACCTCTCATTTGTACAACACCTTACTTTCTGTACGAAATAAACGAAGCCTATCAAAATGGTTATCTTTTTCCTCTATTAATCGAATATTCAAATTCAGGTTTGTCTGATTGTAGATCCCTAAATTTTTTATTGAGGTAGAATGAAATCTCTATTGCACATAATCATATCCTATTTGATACGCATCATCTGACAGAAAAAACTCCCCGCAATCAGAAGAGAAAAATCAAAATTCTAAATAAATATGCTACTAACAACCGTAAAACTTGTTATTTGAGTTTATTTCTTTTTATTTACAAACGTTTCCATAAAGTTCGCATCAATGACATGATAAACTATAGAAGAAATACTGATTACCTTCAATAAAGTGCGAATATAATCGCTGGAAACTTATAAGACATTACGCATCCTTGACCTCAAAAATAAGTGCTTTATTTTTCTCTTGTAAGCAGAAGCTTTTTGCAAGATATGCACTCTGAAAAAACTTGGCTTATAGTTTACAATTGAGGGGAAAAAACTTCATGAAGAAGAGATATGTTCGGTTCGTTGCAAGAGCAGCAGTATGGTCCCCTCGATTTGGTGGATTGGCGTTCTTTATTTTATTATTTTCAGTCATTTTACAACGTTTTTCCGTCATTAACGTAACCGACTTCATAATTTTGATAGGTATCTCTACTGGCTGTGTGATTATTTCTCTTTTTCTTGCTGTAAAAGCACTTTACAGCTTATGGGTCTATGGAGCCCTAGGGGGAATGAAAGCTTTAAAAGGAATCATTTATTCATTAATAACTGCTACACCATTGATGTTATTTTTTGGACTTTGGTTTACCTTACCGGCTCTTTACGATATTTCTACCGATACACAAAGCCCGCCAGCTTTTTTTCGCACAATACGTCCCAGCGATGCTTTACCGCTCAAGAGTGTATTGACTGAACAAGCAGCAATACAGATCTCACAATGGCCAGAAATGTCAGGGCGCCGTTATGATGGCTCACCTGATCGTATTCGCGAATCTGTTCTCAATGTTTTAGCAGCCTATGATTGGCCTGTTGTAGCGCAAAGAGAATTCAAAGGCGAAGAAAATGAAATTTACATTGAAACAATGGCAAAAACTTTTTACCTTGGTTTTATTTCAGACATTGTCATTCGTTTAACTGATGAAGGGGATACCACTTTTGTTGATATGCGTTCTGCTTCTCGTTATTTGCCAAGAGATTTGGGGAAAAATGCTGCTTTTATTATCGATTTTATGGATGCACTTGATACAGAAATCGCCTCACTTCCTCTTTCTGAAGATAATGAGTAGAGGTTAGAAGTATAGTAAGTTACATTTACTAAATTAGCTTATTTCAAAAATAAATTTTGAGACGTGCGGAAACGCACAAAACAGTTATCGTCTCTCGACGGCCATAAGCATTACTGACAAGTTCTTTAAACACCCAAAAGCAACTTATAGCCTCTTTTTAGCGCGTGACATATAGATAAAATATTTGAATTCAAATTCTAAACTTAAATACTATAATTGATTTTACATATATTTTTTATGCTCAGAAATCGCATCATAAGAGTAGTCAAGAAGACTTCTCTAATAAGGAAATTAAGCATTTCTTACAGGCTTATTTTTCCAATGAAAATAGAAAAACCCACCCTCATCAAGAAAGATGAAATACATTTATCATAAAATATGATGCATATGTAATATAGTTACAGAAAAAATCAACAATAAAATACACCTAAATTCATCTATATTTTAAAATAAATTATTATTGCAATTTCATAAAAATTTATAATTACAAATAATAGAAACTTATTTAAATTAAAATCATTTTTTATAAAACATAATTTAAATATAAATGCTAATATCTAATATATTTAAACGCAACATAAATAAAACAAAACGTCAAAAATAACAAAAAGAACCACCCAAATGTCTTAATCGCTTCCTTTATACTATTTTTCCAACTGTCACCACTGTATCTATAAATTAATAAAAATGAAAATATAAAAACAAATACTGAAAATAAAATATCAAAAACATTATTATATAAAGATAATAAATAATCATTTTTCATATAAATAACGTATACAAATAAAAACTGTTATAGAAAGTAATATAACAAATATAATGAACAAAAATGTGCTTAATAACATTTTTTTCACAATTTCTTTGTTACTATAACCTTTAAATTTATACCGTAAAAACATTGCATAGAAAAATATAAATAAAGCACATGTATAAGATAATAATTCTGCAATAATACGAGTAATATCACTCATAAAAAAATCCAAATTAAATATATATAAAAACAATAAACATTAACATATATTAATTCATACAAAAATTAATAAATTAAAATAATATAAAAAATAATTTATTATTATTTAATTATTTTTTTTCATTAAATACTTTATATACATAATACAATTTAAATAAATATACTTAAACAAAAAAATGCAAAAAACAATTCATAAAATATATTAAAAATATAGATAACAAATAAAATTTCCAAATTAATAATGAATAATCATTGTTCATATAAATAACGTATATAAATAAAAAATGTCATAGAAAATAATATAAATAACAAAAATATTCTTAACAAAATTTTTTTCCAAATTTCTTTTTTACTATAACCTTTATATTTATAATATGAAAACAATGTATAGAAAAATATAAATAAAGCACCTATAGAAAATAATAATTCTATAATAATACTAATAAGCTCATTCATAAAAAAATCCAAAATAAAATATCTATTATCATACACAAAAATATCCCTGAAATCAGTTTAGCCATAGCTTTAAAGTATGTTTACAATATCACTGATCTCAGAAATATCTTACTAGCTATCTTCTAAATAAATTAGAAACAGCATCTCTCCACTTTACGGATGACATTGCTTGTACTTATCTTTAAAACCGCTAATAACTCCTCCTAATCCGCCTGCTACTACTGCTTCCGGACCACCTAATAAACCAATTAATGCTCCTGCGCCTCCCTTTATGGCTGCTGATTCAACATAATCGCTTACTTCACAACTTGGATTCGGATGGCATTCATTGTACTTATCTGCCAAGGCGTCACCAGCTCCTGCTAGTGCACCTCCTATTACGTCTCCTATGAGGCCGCCTGCACCTTCTGCTTGGGAATGAGCGCCTGCGCTACAATTATCTTCTTCTGGAAAAAGCAAAATTTTTAGATGTGAGTTAATAATTGAATCATGTAATGAGCATGCTATTTAGCAAAAAATCAAATATAATTTGTAAAAATATATAACTCATAATAAATAATAAAATAATGATAATAACGTAATTCTATATTATTTTAAAATTCCTATATATTTAACTAATAAAATTCCAAAATAATATAATATAAAAAACGTAATTGTTGATAATATTTTCCTTTTTATACTCCAGTTCTTACCTTTAGATCTATTGTAAAAAAAAATTGAAAATCCATATATAAACGTTACCAATAAGGCGCCAGTAAAATTATTCATAACAAAAAAATCCAAAATAAAATATCTATTGTCTTAAACAAAAATATTCCTGAAATCAATTACCATAGCTTTAAAGTATGTTTACAATATCACTGATCTCAGAAATATCTTTATCGTTATTTTCTAAATAAATTAGAAACAGTGTTCTTCCACTTTACGGATGGCATTGATTGTACTTATCTATCAAACCGATAGCAGCTCCTAATAATCCGCCTCCTACTACTCTAGGTAGACCAGCTACTGCACCCAGCCCCTCCTCCTAATAAGGCTCCCACGAGACCGCCTGTGCCTACTGTTTGAGCATAAGAGCCTGCGCTACAACCATCTTATTCTGGAAAAAGCCAACTTTTGGGATGTGAGTTACTACTTTAATCATCTGATGATGCATGCTATTTAGCAAAAAAATCAAATATAATTTGTAAAATGTATAAATTATGATAAATAATAAAATGCTGATAATAACGTAATTCTATATTATTTTAAAATTCCCGTATATTCAATTAATAAATTTGCAGCATAATATAGTATAAAAAACCTAATTGTTGATAATATTTCCATTTTTATACTCCAGTTCTTACCTTTAAATCTATTGTAAAAAAACATGCAAAGTCCAAATCCAATTGCTGTCATTAAGGAGCTAGTAAAAGTATGCATAACAAAAAATCCAGACTGAAATTTCATCTACTTTATGAATGATTTAATAGAGAGAGCAATAAAGTATAATTCAAATAATAAACTTAACTCAAATAAGTATAATTTTATATATAAATAATTTTTTATAAAATTCCCATATATTTAACTAATAAATTTCCAGCATAATATAATATAAAAAACATAATTGTTGATAATATTGTCCTTTTTATACTCCAGTTCTCACCTTTAAATCTATTGTAAAAAAACATGCAAAATCCAAATCCAATTGCTGTTACTAAGGAGCGAGTAAAAGTATTCATAACAAAAAAATCCAAAATAAAATATCTATTATCACACACAAAAATATCCCTGAAATCAGTTTAGCCATAGCTTTAAAGTATGTTTACAATATCACTGATCTCAGAAATATCTTACTAGCTATTTTCTAAATAAATTAGAAACAGTGTCCCTCCACTTTACGGATGACATTGATTGTACTTATCTTTAAAACCGCTAATAGCTCCCATTACTCCGCCTGCTACTGCTGTTTCCGGACCACCTAATAAACCAATTAATGCTCCTACGCCTCCCTTTATGGCTGCTGATTCGACATAATCGCTTACTTCACAACTTGGATTCGGATGGCATTCATTGTACTTATCTATAAAACCGTCAGCAGCTCCTTCTAATCCGCCTATTGCTGCTCCTTCCGGACCAAATAATGCACCAGATGCTAGTCCTATGCCTCCGTGTATAGCAGCTGCTTCAGTATAATCGCTTACTTCACAACTTGGTGCCGTATAGCATGCATTGTATTTATCTACCACAGCGTCACCAGCTCCTGCTAGTCCACCTCCTATTGCTCCATTGACAAAGCCAGAACCGACACCTTTCGGTCCAGAAAAAAGACCTCCAACTGCACCAGCAATACCTCCTATTACTTCTCCTATGATGCCGCCTGCACCTGCTGCTTGGGAATGGGCTCCTGGGCTACAATCATCTTCTTCTGGAAAAAGCCAACTTTTTGGATGTGAGTTACTACTTGAATCACCAGCTCCTCCTATTCCGCCGCTTACTGCTCCACCGAGTAAGCCAGCACCTGCACCTCCTGGTCCAGCAATAGAACCTCCAGCTGCACCAGCACCACCTCCTAATATTGCTCCTACAGTGCCACCTGTACCTGCTGCTTGGGCATAAGCGTCTGTACTATAATCATCTTCTGGAAAAAGCCAACTTTTTGGATGTGAGTTACTACTTGAATCATTTGATGAGCTTGAACTACCCATTTAAATCCTCCTTTCTTTAAATTATTAAAAATAACTGTATCATAATGATGCGGTGGGCAATTCTTTACTGTTCATTTTATAATAAGTCAAACATAATTTGTAAAAATACTTTACAAATAATAAATACATTATGTTTATATTATATTTATACAAAGTGTATATTTTGTATAAATATAATACTATTTACAATACTGTTTAAATATGCGACATCCATCGCTCTTTCTCTTAAACAAAATCATAAATTCAAATGAGTCATTCACAAGAAAAACCAGTATCATTCTCTTGGTTTACAAGAACAACAAAGAAATATATTTATTATGTCATCGAACTCAGTTGCGTTGCTGTTGTTTTGCGTTTGCTGGGCTTGGTAAATCCTTTTATTTTTCAATCGATTATTGACCGTATTCTCCCTTTTCAGCGTATTGAAAGTCTCTATGCTATCGTTGTCTTGATGGTTGCTATCATGCTGTTTAGCACTGCTCTTAGCACTCTTTCAGGCTACTTAGGAGCTTATTTAGCCAATCGGCTTACGCTAGAATTTGGACGGCGCATTTACACCCATCTTTTAAGTCTCTCCTTGCCCACTTTACGCCGTTGGCAAGTAGGAGAATTGTTTTCACGTATTGGGGAAGTTGATACAATTCGCGGTTTTTTAACAGGAACCATCGCCACAACCGTACTGAATGTTCTGTTTGCCATTATTTATATTGCTGCACTCTTTTCCATTAGTCCGAAACTTACCTTCATTGTCCTTATCATTTTACCTTTACAAATGGGTTCTTTAGCGTTGGTCGGTCCCTTCTTGCGCCGCCAATTACGCCGTGCTTTTACTCTGCAAGCTGTCCATAAATCGCGCCTTATTGAAAGTTTTACCAATCTTGAAGCCATAAAAGCACACGTAAAAGAAGCTGCTCATACAATACGCATGCAAGAAACTTTAGCCCGTAGTTTAGATCAAAGCCTTACAACCAGTAAATTACATCTTCTCAATGGAGCCACGAGCCATATTTTTGGTGATCTTTTCACTATTTTTATTATCTTTTTTGGTGCTCAGGCAGTTCTTCAAAACCAGATTACACTAGGGCAACTTATTGCCTTTCATCTCCTCGCTGGAAATGTTTCTGGTCCTATCTTAAGCCTTGCATCCCTATGGGAAGAATGGCAGCATTTGAAAATCTCTCGTCTTCGTTTGGGCGATATTCTTAACTCCCCTCCAGAATGGGAAGAAGAAAAGCCGCCTCTTCAACTTAGCGCTCCTCCTCATCTTGAAGCCAACGATCTCTGTTTTTCTTATGGAGATAAGTCCATTATCAATCATCTTGATGTCTGTTTACAACCTGGGCAACCGATTATGTTACTTGGTCCTTCAGGGTGCGGAAAAACAACCTTGGCGAAGCTTCTTTGTGGACTCTACCCCCCAACAAGCGGGAAGATATTGATTAACGCCCAACCTTTACAGAATTTTGATGTCCGTAGCGTGCGTGAAACAATCGCGTATTTTCCTCAAAATCCTTGCCTTTTTTCCGGAACCATTCTTGAGAATATGCTTCTTGCCAAACCAGATGCCACTAAAGATGAAATCGATGCTGCACTATATGTTAGTGCTTGCCATGATTTGATTGCTCAGTTGCCTCTAGGACTTAATACCCAAGTAGGAGAGCAAGGTGGTTTTTTATCGGGTGGTCAGCGCCAACGCTTGGCTTTGGCTTGTTTCTTTCTGATAAACCCAAGCCTGCTTATTTTAGATGAACCTACTTCCGCATTGGATGACACTGTCAGTGCACAAATTGTTGAGCATTTATAT
This sequence comes from Bartonella sp. TT67HLJMS, assembly GCF_042193375.1. Taxonomy (NCBI): domain Bacteria; kingdom Pseudomonadati; phylum Pseudomonadota; class Alphaproteobacteria; order Hyphomicrobiales; family Bartonellaceae; genus Bartonella; species Bartonella sp. TT67HLJMS. Next base: position 57,347 of record NZ_JBHILP010000002.1, read on the forward strand.
AAACTTTCACAAGATCGTATTGTTCTTGTTATTACCCACAAAAGTGACCTCTTTCCTCAGCATGCAAACGTCTTAAACTTTACTGATTTGGAGGCAAAAAATGGCAGATAAAGCTCCCTATTTGCGCCCTTTGTCACCAACGCTTCATATGGTTGTTGCTGTTTTAATTGCTTTATTTCTCTTTATTGTGATCGGCAGCTTTATCGCAAAAACAGAGATTGTTGCACGGGGACAAGGAAGTGTTATTCCCACCGCTTACGTTCAGCTGGTCCAAGCGCAAAATACAGGACGCATTGAGAAAATCCTTGTAAAAGAAGGGCAATTTGTTCATCAAGGCGATCTCCTTATTCAATTAGATCCCCGTGAAGCCCTCAATGAGTGCGCACGTGTTCAAGCAGATATCGCGCAACAAACCCTTCAAGCACAAATCGCAACAGCTATTTTAACAGCTTTGCACGAAAGTGATCCTTTGGATAAAGATTTTGTGACCAAAGGGCTTGCCTATCTGCCAGCTCCTCCTTCTGGCAACACGACTGCAAGAATAGAAGGGGAAAAACTCATTAGCGCTGCCCTTCAATCTCTCCAAGATAAATTAAGAGCGCTAAAAGCACAAGCGGACCGCGTCGAGCGCAGCGGTGCAACACAACATGCGCAATTAGATAGGTTGGAAGATGATCGTCAATTAAGCCAAGGAAAATTAAAAGCTGCAAAAAGCCTGATGGAAACAAAAGTCATTAGCCAAGCCGTTTATTTAGAGCGTTTACATGACTTTAAAAATGTCGAGCATGAAATTTTAACCAATCAAAGACGTTTGGAAGAAAATGCCGCCGAAATCAATACCCTTCGCCAACAACGGAAAAGTCTCATTTCCGATGAAATCGCCCGCTATCGCCAACTTTCGCGTGAAACAGAACTGAATCTTCAAGGATTAAAAGCAAAGCTTGATAGCACTCAATACCGTCTTGATCACTTATCACTTTATGCACCTGTTGATGGGCGTATCGATGATTTAAGTATCCATACTTTGGGCGGCTTTGTAGAAGCTGGAAAAACGCTCATGCGCATTGTACCTGGTGCAGGCGGACTCATTGTCGAAGCGTTTTTTGATAATCGAGATATTGGTTTTTTAGAAAAGGGACAACGTGCTTACATCAAGTTTTCTGCCTTTCCGCCTGAACGTTTCGGTGTTATCCACGGTACAGTCGTTAATGTAGGCGCTACAGCGCGCTATGATAAAGAAATTAATAATGGTGTCTACGCTGTTTTAATCAAAATTGACCAAGATCATATCACTTTGAATAACAAACAACTTAAATTTATCCCTGGCATGACTGTGACAACTGATGTCATTACCTCAAAACGACGTCTCATTTCTTATTTCTTTGAACCTATTACCAAAGTTTTAGAACAATCTCTAAAGGAAAGATAATGTCTGTAAATGAAAATCCATCACCATCACTCATAGATCCTCTTACAGCGTTAGGAGCTATGGTTGTTTTAATGCTTACATCTCCCTTATACCGCCGCTGGCGAATCTGGGATATCGAACGCAACATAGGACCCGCCTTACAGACTGGGCAATACAAGCTCTATAAAAATGAACGTGGAGAATTTTGCGCTTTTATCACTTGGGCTTTTTTAGATGAAGAAAATCATCAATCTATGCTTGAAAAGGGAGAATTTTTACCCGATGCCAATTGGCAGAATGGAAAATACGTATGGTTTATTGATTGTGTAGCACCTTATGGCCATACTGCTCATATTGTACGCGATATGCAACGAAATATATTTCCTGATCAGCATTATTGCTACGCTGTTCGACGTAATGAAGATGGTGGAATACGAAAAATTGCGCGCTGGTGTTGCTACAGAGCAAAAAATCCAGCCAAATAGTTTTTCTAAAGCAAGTGCGCATAAATCATTTACCCCTCCCCTCTTATAAAGAAGAATCTTTTAAAAGAGTTCTCTGAGCGATAGCTATAGTAAAAGAAAGCCTTACCATATTTAGAGCTTCCCCGCTACAAATGGGTATTTTTCAGCTTACCAGACTTGCTATGAATAGCAACAAATGCTTAAGAGATTTAATCCACTCTCAAGCTAAACTTTGATTAATTTCACTAGAGTTGGCTGGGGTACCTGGATTCGAACCAGGGAATGCCGGTACCAAAAACCGGTGCCTTACCGCTTGGCTATACCCCAAAAAAACACGCTTTATAGGCGACTCTTGCACCTTATAGCGATTCCTGTGATTGGACGCAATATCTGAAAATCAAAGACCTTACTTTTTTATCATAAAGTGCCTGAGTCTTGTATGGTATTGCATCGATACAAATTCGTAGCAGAAACTGATATACAGTTGTGCTCTTAACACAAATAGAAAACATTTATCCACCAATTATTTTGCTCTTTGTATTGATTTTTTAGGAACAGAAAATGAAAATCTTGTAGTTTACTCATGTATCAATAAATTAGCATATGATTTACTTTTCTTGATATATTCCAATCTCATCTTGCTTCATTAAGATAAAAGCTGTCACCATATTGGAAACTGGTAAAGTGTGTGATAGTTGCTGTGCTCTTTCATTAAGCGTAAAGATGATAATGTCCACTGGTTTTTACATTATATTATTCATGAGTAGCGCCATAAAATGAAATCAAGCACATTGAAAAATATCTCCTAAAAATAACACTTAAATATTCTATTGCAAACACTATGACACACCTAATAGGTTAGAAGAGTCTTGCAAAAATTAAAAATATTTTATCTGGCATTTGAAAAAATAAAGATATAAGAACAAGGGATAATAGCTATTTCTATTTACTTTTTATTCAAAAGATAATGATATTTTTATCGGTTCATAGATGTAAAAAATCTTCAGAAACAATCTTTATATAGACTAATGCCTTTTTTGATTGATTGGCATACATTTCCTAAAAGCTCCTTTTATAAAAAGAGAGACATTAAAATTAATTTCATACAAAATAGGTATTCAACATTTGCTTTTAAATTCTGTAAATGGCAAATTAGACTTATGAAATAAGCTTAACAATTAGAATCGAGGAGATTTTTAAATGGCTTTTGAATTACCCCCGTTGCCTTATGATTACGATGCCCTTTCACCTTATATGTCACGCGAAACGCTTGAATATCATCATGATAAGCATCACCTCGCTTATCTTAACAATACCAATAATTTTGTGAAGGAGTTAGGCTTAGAAAATGAAAGCCTTGAAGATATTGTTAAAAAAAGTTTTGGAAAAAATATTGGTTTGTTTAATAATGCAGCACAGTATTACAATCATAACCACTTTTGGCTTTGGATGAAAAAAGATGGTGGTGGTCAAAAACTTCCTGAAAAGTTAGCAAAAGCTATTGACGCTGATCTAGGTGGTTACGACAAATTCCGCGCTGATTTTATTACTGCTGCTAGTGCCCAATTTGGTTCTGGATGGGCATGGGTTGCTGTTAAAGATGGCAAGCTTGAAATTATGAAAACGCCTAATGGCGAAAATCCCTTAATTCACAATGCCCGACCTATTTTGGGTGTCGATGTGTGGGAACATTCCTATTACATTGATTATCGCAATGCTCGACCAAAGTACCTCGAATCCTTTGTAGACCATTTAATTAATTGGGACTATGTTTTGAAACTTTATGAAGAATGTGAATTTTAAGCTATCTAGATAATTTTTTTAGTGTATGAAAGTCCCTATAATCCAATAAATTATCGGGGACTTTCAAACAAGATATTATGGATTAGCAACAGCCTTTTCCTGCTATCTTGAGAATATATGCATAGATATAGGCAACTTCTTCTAGCTTTGAAAAACGTCCAGCTGCACCAGCGTGCCCCGAATCCATATTAATACGTAATAAAATTGCATTATCGTCTGTTTTTAAGTCTCGTAATTTTGCCACCCATTTTGCAGGCTCCCAGTAAGTTACACGAGGATCTGTTAATCCTGCCATCACAAGTATAGGGGGATAGTTTTGAGCTTTGACATTATCGTAGGGTGAATAGGAAGCAATAAGCTTATAATCTTCTTCTGATTCAAGAGGATTGCCCCATTCGGCCCATTCTGGAGGTGTGAGTGGCAATGAAGCATCTAACATTGTCGCTAAGACATCAACAAAAGGCACATTCGCTACGATTCCAGCAAAATCCTGTGGAGCTATATTGGCAATGGCTCCCATCAACATCCCCCCTGCTGAACCACCATAAGCAATAAGCCGGTCGTGAGAAGTGAATTTATTGTTTACAAGGTAACGTCCACAAGCAATAAAATCTGTAAATGTATTGTGCTTAAAGAGATGTTTTCCTTTCTCATACCATTCTACTCCCTTTTCTTTTCCTCCGCGAATATGAGCAATCGCGTAAATAAAACCTCTGTTTACTAGAGAAAGTACATTACTATTAAAACTGGCAGGAATAGAGATCCCATAAGCACCATAACCGTAAAGAAGACAAGGCGCACCACCATCAAGAGGAGTGTTTTTGTGATAAAAAAGTGAAATAGGAATCTTCTCACCATCGTCTGCTATTGCTGTAATACGTCGTGTTACATATGCATCTTTATTATGCCCAGAGGGAATTATTTGCGTTTTTAAAAGCATTCGTTTACGACTTTTCATCTCATAATCAAACACTTGATCAGGTGTTGTCATAGATGAATAGGAAAAACGAATAGTTGGACTGTTATATTCTGCAACCCCTTGTAGACCTAAAGAATAAGCCTCTTCAGTAAAAGCAATGGAATTAACTTTTTTAGTGGTACGTTCCATTACTTTTATACGTGGAAGCCCCTCAAAACGTTCGATCCAGACAAGAAAATCTTGATAAGCATCATGGGATAATATTAGGCACCCAAGCTGATGTGGGACAAACTCAGACCAATTTTCTGATTGTGGAGATGTATATGGCGCTACCATAATTTTGAAATCTTTTGCATTATCTAGATTGGTCAGAATATAAAAGACATCACCACCTTCTGTAAGTGAATATTCAATACCTTTTTGTCGTTTCCGTACACATTGGGGAGTAGTAAAAGGTGCCTCAGCAGGAATCAACCAGATCTCTGATGTTTCATGATCATGAATATTAATATAAATAATATCATTAAGCTTAGAGCCGCTTACATCTAAGAAAAAACCTGGATTGTCTTCGCGAAAAATAAGCTTATCTTGTGATTGATCAGTGTTTAATCGGTGATAATAGAGCTCTGAAGGTCGGTGATTTTTATCCATTTTAGTATAGAAAAAACCTTCAGATCTAGCATCCCATACAATTTGACCAGATGTATCAGTAATTATGTCCATACAGTCAGACAATGTCTCAAAATTACGAATTTTAGCTGTATAGAATTCTGATCCTTTGTCATCATAGGTCCATACCACATATGTATGGTCAGGAGATTCTTGAACTGAACCAAACTTGAAATATTCTTTGCCTTCTGCCAAGACATCACCGTTAAGGTAAACGTTTTTTTCTCCGCCATTCCTTGGTGTCCGAAAATAATGCGGTTGTTGACCTCCGGTAACATAAGAGAATCCGTAAGCAAAAGGACCATGTTTTATAGGAACAGAACTATCATTCTCTTGGATCCTGTTTTTCATTTCGGTAAAAAGCAAATCTCGTAATGGTTTTGTATCAGCCATTTGAGCTGATTGATAAGCATTTTCTTTTTCAAGATAATGTCGAATATTTGGATCAAGACAGTTAGGATTTTTAAAAACATCTTGCCAGTTAGACGCACGTAGCCAATGATAGGGATCATCACGAAAAATACCATGATATATTTCCTTATGAGTGATTCTAGATGCTTTGGGAGGAGTTGCAAAAGTGCGGGTCATACACAATCCTATATTAAAATATGTTAACAGCTTCGTTTATATGTTAGAATCATAATTATTGATGCAAGTGTAAAAATCTATAAGTTCTATTCACTTGTAAAAATAGCGCTATGATAATTTTTAAAACTAATACCTTTCTGTCCATTACATATCACAGCTATTGTTTTCTAGGGATATAATACCACTTTTATAATGAAAGTGATTGGTAAGACAATTAAACTATGAGAAAAAGAATTGATTTTTTTTGAAACAGTATAATCTTATAATTTTATAGAAAGTAATAACTATATTTAAAGTATTTTTATTAATGTATAAAACATAAAAATATTCTATGTCGTTTTAATGAATAGTTTTATATTATAAGTAATGCTGTCGTGTCTTATTTATAATATAGTATGTTCTTTATTATTAAATTTAATAAATATAAATAATAAAAATAAATTTAAAATTTAGTAAAAATAAAATTACTAAATTATAAGTATTCAAAACAAAAAATACTAATTTATATATTATATTTTTATCATTAGTAATTTTATTTTTACGTTCTCAAAAAAAATAAATAAATTTTATCCTATATTTTTTTATATTTGTGATGTATTGTATGTTATGTATGATATGTTATAGGATAAAAATATATTTTAGCATGTAATAATTTCGTTTTTCTTATTTTATATTATGACAAAAAAGAGGTATTTATTTGATTTTTTTGTGTTTTGGCAATTTTATAGAATAATTGAATTGACAAAAAAGATTTTTGTACAATATGAAGCTCATGTGCATGAGATCTTTATATTATGAGTATATGCACTATATCTCGATTTTGAATTACTCAATTTTAAATTAAAGGAAACAAGAATGGAACATCGTGCAGTCTTAGAGACTGAAAGCAATTTAGTTATTACATTGGTTGCTGATATTGTTGCTGCCTACGTGAGTAATAATTCTATTCGACCGACTGAAGTGCCAAGTTTAATTGCTGATGTCCATGCTGCTTTTCGTAAAGCAGGGAATCTAGAGTTAACAGAAGTCGAAGTTGAAAAACAAAGGCCTGCCGTTAATCCAAAGCGTTCAGTATTTCCTGATTATCTCATTTGCCTTGAAGATGGGAAAAAATTTAAATCTCTGAAGCGTCATCTCATGACACATTATGGGATGTTGCCAGAGGAATATCGTGAAAAATGGCAGTTAGATAGTTCTTATCCTATGGTGGCGCCTAATTATGCAAAAACACGATCAGCTTTGGCCAAAGAAATGGGTCTTGGACGCAAAAGTAAACGGAAAAAAACTAAATAATCTTATTTTGCGAAAAAATGGTTTCGTATATAAATTTGATTTCAGTATACATGTTTTGTGTGAAGCTTTTGTATGTATAGCAATTTCTATCAAGGGGATTATACATAGCTTTCGTTACGAATCCGTTTAATCATTGATTTCAGACCATTTGATCGTTGTGGTGTAAGATTTTCATTTAAACCAAGTTTTTCAAAGAGCTCTTGAGCATCGGAATTGCGAATTTCAGAAGCTTTTTTGCCTGAATAAAAAGCAAGAAGTATGTAAATGAGTCCACGCACAATATGAGCATCGGAATCACCTTGAAACGTCAATATTGGATCTTCTGAGTTATTACGTGAAGATAAAAGCCACACTTGGCTAACACAACCAGGAACTTTGTGAGCATCGTTTCGAGCGCTTTCCGGAAAAGGTGGCAATTCATGGCCAAGCTCAATGACATAACGATAACGGTCTTCCCAATTATCCAAAAGCGAAAAGTTCTCTATGATATTACCGATTGTTTCCGCCATTATTTTAGTCCTGTTTCGTTTGAATAATCATTCTTAAATACACTTATAAAAAATAAATATTTATTCTTCCTAACATAAATAACACGAAGAACGTTAAAAATCCTTATTTCAAGATAACATTGTATGGCTTTGTAAGAACTCTTGTATTGCGATTTTGCAAGAAACATTAGGGGAAATCTCTGATATTATTGTTGTTCCCTAATATGTTGCCTAAATATTCATAAGCAGCTCTTGCACCGTAATATGCGCGTTCACCAAGTGAACTTAAAAATGATTTTCCTACTTTGCAGGTTTCTATATTACGGTCACAAAATGCTCCTAGGTCATTTAAAGCTTCTTTAAATGCACTAATCACATCGCTTGTTGTTGTCTCATTATTTTTGGGGCTAGAAGAATGGTCACTGCTTGGATTTGCTACAAAAAATGAAATAATGACAAAAATAAAAAATAAAAAAAATGATAATTTGATTAAAAAACGTATCATGGGCAATCAATGTACCGCAGTGGTAAATACAATAAAAGAAGCATTTTATACACTGTTTCTTTATAAACAATTTATAAAATTTGTTTTTTATAAAATTGAGTATTCATTTATTGGATCTATATCATTGGCTTTTTTATAAATATGGTACAATGCCGCTGTATAAAATGGGATACATTGTCTATTCAGTAAAAATTTAACATCCCAATTATACACTTACAGGCTGATCATATTAATGAACATACCATGATAAAAAGTGAGAGATATAACCATGATCGTGCATAAGAGTTAAGAAATGTACCCCCCACATTTATAATCTTTTATTCCACAAGAAAGTGTAGCAATGAGATAAGGATTAAACACAGAGTCCAATTTCTTTTCCATATTGTGTACATACTTATTTTAAATAATAGTTCATCATCTTAGCTTAGTTGAAAAGGCTAAAAAGAGTCAGACTCTGTTATTCTAACTCTAGTAGTGATAAAATATTTATATTATCCATAAAATTTTTACTAGAACATCACCAACATGATCAATATGTTGATCAAAAGATCAAACAATAGCTTCATCTCTTATAACTCCATCTCAAGACAAGTTTTTCTATAACATTGTAAACATCAATTTAATTGATACAAAAGTAGCTCCACTAAAATATAATAACCTTAAGAGACCAGTATTCTCACCAAACCGTTTACAGAAAAGTAACCCTATATATGTAAATTGTAAAGAATATAATGACTCTTATCTTTTTAACGTTATAGAAAAATAGTCTCTAACTTGTTTTTAAATGATAGGCAAACATCTGCGCCAAAAATGAAGAATAACGTGATACTATTATTGAGATGATTATATGTGATAATGCAGTTTGCAAACACTAAAATGCTCTTGAACGTTAATCATTCGATGTTCTCTTTATACATATTGAAAGATTTGTAAAATCTGAAATTAATAAAAATTGATAAGAGCTCTTGTTGATTGATCAACTTATACATTGATAGAATGAAGCTGCTTATTCTAGGAGTTTGAAAGGAAAAAACAATAATGTAAATGCATTTCTCTCTAGCGAAAAGTAAGAACTAATTTGCATTCGTTTCTTTGTGAAACATAAACGCAACTGAAAATAAAAATGATGACAACAAAACGAAAGACGACCCGAAAAAAAACTGTAAAACACCGTAAATACTATAGTAGTATTGTTATAACACTTCTTCTTATAATTTTTCATTTTATTTTTTGGATAGCAAAAACTCTTTATTTCTATACACGAAAAAATACTTTATTTTTTGTTGGATCTCTTCTTTTTAGCATTAGTTTTTTATTTATTTCATTTAATGCTTTATTTTCGCAAATGACAACGCATCAAAATATTTTAACTCAAATGAAATTTTCCTCCGTTCAAAGTATAGGGAAGAGCTCTACTTTATTGGAAAAAGAAGCAAAATCACAAGAACTCTCTCGTGTAACTTCTCTACATTCTCCAAGTCATCACCATACAAATTCACCTTTACCTCCTCAATCAGCAAGCATTCTGGAAAAGCAAAAAGAACTAGCAAAATTAGGACTTTATGATGGACCTTTAGATGGACTAGAAGGACCTAAAACACGCCGAGCTATCACTTTATGGAAACAACAAACTGCTCAGAGAATGCAAAAGAATGCTCTATCTAATCCCGCGACAGATGAAATTGCGATATTAATTAAGCAGAGCGAAATAGAAACAAAAAATACAAAAAATATGACGCACTTAAAAGAAGCTATTTCAGAGCCTTCTGTCGAAGATATTATACAAGTGCAAAAAGCTTTACATATTTTTGGGAATGAAGAGGTTATTGTCACAGGAATAGAAGATCAAAAGACGATAGAAGCCTTAAAACAGTTTCAAAAAATGTTTGATCTTCCTGTAACAGGTAAAATTAATCACACAATTTTAATGAAAATGCGCGAAATTGGTTTATTAAATTGAGGCTAATCATCTATACTATAAAAATAATCTCTTAATTTATAATGATCATTCATCTTGCGCTTGTTTAATGCCCCCCAAACATTCCTTCATCTCAAGCCCTCTTATATTCAATCAATCAGAATGGTTTTCTTACACATTATATATTGCGCCATACAATTTGCTGTAAGAAAACCACAACAAATTGCAGAAAAAAGAAATATTGCAAAATAACAAACGCGCTTGTTTTGGCATTTTTATTACTTCTGATGATAAAAGGATACGAAATTTTGTTGTAGTATCATATAAACCTTTCATATTCTCGAGCCACGAATTGTCCAAATCTTATCGTCAATTTGATCTTTATAAATATGACGCAAAGAATTTGTGCAAACACCTGTAAGGATAAGTAGACGTAAAGCTAGTTGTGTTATGCTTGTTGTTTTGCAAAGTGTCTGATAAAAAACCGGCACTTCTCTCCAATCTATTACTGGAAAGTTTTGTGTTTTATGACGTTGTTTTCTAAGAGAGCGTGTGCTTTTGGTGTCGTCTAAAAATCAACATCCAAACCTAACGCAGCAGTATGTTTGAAGCAAATGTTAAGACAGTTTAGTACTTTCTCAACTGTTATAGCTTTTGTATGCCAAATGGAGGCAAGGGCATTGCACATCTCTGTTTGTATAATCTCTGAAACAGAGAGACAGTCTAATTTGGGAAGAATATGAAATTTTAAGGGTAGAAAACAGTTTTCATCTTTGCCATTTCCTTTTAATTTAGCTTTACGACTTTCAAAGACATCTAAAGCAATGTCTTTAAAATAATGGAGATTACCTATTGCCTCATGCTTTTATTTAGCTCGCGTCTTTTTGGGCTCCCCCCTCACGTAAAACAAAATGTCCTAAACGGAATATACGTGGATTGCCATTCACGAGCTTTCTTAAAAAAACATTTCTAAAGCACCCAAGCCCATTTCGCAACAACGGCCCGTGAATAATAATAGCAGCCTTCTCTGTGCGCTATCATCTTTACGCTTGTGAAGAAGCAAACCGGCACCATTACACACTGTACCTACCTTCAATTTGTGACAGCTCTTGACACTTGAAGAAGCATATCCTTGCTTTATTTTTTTATCCATAGACGCTAATTCCGCCTGTAATATGCAAAAAACATGGTTTTAATTGATCCATTATAAAAGAAGTTGAAATGAGAAAATCTTGTGATATTTACAGCTTTCGTTCAATATGAGAAATAAAAAATTATCATTATAAATCAACATATTGTATAACTTTGATATTCCTTCAGCAATGTAAAGATGATAGCGCATAGTAGAGTTTATATACTTTGGGAAGATTTTTATAAACTTACGGGGAGTTTTACATAATCCCCATTCCACGAATGTCAATGTGAAATGGGGCATCCACTGAGAGATGTCTATCTCAAACAGCATGATGTGCAAAAAAAAATGCATTTGTTTGGAGCATTCTATTTTGCGTGAGGAGTCCATTCCCCTATAAAAAAGCAAACGTGTAAATTGACTGCACAATAATACGTTTCTCTCTATCAAGAGGTTCGTCAATAGAAAGTGTATTAATAATACATCTTTGTCTATCCTGCTTTATATTTTCTCTCATAAACCTCTCAAAAATATACTTTCTCGCGTAACATAACTTATCGTGCATTTTAGAAGCAATTTTATTTCCTTTATTAAAGAAAATAAAAGAATATATAAAAATTTATTTCAGTAATAACTATACAACAAAAAAATATTAACCCATTACACCCTTTTTGCTATTGCGGCCTGGGCTGCTGCTAAACGAGCAATTGGTACTCGAAAAGGAGAACACGAAACATAATCTAGGTTATTTTCTTCGCATAAAGCAATAGATGCAGGATCGCCTCCATGTTCACCGCAAATTCCCAATTTTATTTTTGCACGCTTTGATCGTCCACGCTGTGCAGCAATGGTAATAAGTTCTCCTACTCCATCACGGTCAATAGACACGAAAGGATCTTGCTCTAAAAGACCTTTTTGAAAATAGGTTGCCAAAAAAGGAGCAGCATCATCACGGGAAATCCCAAAAGTGGTTTGTGTCAAATCGTTTGTTCCAAATGAAAAAAATTCAGCAGTTTCAGCAATTTCATCTGCTCGAAGCGCCGCCCTTGGAAGCTCAATCATCGTCCCAACCATATATTGAATAGTGCTTCCCTTTTCTTTCATCACTTCCTCAGCAACCTGATCAATACGTGCCTTTACAAAATCGAGTTCAGATTTAAGCGCAACAAGTGGCACCATAATTTCAAGCATAACAGGAGATCCAGATTTTTGGGCAGCTTCTGCTGCTGCTTCAAAAATCGCCCGCGCTTGCATTTCTGCAATTTCAGGATAAGTAATAGCTAAACGGCATCCACGTAATCCAAGCATAGGATTAAATTCGTGCAACTGCTGAGCGCGTTCAGCAAGCACTTCAGCAGAAACACCCATAGCTGTTGCAACATCAAGAATTTCTGTTTTCGTTTTAGGTAAAAATTCATGTAATGGTGGATCTAGCAAGCGGATAGTAACAGGTAAACCACACATAATTTCAAATAATTCACTAAAATCTGAACGCTGCATTGGCAAAAGCTTATCCAGTGCTTTACGACGACCATTTTCATCATGACTTAAAATCATTTCACGCATGGCAACGATACGTTCATCAGAAAAAAACATATGCTCCGTACGGCAAAGACCTATACCTTCAGCCCCAAAGGAACGCCCCATACGGGCATCAGACGGTGTCTCAGCATTAGCGCGAACTCTGAGACGCCGCATCCCATCAGCCCATTCCATTAATTTTGCAAAGTCTCCGCAAAGCTGAGGCTGCAACATTGCAACTTTCCCTTTGAAAATTTCTCCACTTCCACCATCAATTGTGATAACATCACCTTTTTTAAAGCTTTCTCCTGAAGCAAACAGCGTATTTGTGTTATAATCAATCCGCACACTGCCAGCACCAGAAATACATGGTTTTCCCATCCCCCGCGCAACAACAGCAGCGTGACTTGTCATACCGCCACGCGTTGTTAAAATTCCTTCTGCAGCATGCATACCATGAATATCTTCTGGGCTTGTTTCTACACGGACCAAAATAACTTTGCGACCTTCCGCCGACACAGTTTCTGCCTCTTCTGAAGTAAAAACAATTTCACCAGTTGCGGCTCCAGGAGAAGCAGGTAAACCACGTCCTATAACAAAACGTTCTGCTTTGGGATCAAGTGTTGGATGCAAAAGTTGGTCAAGCGACTTTGCATCAATACGCATCACAGCCTCTTCATGGCTTATTAACCCCTCTTCAACCATTTCAATTGCTATCTTGAGAGCCGCACGAGCCGTGCGTTTTCCCGAACGAGTCTGAAGCATCCATAATTTACCTTTTTCAATGGTAAATTCGAGATCTTGCATATCCCGATAATGCTGCTCAAGCTTCTGCGCTATCTGACATAATTTCAAAAAAGCCTCAGGCATAATTTTTTCTAATGACGGCCTATTTGAACCAGCAACAATACGCGCATTTTCTGTAATATTTTGAGGCGTTCGAATGCCCGCCACAACATCTTCCCCTTGCGCATTAACTAAAAATTCACCATAAAGTTCTTTTTTCCCTGTTGATGGATTGCGTGTAAAAGCAACGCCCGTTGCTGAATCCTCACCCATATTGCCAAACACCATCGCTTGTACATTCACTGCTGTTCCCCAACTTTCAGGAATATCATGTAAACGACGATAAGTGACTGCGCGTGCTGTCATCCAACTTGAAAAAACCGCTCCAATTGCTCCCCACAATTGTTGTTCAGGATCTTGCGGAAAAGGTTTCCCTAATTTTTCTTCAACGTATGCTTTATAAGAAATAATAACATCTTTCCAATCATCTGCTGTCATTTCTGTATCAATAGTGTAACCATTGCGTACTTTTGCTTCATCAAGAATTTCTTCAAAATACGAATGATCTAACCCCAAAACAACGTTAGAATACATTTGGATAAAACGCCGATAACTATCATAAGCAAAACGTTCATTATTAGCTTGTAAAGCAATGGCTTTTACAGTCTCATCATTCATGCCAAGGTTAAGCACTGTATCCATCATCCCTGGCATAGAAGCCCTAGCCCCTGAACGAACAGAAAGCAAAAGTGGCTTTTGCTCACTCCCAAATTCACGTCCTGTTTGTTCACCAATGCGTCTTAGTGCTTGCTTAACAGATTCCTGTAGCTCTTCTGGATATGATTTGTCATGGGCATAATAAAAATTACAAACCTCTGTTGTCAGCGTAAATCCGGGTGGTACGGGCAAACCAAGATTACTCATTTCTGCCAAATTAGCCCCTTTACCTCCGAGAAGGTTACGTTCACTTGCACTTCCTTCTGCCTTTCCATCTCCAAAACTATAAACCCATTTTTTCATTGTACAAATCCTCCCATATCAGCATCAAAACATCATTCAACCTAGGCTCACTAAAAGCAATGATTTGATTCAAAATCGGCTTAACAAAAAATATTGCTTCATAAATGCATACTATTAATCCTTCCAAAAGCGATAATGACAAAAAGTATCACTATCCATCTTCTGGAAGATTAAGATTCATTTTTTAAGAAAACTATCAATCACCGAAAAAAAGTCTTCTACTTTCATGGCACCTTCATATTTACTACCATTAATAAAGAAAGTAGGCGTTGCTGTAACACCAAGTTTTTTACCACGCTCAAAGGATGCATTCACTTCATCTAAAATGGCTTGATTTTTCAAACATGCAGTAAAACTTTCATCTGTAAAACCAGCCATTAAGCCAATTTTTTTCAATGGTGTTAGAGCATCTTTTCCGAAAGCCCATTCATTTTGTTTTTGAAATAAAACTTCTATCAAAGGAAAATAGCGATCTTCTGGTGCACACTGTGCCAACATAAAACCTGCTGTTGCCCGAGGATCAAAAGCATAATCGCGGAAAATCAGTTTTACTTTTCCTGTTTTGATATATTTTTTACGAATTTGAGGAAGTATATCATTATAAAAATGCGCACAATGGGTACATGTCAACGAAGCATACTCAACAATGACGACTGGTGCATCCGCCTCTCCCTCAAAGCGATCCTTTACTTTACCCGATTGGAGAATCTCTTCCATATCAACAGTTGCCACTGGTTTGGGATCACGCGCTAAAGCAACTGTTACACTATTTTGTGCAATCGTTATGAAGAGAAAAATTATCCCGAAAGATAAAAAAGAACGATATTTTACCATAAATAATACTTTTCTGTTGTTATTAACGAATAAGAATCCAATGCTTTCTCATATATTAAAGAAAAATATATAAAATATCTTTCTATTTATTATTTTTTTCCAAGAAAATGCAACAGCCAAGTTTATAAAGTGATTGGCGCAAGCTTTTATCTTCAATTCCTTCAAGCATTTCTCCCACGCATTTTTTGTCTTGTTCACTCAAAGACGATTTTAGAGGCAAGTGATTCATAAAAACCGACATACTCCTTTGCTCAATCTTGATGCGATCAATAGCAATATAGCCAAAAAATCCGTTAATTCTATGAAGTAATTCCTCTGTTTCATGCATCAATTTTAACGCAGCAAATCCTTCACATGCGACAACAAGTGTTGCTGGCTGAAAAACATCATCTTGATCTGCACGACGTTTCCAAATAATTTTAAGCGGCATTGTATGTTCACTGATATCATAGCCCGCAATTTGTGGCCAATGTTCTATAAGCGCCACATTAAGCCCTGTCCGTTTGCGTAAAACTGGATCAAGTATTTTGTATACCGTCTCAGAAAGAGAATAAAAGATATGTTTTTTAAGTTGTTTTCTCATTTTTAGATCATTGTTCAATCGCTTACTAAATTAAAATCATTTGTTTCATCTAAAAATTATTGCCTCCTCAATTTATGAAATATCAACAAAATAAATAATTTTTTCTTTTGCATTTTATATCTTCCTATGCTTGAAAACAATCATGTATGAAATTTCTTCGCACCTCCTTGCTTGGTACGATCAAAATCACAGACATCTCCCATGGCGGATTACCCCCGAAAAGCAAAAACAAGGTATCCGTCCTGATCCTTATCAAGTTTGGCTTTCTGAAATCATGCTTCAACAAACAACCGTTGAAACAGTTAAGCCTTATTTTAAAAAGTTTCTGAAACTATGGCCTGATCTTTCCTCTTTAGCAAAAGCCTCACAAGATGACATCATGAAAGCATGGGCTGGACTTGGTTATTATTCACGCGCACGTAATCTTAAAAAATGTGCGCAACAGCTTGTTGAAAACTACGCAGGACAATTTCCACAATCTGTAAAAGAATTGCGAACTCTAGCCGGTATTGGAGATTATACTGCCGCAGCCATTGCTTCAATTGCTTTTAATCACCCTGTAGCAGTGGTTGATGGTAATGTCGAACGTGTGGTAGCGCGCCTTTTTGCTATCACTTCAATATTACAAAAAGCAAAAGTTGAAATTAAAGAAAAAACACAAAAAATTACTGCTTTAAATCGTCCTGGTGACTTTGCTCAAGCAATGATGGATTTAGGAGCAACAGTTTGTACCCCACGCAAACCATCTTGTTATACCTGCCCTCTTCAATGTTTATGTAAAGCAGCAAAGACGCAACAACCGGAATCTTTTCCAGTCAAAGCCCCTAAAAAAGAACGCCCTTCAAAAACAGGTATTGCTTTTGTGGCTCTTAATAAAAAGAGACAAATTTATTTGGAAAAACGACAGACGCAAAAGCTCCTTGGTGGAATGACCCAAATTCCTAACAATATTGGCATAAACAACGAAAATGGGCTCCAAAATGCACCCTTTACTGCCAATTGGCAATTCAAAGGACAAATTACGCATGTTTTTACTCACTTTTCTCTAAAACTCGATGTTTACTATACTGAGGATGTTCATGAAATGAATTGTGAAAATGGTTGGTGGTGTAACATTCAACATCTTGCCAAAGAAGCACTACCTACTGTTATGAAAAAAGCCATTTCTGTAGCACTTCCCAATTCTTTCAGATTTAAATAACCTTCCCTATTCGTAAAAATGTTTTCTAACGGAGACTTTTGTATCTCTAACGGTCATTTATTAAGTCATTTATTAATCTGTAAAAGAAAAACTTAAAAAAATGAAATAACCAATTTTTTCTACAGATAAGAATTAAGGAGGGATAAAAAAGCTTAGATTTAAATTTCAGGATCTATCCTTTTTTGCTTATGAAGGAGCAAGTCAGCACCATCATTATATTTACCAGCCCCCTACAACAACCCTTGGCACTTGAAACGGTTCATAAAAGGTACTTTTTAGTTCTTTCTTTAACAATTTTATTCACACGCCAACCCCGCTTATGACATGCAAGCAAGTAAATTTTATTGATTCAATATGAAACAGTTCTGAAATAAGAAAATTTGACGATATTCGGGGAAACTCAATATGAATAACGCTAAATTATCTTGATAAACCAATACATTTTACGCACTTTATAGATGCACGTATTACCTCAAAAAAGCACTTAATTTTGAGCTTCTGAATGAGCCTTTTAATTTTGATATTTCATTTTTATAAGATTATATTAAAATTTTACTGTTTTGGAACTAAAATCAGAACATAGAGTAAAATTTCTCATTTTAATTTCTTCTACAAAAAGCATAAAAATACTCGCTTGCCGCTTACAAGCGAGATTAGTGTTTTAATAAAAAACATCTAAGAAAGGCATAAAACACCCTCACGTCCATCTCAATCAAGATCAGGTACATTGATGATCACTCTAGAATGAAGCAATCAGCTTAGTTCATAAAACACCCGTTTTTAACATTTGTGAACGTATGATCATTCTTAAATGATCTATGGACTTCAACCGTCCATTTTCCTCATAATACCAAAATGTCCAACCATTACAACTCTGCGAATCTTGAGCCTTTCTTCCCATTGCGTGAATTGAGCCCGCTTCACCACCATGCATAATCGTACCATCAGCTCTTACAATAGCAGACACTTGCTTCTTACGATCATAAAGAACTTCTCCAGGATAGAGTAAACCTGCTTCAAGCAAACTGTTGAATGCTACGCGCGGTTCTGCTTTTTTTCTATCCAAAATCGCTAATTCTGGTTGCGCTAAAGGTTTAACCGCTGCAATTCTCTCACATGCTGCATCAATGTAATCTTGCTCGCGTTCAATCCCAACAAAATCACGCCCTAAAAGCTTGGCAACAGCACCTGTTGTTCCCGAACCAAAAAACGGATCAAGAATAACATCACCAGGTTTACTAGAAGCCATAATAATACGCGCTAATAACGCTTGCGGTTTTTGTGTTGGATGTAATTTACGCCCTGAATCATCCTTTAAACGTTCAGCTCCAGTACAGAGAGGGAAAAGCCAATCTGAACGCATTTGTAGATCTTCATTTGCCGCTTTTAAGGCATCATAATTAAATGTGTACTTTTTATCTTTTTGATCTCGCACGGCCCAAATAAGCGTCTCATGAGCATTTTGAAAACGGCGCCCTCGAAAATTAGGCATCGGATTATTTTTGCGCCAAATAATATCATTAAGCATCCAAAAACCTAAATCTTGTAATGCCGTCCCAACTCGAAAAATATTATGGTAAGATCCGATAACCCAAAGTGTTCCGTTGGGTTTTAATACACGACGACAAGCAAGCAACCATGCACGGGTAAAAGCATCATAAGCAGCAAAACTCTCAAACTGATCCCATTCATCATCAACCGCATCAACAAGCGAATGATCTGGACGATATAAAGCTCCGTCCAATTGCAAATTATAGGGTGGATCCGCAAAAATCATATCAACGGAATGTTTTGGAAGTTTTTCTAGAACGGAAACACAATCTCCTTTAAAAATTTTATTGCGCCATGGCATCTGTGAGGGAGTACGAAGAAAATCTTTTTGAAGCTGAATAACTGTCATGAAAAACCCAACAAAATTAACTGAATTTGCCCTATAATCAACCAAAATAGTTTATAGGCCCGCATTACCAATCCATATTTACAAAATAGCGTAAACGTATCGTTAAAGTTCTACAAAATTGATAATTGTTTTTGTTTTTTTAAGTAAAAAAAACTTTCATATGAATGAAACCTTATTTTTCTTTTTTTCAATGTACTGTTCCCGTATCTTTTATTTCGTAAAAGAATTAAGAATCATTTTCAAAGCGTATTTTTATGAAATAAGATCCTCTCAATATCGTTTTCATGAAAGTTGTCCATCTCGTAATATGTAAAGGAATATCTTATGCCTCAGATAGATCTTATTATTTTTGATTGTGACGGAGTTCTCGTCGACTCTGAATATCTTGCAGCAAAAATTGGATCTCAATTGCTCAAACAAACAGGATATGAAATATCACCCGAAGAATTGAGTGAGCGTTTTGCAGGGCTTATTTTTCGCGATATTCTTAAACAAGTTGAACAGGAAACAGAAAAACCAATTTCCGCTAATCTCATAGATCAGATGACTAATATTTTTCGTACACAAATAAAAACTAAATTACGGGCTATTGATGATGTAAGAGAAGCCGTAGAAATTATTCAAACACGCTATCCCTACTGTATCTGCTCTAATGCAAAAAGCGTAGATATAAAAGAGATGCTCACCACGGTTGATCTCTATGACCTTTTTGAAGATAAAATATTTTCAGCACCTGAAGTTGGAACAAAAAGAACGAAACCGGCCCCTGATGTTTTCCTTTTTGCCGCACAACAATTACAGGCAGAGCCACAAAACACTATCGTTATAGAAGATTCCCTTCATGGTGTACACGCAGCCACAGCAGCAGGCATGCGTGTCATCGGCTTTACGGGAGGATCACATAGCTATCTTGGGCACTCTAATGCACTTGCAGAAGCTGGTGCAGAAACAGTTATCGCAAAACATGCTCATTTAGGAGAAGTCTTAGAAGCAATGGCAGTATGGAGGGACCTATTATAAAAAACCTCTTGAATATATTAGTTTGTAAACCCTTATGTAAGAAGCATTTTTACTCAAATGCCCTTCTCTTCTCGTTGCTTCTTTTATAATAACTTCAATAAATGCGTAATTCACGATACGGGTGAATTGCATTTCAATGTGAAGGAAAAAATATAGCACCTCGTTGAGCAATCAATAAGTCAGTTAACCATTGCACGCGCTTAAAAAAAAAGCAAACAACAGGGAGGAAAACTCATAAAAATCAAACCCTGCTTATCTATCTCAAATCCGATATCCCACTCCCAACCTCAGCAGCCCATCCTGATAAGTTATTATATTTTTCAAAAAAGGAATATGACGATGCCCTGCTCGACAAGATGTGAAAATTGCTAGCCTCTTTCATCTGATCAAAAAAATCACACACTATGGTAAAATTTTAGAGTATGTGCGTATTGAACATGGAAAGCATATTAAAATTCGCGGAATCTATGGAATACAAGAGTTTATTGAAAACAACAAAAGCGTCCTTGTTGAGTTAGAAGGACTTATATTTACTCAATCCAAATCTCGTAAACTTGTTGAAGGTTTATTTACTTTGCTGCTTAAACAGTATTTTAACAGCATCAATTGGTACAACCTCCCTAAAATTACAAAAGATAAAAAGAATAGATTCTTATGACGATGTGCATTTTATAAAAAACATTTCACACCAAGTAATTTGCGGTCAACACATTGATTTATAATAATAATTTATCATTATTGAACTAAACAAAAAAACGAATATTGTAAGATTCTCTTATTTCAAACCTAGATATGCTGAATTAAAGAAATAAAAATGTCTCTTAATAAATCATCTCAAGATGCAAAGATTGTAGCAATATTAGAAGCGAGCAAAGTGTATGGCGATGCCATCTTTCTTCTTTATAAACATCAAAGATTCTGATGCCCTAAGAATTTTATATTATGGGGCTTTATCATCATATCTATAATTGCAAAATAGGCTTGAGTACCTTGAGAAGGATTTCTTAAAAAAGCACATAAATATGAAACATAGAACAACGTAAAGAGATACCTGTAGTTGCTCAAAATTTTCTGAAAGCACTTGCATAGACTTTTTTAATAAGCAATAAAATCAGATCTTTTCAAAAGTAATCCAACTTTAGGAAAGACATCCTTTCTAAAAATAAAAGTGGTTTTTCGGTTTGGAAAGAAGAAAATGTTGAAAAATATTATCTAATGCCGATCTTTCAGCACTCATAAATGTCTCTGAATTGATATTCTTCTATATACTGCTTTACATCACATTAATATGCTGTTCACATTGGCGAGAAAAAGATAATATCATTTATCTCTATCCAATTCGAGCTCTACTTTATACTATGAGAGAACTGTATATTTTTAGTATCTATAACAACTATTGTAAATAATAAAAATTTATCGCATCCATTTATATTTTAATATTTGATAGTATTTTTATAAATACATCATAATTTTCATATTTTTTATTATCTATAAATGTATTTAAAAAAAATAATATTAATATCATTTTATAAAAATTATGCGATCACCACATGTTATTTATATATAACACATAACGAAATATTTCATAAAATTTTAAAAAATATTTTTGTGACTATTACTGTTACCTTTTTACAATAATGTTTACAAAAAAATATATTTATATTTTTATATGTATTTTTATTATTGACTAAAAATACATATTGAAATATCTAAATTGTATATAGTGTGAGATATATAAACATTATGTATATTTTCTTACATATATAAATTAAAAATATTTGAGGTAAAGTTATGGTCAAAATATTTAAAAATTATATCTTAAGCATTTTTATAGCGAGCACTTTTTTTATTTCACAAACTGTAAATGTTAATGCAAACTATTTGAAAACCGATACTCCAAAAGAGGAACTTTCTGTTTTCCCAATGGAACAAGTAAAGTATGCAAAATCTGATGTAGTTTCTACGACTGCTTTCTATGTTTCATCTGTAAATTATCAAACAGAAAAGGGAACAACAGGTGAAGGAAAAATTGAAAAGGTCGTTGAGCCTATGACTGTAGGAGTGGGACTATTGTTTGCTGGATATGCAATGAGCTTTATAGGATCGATAATAAGTTGGATAAAGGACATAGTGTTGATGTTCAAATAATTCAACCTCGTCTAGAACTCTAGAATAATAGCTTCATTATGAAATCTATTATTTGTTGTAAATAATTACATAATGAAGCTTCTCTTGATACAAGATATAAATGTTGTAGATTATATCCAAATATCCAAAGTATAAATTTACACATATATATATATATTGAATATTATAAAATATTTGAGGTAAATTATGATTAAATTGTTAAAAAATCATATGTTAAGTATTTTCATTATGTCTGCCTTTTTTCTTTCACAGGTTGTAAATGTGCATGCAAACTATTTGCAAAATAATACTCATCGTGAGAATATTTTTGTTTCTGCCATAGAGCAGAAAAGACAGGATGCAGTCCATACCGTTTCTCTCTATAGCCCCATTCTAAATCTTGGAGTGGATAATGAAACTACTATTGAAGGAAAATTTGAAAAGGTCGTTGAACCTCTTACACTCGGAACCTTTGGTGTTGGGATGGCACTTGGATATGCATCAAGTACGATAGGCATGTTTTTAGGATGGATAATAGGTAAAATAATATCGTATTTTAAATCTCGTTAAAATTGAAATTTTATCAGAATAAAACCTTCTCATACGAAATATAAACAATGGATATATTCTGTATTTATCCATTTTTGATGACAAAAAACTAATGAATTATCACATTAAGAATGAAAAAGCTTTAAATGCTTCTGTTTCTCTCAATGTGCACTAATTCTGCCGATGCATCTATTCAATTCAAATTAAAACAAAAGTAAAAGTATTGGTGATAAATTATGATTAAAGTATTGAAAACTTACGTATTAAATATTTTTATAGCAGTTGCTTTTTTGCTTTCACAAGTTATAAATGTTCATGCTAATCATTTGAAAAATGATATTCAATGGGAAACTGTCTCTCTAATAGAACAGGGAAAGAAAAAAGCTATCGATATAGCTTCTCTTTATGTCCCAAGTTTCACTCATGGAGAAAAAAGTGAAACTGCCATTGAAGGAAAATTTGAGAAAGTATTTGAACCAATTACGCTAGGAGTTTTTTCTACAGTAGGAGCTTTGGGTTTTGGATTCTTGACTGGATTTGTTATGTCCATATTTAGCGGGACAATCGGATGGGCAATAGGAAAACTTAAAGGCAAATAATTCAAAAATACTCAGTTATTTTTTCTATTTAAAATGAGAATACTTTACAGCCTGCTTCACATCACTTAGCAGGCTGTTGTATGTTTTCTATGGATAAACTTCAGGTTACCATACTGTATAGAACAAATATAATATCTATCATTATACAAAATAATAGATTAAGCTAAACAAACATTATTCAAAGTATAGATTTGCGCACGAAATGCCATAAAATTACCTTATAAATCTTCCAGTGTGAATTTCTGGTTGTATCATTTCAACATTCATTTTAGCAGATTTAATTGTTACAAAGTATAAGAGCATAAAATAACTATGAATGATTGAGTTTTTCAAAAAAGTTCTTCAATAAAAACCATTCTATCTATTTGATTTTGTTATTTAATAAGGTACGCAAATAAAGATACGTTGCAAAATTTAAGTGAATGAATAATAGAGAGAAAATTTTCGACTTTAACAGATTTTCTGTGAACATTTGACGTTTATATCTCAAAAATAAAAATGCTTAAGACTATTTCCTTTCATTATTGAGTAAAAAAAACTATCCATTTAATAATTTAAATATTATGAAAAACGTGAAATAAATAACTTCACCAATTTTCCAGAAATAAAAAAAGGATAAGACTTATGGAATATATCAGCACGAGAGGTGAAGCTCCTGCTTTAAGCTTTACGGAAACGATCATGACAGGATTGGCGAGTGATGGGGGACTTTATCTGCCAGATAAATTTCCCCAGCTCTCATTTGATGCGTTACGAGCACTTCGTGGTCAGTCCTATACAACAATTGCTAAAACTATTCTGTGGCCCTTTGTGAATAACGAAATCGAATATACAGCTTTTGAAAATATGATCGCTGAATCTTATGCAACCTTTCACCATCCAGCAATCTGTCCGTTACGACAAACTGGAGCAGATGAATTTATCCTTGAACTCTTTCATGGTCCTACTTTAGCTTTTAAAGATGTCGCAATGCAGTTTCTTTCTCGACTGATGGATTATGTTTTGACTGAAAAAAATAGACGTGCAACGATTATTGCTGCAACATCAGGTGATACAGGAGGGGCTGCGATACAAGCTTTTGCTGGAAAAGAACACTCAGATATTTTTATTTTATTTCCTAAAGGACGTGTATCACCTGTTCAACAACGGCAAATGACAACCAATCAATGTTCAAATGTTCATGCCATTGCCATTGAAGGAAATTTTGATGATTGCCAAGCTCTTGTCAAAGCAATGTTTAATGACCACAATTTTCGTAAAAAAAGAGCGCTTTCAGGTGTTAACTCTATAAATTGGGCGCGTATCATGGCGCAAATTGTTTACTATTTTTCATCTGCACTTTCCTTAGGGGCTCCTGATAGAGCTGTTTCATTTACTGTTCCTACTGGAAATTTTGGTGATATTTTTGCAGGTTATGTCGCAGCCCGTATGGGATTACCCATTGCTCAACTGGTCATCGCAACGAATGATAACGACATCCTTGCACGTACATTGACCAGCGGTACTTACGAAACACAACCAATAGTCCATACAACATCACCTTCTATGGATATTCAGGTCTCTTCTAATTTTGAACGTTTGCTCTTTGAAAGTGGCAATCGTGATCCAATGTGGATTCGCAATGCAATGGACAACTTGAAACAATCAGGACGTTTTACTCTTGATGAAAAGCAACTCAAAAATATTCGTTCCCTATTTTCCGCTGGGAAAAGCAACATGGCTGCAACAGCTCAAACAATTGATAGTGTCTATAAGGAAAGTGGCTATCTTGTTGATCCACATACAGCCGTCGCTCTTCAAGTAGCGCGTAAAAACAAAAAACCGCATATTCCAATGATCGTTCTTGCCACGGCTCATCCAGCTAAATTTCCTGATACTATTAAAAGTGCTTGTGGACTTCATGCCCCATGGCCATCTCATCTCAATGATGTAATGAAACGCAAAGAACACTTTATAAGTCTTGCTAATGATGAAAAAATAGTAAAAGATTATATCTCTTTAAAATCGCGTGCATCTTATTAAAGTTAGCTGCATTAACTTAAATCAAGAATATTCTAATACCCTTACAATGAGGTATTTAGCTTATTTAATGGAGTTGTAAATACATGGATGTAGATATATGTCGCCTTAGTAATGGCTTGACTATCGCCACACATACAATGCAACAAATTGATAGTGTTGCCCTCGGAATATGGGTTAAAGTGGGCTCACGCAATGAAACCTCCACACAGCATGGTATTGCTCATCTTCTTGAGCATATGGCTTTTAAAGGAACCGAAAACCGCACTGCTTTTCAAATTGCAACCGATATTGAAGATGTTGGCGGTGAAATCAATGCCACAACCAGTATTGAAACAACAGCTTACTTTGCACGTGTACTTAAAAGCGATATCCCACTTGCTATAGACATTTTAGCCGATATTTTAATGCATTCAAAATTTGACGACAATGAACTAGAACGAGAAAAACAAGTAATATTTCAGGAAATTGGTGCCGCTCATGACACTCCTGATGATATTGTTTTTGATCACTTTACAGAAACAGCCTTTCGTCATCAATCCCTTGGACGCTCTATTTTAGGAACAGCTAAAACTATTCAATCATTTACATCTACTGATCTCCATGATTTCATCAATAAACAATATAGTGCAGATCGTATGATTGTCGTTGCTGCAGGAGCTGTAAAACACGAAAGTTTCTTGCGAGAAGTTGAAAGTCGTCTTGGTACTTTTCGCTCCCATTCAACCGCACCTCTTACTAATCTTGCAAATTATGTCGGTGGCGACTTTCGTGAATATCGCGATTTAATGGATACACAAGTTGTTCTAGGGTTTGAAGGGCGTGCTTATCACGCGCGTGATTTTTATGCGGCCCAAATTCTTTCAATCATTCTTGGTGGTGGTATGTCTTCACGTCTTTTTCAAGAGGTAAGAGAGAAACGTGGATTATGCTATTCTATTTATGCTTTTCATTGGGGATTTTCAGATACTGGGCTTTTTGGTGTTCACGCAGCTACCGGACAAGAAGGGCTCAAAGAACTTATTCCCGTGATTCTTGATGAACTTTCCAAGGTCAGTAAAAACATTCACGCCAATGAACTGCAACGAGCACAAACGCAATATCGTGCGAATCTGACAATGTCACAGGAAAATCCCTCTAGTCAAGCACATCTCATTGCTCGCCAAATACTCCTTTATGGTCGACCAATTCCAATATCGGAAACAATTGAACGCCTCAATCTCATCACTCCTAAAAGATTAACTGACTTAGCACATCGTCTTTTTACAAATTCCACTCCAACACTAACTGCTGTCGGACCTGTAGGACCCCTCATAAATTTTGATGATTTAACGTCAACTCTTTCATCCAAGCTAAAATAAAAAACTTCTTTTCAAAACAGCATCACAATAACATACACATAAACATACACATATTTTATCGTAAAATTTACCACAAAAGCTCTTCTCATTAAATAAGTTTTGGAAATATTGGGCAAAGAAGCGTACAAAACTACCCAATTCATACTTCATGTGATAAAGATTCTAATGAGTGAAGGTATATCCGTGAAATCTGGAAATTCATGGTTTAACTTTGCCCTTTTAAAATATAAAACTTCATTCGCTTCAAGTTCCATTGAAGCAAATGGACATGTGGTCTATTTGTATATAAAACCACATAACTTAAGAAAAAGTGATAACAATTTATTATGTAAATAAATTATAAAAGGTGGACGTTTTTTCTCAAAAATCGAAATGAAAGTTAAACATCCAAAAATATTGAGAGTGGGACATTGTGAAGAGTTTGCGTAAAATAATTGACATCATTTTCATTGTAGTCGTTAGTTCTCTTGTCCATCTTACATCAGCACAAGCAATTGAGCCAGTTAAAATTTCTTCTCAGGATGCTGCTCTTGATCTCTCACAAGCAATTGAAATTCACCATACAAACAGCTCTATTTTTCAAACAAGTACAGCGCCAGGACCAGATGGTATTGTTTGGCGTATTGAAGTGCAGGCAAAAAATGAAAATTTTTCCGGAAATTGGGCAGTTTTTTCTCTTGCAAATCCAACAGATGAACAAGTCGATCGTCTCATAGTTGCCCCCCACTACCGCATGGCGCGTTCTGGATTTTTTTGGCCAGACCTTGGATCAGCAAGGATTCAATCCATAACGCCAAGCGAAGGTTTTTCCCTCGATCGTCAACTTAGTGCAAACTCTGATATCTTTCGTATTACCCTTAACCCTGGTGCTGTTGTTACATTTGTGGCCGAACTTAACTCTGCAAATCTACCGCAAATCTATTTATGGCAACCTGAAGCTTATAAAGATGCAATTAATTCTTATACGCTTTATCATGGTATTCTTCTTGGTATATCTGGTCTCTTAGCGCTTTTGTTAACTGTTCTCTTCGTCGTCCGTGGAACAGGGCTGTTTCCTGCAACAGCAGCTGTTGCTTGGGCTGTGCTTTTTTATATTGGTATTGACTTCAACTTTTTAAATAAATTCTTTGCAGTTACACTCACAACACAACCAATCTGGCGTGCTGGTACAGAAGTAGCACTTACTGCTACACTCTTCATTTTTCTTTTTACCTATCTCAGTCTTAACCGCTGGCATTATCATTTTAGTTACGGTGCTATCGCTTGGACCATTGCCTTTTGCAGTCTAGGAGCCTTTGCTATTTATGATCCAATCAGAGCAGCTGGAATTGCGCGTTTGTCTTTTGGTCTTACCGCTGTGCTTGGTATAATATTAATCATCTATTTCTTAATCAGAAGCTATGACCGCGCCATTATGCTTATCCCAACATGGTTGCTCATTAGCTTTTGGTGTGTTGGAGCCTATGCCTGCATAGCTGGATATCTAAACAATGATATTATCCAGCCAGCATTAGCGGGAGGACTAGTGCTCATTGTTCTTCTCATCAGCTTTACTGTCCTGCAACAAACTTTTTCTAATGACGCTTTCCATGAAGGAATATTTTCCGACCTTGAACAACAAGTACTCGCAGCAAAGGGAGCTGGAAATATTATTTGGGATTGGAATATTGAGCGTGACCGTATTGTTGTACATCCAAACATGGCAACCCTTTTTGGTACTGAAATTCATAACCTCAATGGACCTATGCGCAACTGGATTTCAGCCTTGCACCATGATGATCGTGAACGCTTTCAAGCCGTATTAGATATCATTCTTAAAAATAAAAAAGGGCGCATTGATCAAATTTTTCGGCTTTCTTCCGGTGGTGGTTATTATCATTGGTTTTCTCTTCGTGCACGTCCGGCTATGCAAAAAGATGGGAAAATCACACGTGTCATTGGAACCATTGTCAATATTACTAACCACAAAAAATCCGAAGAACGCTTATTGCATGATGCAATCCACGACAGCTTAACCGGCCTTCCTAACCAACAAATTTTCTTCGATAGACTACAAAATTATACCTCTTTGGCGAAAGCAAATATCAAAATTAGACCGACTGTCTTTATGATTGATTTTGACAATTTTCGCCAAATTAATCGCAAATTAGGCATAGCAGTTGGAGATACTGTACTGCTTATAATCGCACGTCGTTTAAACCGTCTCATTAATTTTCAAGACACCTTATCGCGCCTTTCAGCAGACCGCTTTGCAATTATTTTACTCAGTGAAACTGAACCACAAAAAATTGCAGCATTTGCAGATCATTTGCACAAAACAATTTCAGCACCTATTTCACTTTCAGAAAACAAAATAATCCTTTCAACGTCTATCGGATTGGTTACATGGAGTGAAAGCCGATCGACGGCTAAAGATATTTTTAATGATAGTGAATTAGCGATGATTCGTGCAAAACAAATGGGTGGAAACCATATTGAACCTTTCCGTCCTAATTTTCGCACTTTGGGTCTCGAACATAATACTCTGGAAAAAGATGTTCACTATGCCATAAAACGTAATGAGATAAAAATCCTCTACCATCCTATTCTTAATTTATCAGACGGACATATTATTGGTTTTGAAACAATTGTAGAATGGCATCATCCCACTTATGGAAATTTAAATGTCTCTGATTTCATAAAAATCGTAGAAAACGAACAAATTGTTATGAATTTGTCACAATTTATCATCGATAATGCCATTATCGATCTTATAAATGTACAAGAAAAGTTTTCCCAACAATCTTTCTTTATTTCAATTAATTTACCAAGCGCAGAAATGATTCATCCTCGTTTTATCAGTCAATTGCGCGCCGCTTTGCTTCGTCATCCGCTCCACAAAGGGCGTTTGATGATTGAAATATCTGAATTTGTCTTAAGAAATAATCCTGAACAATCAGCGCACTTTCTCGAACAAATTAAAACACTTGGAATGAATCTCGCACTCGATAACTTTGGAACAGGTTATTCGTCTCTGACCTATCTCGTACGTTATCCATTTGATATGGTTAAACTTGATCGTTCACTTATTTCAATCGACTCCCTTAAGAAGAAAATTGTTCTCAAGTCTATCATTAATATGGCAACAGATCTTAATTTGCAAATTATCGCAGAAGGTGTTGAAAATGAAAAAGAAGCAATCTTCCTCCGTCAAGAAGGCTGTAAATATGTTCAAAGCACACTTGTAACGAAACCGATTGCCATAGAAGAATTAATTACGCTCGTTCAGAGCCATTTCCCTTATAAAATAAAAACATAAGGGATAAAATAACGTGTAAAGTTAAAAAGCTTAGAAAAAACTCTACGCGTGTCCCATTTCAGAAGCAAGATAAGTTGGATCGATACCCATGCGTGTTAAACTTTTATCATACTTGCAGCTTAAATCACTTTCAAAAAGAAAACTAGGTGATGTAGAACTGATTAGCCAACCATTTGTAGAAATTTCTGCCTCAAGTTGCCCCGCTTTCCATCCAGCATAACCTAACGCTACCAGTGCATGTTGCGGACCTTGTTCGCAACTGATCGCTTTTAATATATCAATTGTCGCAGTAAAACAGACCTTATCTGCAATAAAAACAGTTTCTTCACAAGCATAATCATCTGAATGAAGGACAAAACCACGCGAAGGATCAACAGGACCACCATAGCGAACTGGAAACTGTTTTATTGGTTCAGAAAGACTTTTTTTTTGGCCACTGTCTATGACTCCCAAGTGAAGCAAAAGCTCTGGAAAATCAATATGATGCAATTGATTGAGAATAATGCCCATCGCACCGGCATCAGAATGCGCGCAAATGTAAATAACAGAACGAATAAAGCGTTTGTCATTCATCCCAGGCATTGCTATGAGTAATTGTCCACCTAAAAAGCCATTACACCGCTTCATTAATTTGTTATTCTCCATAATTTACATGATAAAAGTTTGTTCATTTAGTACACTAGGAAAATAAAACTCCAATGAAAAAAAGTCATATATTTACAAATTTACAAAATATCGCAACTTTCTTTTATAAAAAGCTTTTAGTTACTTTAAGCTTAACATTCATAGTTTTAGAATTACTTAACATTCCTGTAAATGCTCAAAAAGAACAAAAACTCCAGCTTTTCGCAACATCTTGGTATGAATCAGATGGTGGTCGTATCCGATTAGCAATCACCGAACCTTCTCTTTCTGGAATAAGAGAAGGCATTATTGAGATTGTGCTTAAACCAGGATGGAAAACTTACTGGCGTAATCCAGGTAATTCTGGCATGGCACCGTTTTTTAATTTCAACCAACAGGTTTCTTATGAAATCTTTTATCCTACCCCACAGCTTTTTGAAACAGAAAATGATTGGTCATTAGGCTATAAAGATAAAGTAATATTGCCCTTCAATCTTTCTGGTTCAAGCAAAAATTTAAGTGGTGCTTTCACTCTTGGATTATGTAATAAAATCTGTCTTCCATTTACTGTTAACTTTGATTTTTCGCCATCTGCTCTTAAAAATAAACATCTTCCTGCTTCCTTCTTAAAAAATGCCCAAGATTCTTTGCCCCGCATGATGCAGAATGCACTAAAAATAAGTGCCGAAAAAAATAACAGTACCCTTCTTATAAAAATACAAAATAACAACAAAACCACTCCTTCCTCTCTCTTTTTAGATGGAGGAGAAATGCAAATTGGAGCAGCAAAAAAAGTCAGTGATAACGCAGAATATACACTCTTCAGTGCTCCACTCTATTTCGCACCAGAAGAAATAAACCAAAAAATTTTTTATACAGTTTCTTTTAAAGATTACGCCTTAAGTGGAACATTCATATTCCATACGCAGCCAACCCCTCTTGCGACTCCGCGATAAAAGAAAAAAACTCTCAAACAGTAATTATGCTGGAAATCGTCCATTTTCGCGATATTGAGAAATTGCTTTGCGAGCAAGGGCATCTGCGCGTTCATTTTCTGGATGTCCCGCATGTCCTTTTACCCAGTGCCATCTGACTGTATGACAAGAACAAGCATCCTCAAGAGCTTGCCATAGCTCCATATTTTTAACAGGATTTTTTGATGCAGTGCGCCAATTATTCTTTTTCCAATCTTCAATCCACTTAGATATACCGTTACGCACATAAACTGAGTCTGTATAAAGGTCGACCAAACAGGGCTCTTTAAGCGCCTTTAATGCACAAATTGCCGCCATGAGTTCCATTTGATTGTTTGTTGTATGAACCTTACCGCCATAAAGCTCACGTTCATGACCATTCCAGCGTAAAATTGCTCCCCATCCTCCAATTCCAGGATTTCCTGAGCAAGCACCATCTGTATAAATTTCAACGACTTTTTGTTGAGTTGCCATAAAATTTAAAAACCTAATTCACTTAGCGAATTTACATTACTGAAAAAACAAAGCTTGTACCAATACTCCCATGGATCTTTCTTAATAACAAAGCTATTAGGTGGTGTATTAAACCAATCATAAAGACGTGTGAGTAAGAAACGTAAAGACGCACCACGAGCTAACAAAACAATCTTGTCCAATTCTAAAGGGATCAATGGTCTTATTTTTTGATAATTTTCCAATAACTTACGTGCTTTGGCCAGATTATAAGAATGATCAGGCTCAAAGCACCAAGCATTTAAACAGATCGCTAAATCATAAGCAAAAAAGTCATTACAAGCAAAATAGAAATCTATTATCCCAGAAAGACGATGATTCACAAAAAAGACGTTATCATTAAATAAATCTGCATGAATAATGCCTATTGGTAAATTGAGCGGCCAATTTTCCTGTAAAAAAGCCAATTCCAACTCAATTTTTTGCCCAAATTCTTTTAATAATGCATCTTCTTTTGTTTGACAACGTTGCCATAATACCTGCCAATCCATAACAGAAAGAGTATTTTTACGACTGAGTGTAAAATCCTGTCCTGCTAAATGTAATTGTGCTAACCCCGTCCCCACTTCGCCACAATGATCTATAGTGGGCTGGCGGACCCACTCTCCTTCCAGAAAAGTAATAATAGCAGCAGGGCGTCCTGCTAATTCACAGATCATCATTCCATCATTTTGAATAACAGGTTGAGGACAAGGAATTCCACGCTGTCCTAAATGCTGCATCAAGCGACAAAAAAAAGGTAAATCATCTTTTGAAATACGTTTTTCATAAAGTGTTAAAATAAATCGCCCTTGTGTTGTCTCTAACATAAAATTAGAATTTTCAATCCCCTCCTCTATACCTTGATAAGACAAAAGTGACCCTATTGCATAACGTGTTAAAAACACTTTTAAATCATTTGAATGAATATCTGTATAAACGGCCATTATTCTGCTTTCGTTGTAGACATGTCTGTATTCTGATTTTCATTTTTTGCATTATTTGCTTGACCATTGACGAAAGCCATATCTTGCGACGTTAAAATGACGTCACGTAATTCGCGACTCACTAAAAATTTTTCCGTTTCTACTACTGTTTCAGCTAATTCTATTGTGACATTATAACGCTCACGAAACGCTGAAATAATTTCATCAATAATAATTTCAGGAGCCGAAGCCCCTGCTGAAAGACTGACAATAGAAAGAGCTTTTAGGTTTTCAAAATTAATTTCATCAGCGCGCTGAACTAAAATAGCTTGCCGCGCACCAGACTTTTCGGCAACCTCTACTAAACGCCGTGAATTAGAAGAATTTGGCGCTCCAACAATCAAAAACAAATCACTCCCCTTTGCTGCTGCCTTAACCGCATCTTGTCGATTCGTTGTAGCATAGCAAATTGACTCAGCTGCTGGGGCCGCTAATGTAGGGAAACGTTGTTGTAATATATCGAGAATTCCTGCAGTATCTTCAACAGAAAGCGTTGTTTGTGTAACAAATCCTAATTTATCTGGATCATTGGGTTGGTAATGCAAAGCATCTTCTATCGTTTCAATAAGCGTCACAGCCCCTTCTTCAAGCTGTCCCATTGTCCCTATCACCTCAGGATGACCAGCATGACCAATCAATATGACATGACGACCATGACGTTGATGTCGTATCGCTTGTTTATGAACTTTCGAGACCAACGGACATGTTGCATCGAGATAAAACAAATTATAGCATCGTGCTTCTTCTGAAACAGATTTTGGTACACCATGAGCAGAAAAAACAACCGGTTGATTGCGATGTTCTTCTGGAATCTCATCAAGTTCTTCAACAAAAACGGCTCCCCGTTGTTGTAATCCCTCAACCACGTAGCGGTTGTGTACAATTTCATGACGAACATATACTGGAACACCATATTTTTTTAATGCAAGGAGAACAATCTGGATAGCACGATCAACCCCTGCACAAAATCCACGTGGACCACAAAGACGTATCGTTAAAGGGGGAAGTCCAGACATAAATCATCCTTAATCTCTACAGTTTTAGCTATATATTCAAACAATCTATCGTTATACACGAATAAGCAATGTAAAAAAACTGGCAATACCATCTTTTGCATAAGAACACACTCTATCGTGTTTTCTTACAATATGTTCTTGCAACAAAGCTCTTTTAAAATTTGTTCTTTCATTTTACGCGACTAAAGAGCAATAAAATACCAAACAAGAGATTCAATCAAAAGAACTCCAAAGATAGCTGCCAAATAAAGTAATGAAAAGAAAAACAGTTTTTTTGCCATCAAAATAGTTTCATTATGTGTATCAGCTTTCCACAAACGATAGGCAAAATAAACAAAGATAATGCTTAAAATTGTTGAAAAAATACCATAAAAAATTCCGCCAAGACCAGTAAAGCAAGGAGCAGCAGCGCATAATGCCATCAAAATAGTATAAAATAAAATCTGTTTTTTTGTTGAATGTTCACCTCGTACATTAGGCATCATAGGAATACCTGCAGCCTCATAATCAAGAGATGAAAATAAAGAAAGAGACCAAAAATGAGGGGGTGTCCACATAAAAATGATTAAAAACAATAAAAAGCTATCAATACTCACTGACCCTGTTGTCACAGCCCATCCAATCATTGGTGGAAAAGCCCCAGAAGCACCACCAATAACAATATTTTGTGGTGTGATACGTTTTAACCAAATTGTATAGATAACGACATAAAAGAAAATCGTAAACGCAAGAAAAAATGCCGCAAACCAATTAATAAAGCTCCCCATAACCAATACCGAAAGCATAGAAAGAACCATGCCAAAAATAAATGCTTTTCGGGAACTGATTTTACCCATAGGAATAGGACGTTTTTTGGTCCGTTCCATCACGGCATCAATGTCAGCATCATACCACATATTCAGTGCTCCCGCACCGCCACCACCGATAGCAATACATAAAATCGCTAAAAAACCATACAACGGATTGATAGGAACAGGCGA
The DNA here is from genome assembly GCF_042193375.1 of Bartonella sp. TT67HLJMS. NCBI lineage: Bacteria > Pseudomonadati > Pseudomonadota > Alphaproteobacteria > Hyphomicrobiales > Bartonellaceae > Bartonella > Bartonella sp. TT67HLJMS. The sequence goes on from NZ_JBHILP010000002.1 coordinate 92,424, forward strand.
TACAAGCAAACCAACCAGAGCCGTAAAGACCACAAGAGACATAACACGTGGCTTTAATAATGTGATATAATCACCAATACCGGATTTTGGTGGCGTTGATTTACCATTCACAACCGATAACTCTCCTGAAACTGACATTCCGCTCAAAGCCCTTTTCCATTTCTGTCATTCACAAACCAATATTATCTGACAAATATTATCTAGCGTATGGAAATGATCAATTAAGACCAATCGTATTTTTTAGAAAATATGAAATACCTCGTTCGCACGTATCCCCTAAAAATAGATGGAAATATTGGCAACAAAAATACATTTTTTCAATCAACATTCTCTCCTACATTACAAATGTATCATAAAAATATATCCTATGGATTAATATATTTGGGTAAATACTGATTTTGTGTTATAGTTTTTATGTGGGGAATTCATTTTTTTATGTAAATCTATGCATGGTTGTGTGTGTTTGTTGAGTCGGATAGGATTTTCTGTGATACTTCATAAATTACTCAAAAAAAGTTTTGTTATTGGTGCTGTTCTTTACACACTTTATAGTAGTTTTATCAATCATGCATTTGCACAAACACCCTATGCGCAAAATGTCCCTGCTCCACAAACCTATGGTGCATGGACAAAAGTTTGTGCTCTACCGCCAGGTACACCTAACATGCAGTGTGAAGTTGTACAAAACGTTCATACACAAGGTCGTCATGATATTACCTTGCGTGTTACATTTTATAAACTTCCTCAAAAGCAAGGTGCTTTGATGCGTGTTTTTGTTCCAATTCGCGTTGAATTACGTCCTGGCGTTGGAATTAAAATTGACGATAAAAATATGGGCAGAATGGAATATCGTCGCTGTCTTGGTGATAATTGTGTTGCTGAAGCCTTTCTTAAAGAAGACATATTGCAGCTCTTTTTAAAAGGAAAAATGGCAACCTATTTTATCTTTACAACTCCTGAACAAGGGATTGGAGGTTTTGTTGACCTTCATGGTCTTGCCGACGCCTATGAAACCTTACCGACATGAATGAAATCGATACGCTTTAGACGATAAAAATCTCATCGTATATTTTGAACGTTCCTTAAATTAGATTAATAAAAATCTTCTAAGCCCCCATAAAAATAGGATAATTCTTATGAAATCGCTGATAGATCATTTTGATATTGCTTCCTCTAAAGTGCAATCACTTGTACAGGAAACGCTTCATCATGCTGATGATGGTGAGCTTTACCTTGAGTATACAGAAAGCGAAGCTCTTTTATTTGATAATGGACAGCTTAAAAACGGCTCATTTCATCAAGATATGGGATTTGGACTACGCGTTGTTGCTGGAGAGGCTACTGGATATGCTCACTCTAGTGAGTTATCAGTTGCTGCACTCAAACGTGCCAGTGAAGCAGCTAAAGCTGTTACCTATAATAATCATGCAGGGACTTATAGCATAGCACCTCAACAAACAAACAAGAGACTTTATCAACCGCATAATCCCCTTGATGCTCCATCATTTGAAGAAAAAAGTGCTCTTTTGCAAAAAATTGATGCCTATTTACGTGCTAAAAATGATAAATTGCATCAAGTGACTGCTTCTCTTTCCGGCTCGCTACAACATGTTGAAATTTTACGTGCAGATGGTTATTTGGTTCGTGATATTCGTCCTCTTGTACGACTTTCTATATCTGTGGTTGTTGCTGAGGGTAATCGGCGTGAAAATGGTTTTTATGGATGTGGAGGGCGACAAGCATTTGACCAATTTATTCATGAAGACAATTGGAAAAAAGCTGCGGATGAGGCCTTACGTATGGCTTTAACAAATTTAGAAGCAGAAGCAGCACCTGCAGGATCTTTTGATGTTGTCTTAGCCAATGGATGGCCTGGCGTTATGCTCCATGAAGCCGTAGGTCATGGTTTAGAAGGTGACTTTAACCGTAAAAAAACATCCGCTTTTGCTGGACTTTTAGGACAACAAGTTGCGGCAAAAGGTGTTACAGTTGTTGATGATGGTACAATTCCACAATGCCGTGGCTCTCTCACTGTCGATGATGAGGGGACCCCTTCAGGATATAACGTTCTTATTGAAGATGGAAAGCTCGTTGGTTTTATGCAAGACAGGCTTAATGCACGGCTTATGGGAGGTAAATCAACTGGAAATGGACGGCGTGAATCTTATGCTCATGCACCAATGCCACGAATGACCAATACAATCATGTTAGGAGGAGATAAAACACCTGAAGAAATCCTTTCTTCACTCAAACATGGTATCTATGCTGTTTCATTTGGTGGAGGACAAGTTGATATCACTTCTGGAAAGTTCGTCTTTGAATGTACTGAAGCATACCGAGTAGAAAATGGTAAAATTGTAGCGCCTATTAAAGGTGCAACCCTTATCGGTAATGGACCAGATGCCATGAAACGTATTACAATGATTGGCAATGATAGCAAACTTGATAATGGTATCGGTATGTGCGGGAAAGCTGGGCAAAACGTTCCTGTTGGTGTCGGTCAACCTCATCTTCGAATCAATAATATGACAATCGGTGGAACTGCGCTTGTAAAGGAATAAGCGTTCTCATTCCTTCTCAATATTGCCTCCTTCTCGTCTATCACGAGCACTTTGTGATTTTTGTAAAATGCGTTGATTTATAAAGATAATCTATCGTTGTTCATATTGAATTAGAACCTTGAATACCATAAGATTCTCTCATTTCAAATCTGTTCCATGTTGAATCAATCAAAATCTTTCGTTTGTACGTTACAGGTGGGGGGGAGTTATATGAATAAAAACTATCAAAGACAGGACCAAAGATTCCTCTTATGTCTCCCTCAAGTACCAAGAGTTGTAGAAACATTGGGAGATGGCAAATATAACACTGGCACCGGCTTGCTCAGATACATCTTCTTCGTAATACATTAGTCTTTTGTGTGGGGTAATTTACCTTTTATATTTCATAATAAAAAAGTTTAAAATAAAAAACACTTTCTACATTCAGTGCTCTTAATTCAACGAGCAAAAGGTTATTATTATAGAGAAATTTTGGAGAGATTTTTATAATAATACTCAAGTAAACTTTAAAAAAATCTTCATGGCATTAAAAAATTTTAGGCTAAAGCTTCCAAGCTTTCTTTTTTTTCTTTTTGCTCAAAACAGCAACAATTTCGACATGTGGTGACCATAAAAATTGATCAATCGGTATGATTTTTTCTACTGTATACCCCCCTGCAACAAGAAGAGATAAATCACGAGCAAATGTAGTAGGATTACAGGAAATTGCCACAACACGTGATACTGTTGTCTTCGCTAATTCACGTACTTGTTGCTCTGCACCAGCACGGGGAGGATCAAAAACAACACTCTCAAAACCCTCAAGTTCCTTTACAGAAAGGGGATGTCGGAAAAGATCACGTTTTTCACAAGTGACCGTTTTTAAACCAGTTGCAAAACGTGCTGCTGTATTTAGATTTCTTAATGCATCTTCATTATTTTCTACTGCATGAACATTCATCTTTTTTGCCATGCGCAAGGTAAATGTTCCTATCCCTGAAAACAAATCAACAGCATTCTTTGCTTTTTTTAAATGAGTCAAAATAATATTGCCCATTATATTTTCAGCTTCGCAGGTTGCTTGAAGAAAACCACCAGAAGGAAATTCAACACAGACATCTCCAAAGTAAATCTCTGGTTTTTCTCGTTCAACCAACACTTCACCGTCAACAGATAAACGTATAATCCCATATGAAAGAGCAGCACTGATCATTTTCTGACGAAGTGATTCATGGTGTACAATGCAACCGCTTAAAGCAACATCTAAACCATTTTCAACACGTGTTATTGTAACATGAAACCGTTTGGCAGAGCTGCTTAGAAAAGCACAGAGCTCTCTGATATTATGCAACTGAGAAATAAGCTCTGGACGGCTTACTGGACATTCCTCAAGAGCTACAATCTCATGAGAGAGATAACGGTTAAAACCAACTTTTTGCCCCTGTGGGGTCATAGATGCTGTTAGAGTAATCCGCCGTCGGCTATAAGGTTTACATTCTATTAAAGGCGCAACAACATTATTAAGTCCATACTTTTTAAGCGCATCAACAACCAATTGTTGTTTCCATACGCGATAAGCATCCATATGCCAATGCTGAAGAGTACACCCTCCACATTCTCCAAAATGCTGACAAAGAGTATCAATGCGTTCTAATGATTTTTCTTTTAATGCTATACATGTTGCATATTTTCCATGAACAGTAATTTCAGCACACTCTCCTGGTAAAGTAAAAGGAACATAAACGAAGCCGCGAGACGTCCTAGAAGTACCATACCCATTTGCTCCGATATGGTCGATTATGACATTGTCACTCACTCTTGTTTTTCTCCGAATAGTAAATATTCCACGTTGCCATCACCACCTGTAATAGGAGAAGGAATTAAACCTCTTGCGCTCCACCCTGTTTGTGTATTTAACCAAACAAAAAGCGCCTCAGCAATTTCTTTAGCTATTGATGGATTTAATATTCCTCCCTTACTAAAGTGTTTACGACCAACCTCAAACTGAGGCTTTACCAGTAAAACAGCTTGGGCACCCTTCTTGGCTAAAGACAAAACGGGAGGCAATGCAAGTTTGAGAGAAATAAAGCTAACATCTGAAACGATAAGATCAATTTCTCGCCCACCTAAATGTTTATGTTGAAAATCTCTAACATTCAAGCCTTCTAATAACGTTATAGCACTGTTGCCCAATAAACGTTTATCAAATTGATGATGCCCAACATCAACGGCAATTACATGAGCCGATCCACGCTCTAAGAGAACTTGTGTAAAACCACCTGTTGATGCGCCAACATCAATGGCCGTCACTTTATCTGTTATAATCGGAAATGCATCAAGTGCAGCAATCAATTTTAACGCTGCCCGAGAAACATAATTCTGCGCTGGATCACAAACAGCAATCTCTGCATCATCAAAAACGATTTGCCCAGCTTTAAAAACGATTTCGCCGTTAACTTTAACAGTTTGACGCATGACAGCATCACGTGCGCGTGAACGTGTCGTAAAAAAGTTTTTTTCAACTAAGAGAATATCGAGCCTTTTTCTGGCAGCCATATCATACTCGAATTTTTTATCCTGTTCGAATCTCGCGGCCTAAAGCAGCAAAAACCGTGTTGGCAATACCCATAGCATCAAGCCCGATACGTGAAAGAACTTTTTCTGGTGCACCATGATTCAAATACTCATCAGGAAGTTTTAGTGTACGAGCTTTCAAACCATGCTCTAAGAGCCCTTCTTGCGCTAAAAATTGTAATATGTGCGCTCCAAAACCACCGATTGCCCCTTCTTCAATTGTCACCAATACTTCATGCTCACGTGCCAAACGACACATCAAATCCTTATCTAAAGGTTTCGCAAACCGTGCATCTGCAACCGTTGTAGATAATCCTTCAGCCTCCAATGCATCAGCAGCTTGCAACACTTCTGACATCCGCGTTCCAAAACAAACCAAAGCGATCCTATTTCCTTCACGCAGAACACGCCCCTTTCCAATTTCTAATAACTCACCACGTTGCGGTAAATCTATACCAATACCCTCACCACGTGGATAACGAAAAGAAATTGGTCCCTGATCATAAGCTGCAGCTGTACGCACCATATGCATCAGTTCAAGCTCATCAGAAGGTGCCATAACAACAAACCCAGGAAGAGTGGACAAAAAAACAATATCAAAACTTCCAGCATGTGTTGCACCATCTGCCCCCACAAAACCTGCGCGGTCAATAGCAAAACGTACCGGTAATTTTTGAATTGATACATCATGAATAATTTGATCATAAGCACGCTGTAAAAAAGTAGAATAAATTGCAACAAAAGGCTTGTACCCTTCACAAGCAAGTCCTGCCGCAAAAGTTACGGCATGTTGCTCAGCGATACCAACATCAAACATTTTTTCAGGAAATTTTTTCGCAAAAGAATCAAGACCTGTCCCTGTTGGCATCGCTGCTGTTATGCCAACAATCTTATCATCATGGCGAGCTTCTTCTATTAAAGCTTTAGAAAATACCTTGGTATAGGGTAGAATATTACTTGATGCTTTAACCTGTTTTCCTGTCGTGACATCAAAACGATTAACACCATGATATTTATCAGGTGAGGCTTCTGCAGGTGGATATCCCTTTCCCTTATGTGTGACAACATGCACCAAAACAGGACCACTAGGATATTCACGAACATTTTTTAAAACAGGCAATAAATGCCCCAAATTGTGCCCATCTATGGGTCCAAGGTAATAAAAGCCAAGCTCATCAAATAAAGTTCCCCCAACCAAAAGTCCACGCGCAAATTCCTCTGAACGACGCGCCTTGTCCAAAAAAAACTTTGGCAATTTTTCGCTCAACACCTTTACGCGTTCACGCAAATGACGATAAGAAGGACGAGATACTAATCGTGCAAGATGTGCACTCATAGCACCTGTAGGTGGTGCGATAGACATATCGTTATCATTAAGAACAACAATCAAGCGTGCATCCAAAGCACCAGCATTGTTCATTGCTTCATAAGCCATGCCCGCAGACATTGCACCATCACCGATGACAGCTATGATATTGCGTCTTGTCTCTGCTTTCAAAGCACTTGCCACCGCCATGCCAAGCCCCGCTGAAATAGAAGTAGACGAATGACCCGCTCCAAATGGATCATACACACTTTCTGAACGTTTTGTAAAACCTGATAATCCGCCCTCTTGACGTAATGTGCGAATTTTTTCTCTACGCCCCGTTAAAATCTTGTGTGGATAGGTTTGATGACCAACATCCCAAATAATCCTATCCTCTGGTGTATTAAAAATATAATGTAATGCAACAGTGAGCTCAACAACACCAAGTCCCGCCCCAAGATGACCACCTGTTACAGAAACCGCATCAATTGTTGCAGTTCGCAACTCATCAGCCAACTGTACCAAATCAGACTCAGGCAATGCCCGCAAATCTTGCGGAAAACAAATACGGTCAAGCAATGGTGTTAAGACCTGAGACAAAAAAAAACCTTTCTATTATCTTAACTTAAGAAAACGAAACGATAAAAATATATCTTCTCTACTCTTATTTACAGTTTTGCATCTTTTTTACTGAAAAATGCTCTTTTCTATTTGAGATGAGCTATACTTTCCTCATTTTTTACTTATTTTATAAAAAAGAAATCAATCGATTTAATTTTCTATAAAAAAGGTTATTATATCTCCTCGTTTCACAATAAATATCCAAAATATTTAATATTATTTAGCATCAAGTGGTTCTACTCCTTCTGGAGAACCGTCTTCTGAAAGCTGTATTTTTTCAACTTTAGCTTCAGCAACTCTTAAGAGTTTTTCACAATGCTTTTTAAGCGCTTCACCGCGTTCATAAATATCAATAGATTGTTCCAAAGGCACATCGCCACGTTCCAAATTTTCGACAATAACTTCAAGTTGCTTAAGCGCTTGCTCAAAGCTTAAGGTCGTAATATCCCCCTCTTGTATCTCTTTTTTCATATGAACCTCAAAAAATATCTGTTCTAGATATACGAATTCCAAAACCTTCTAAACCTACATAATGATGCTCTTTAGCAGCATAAACAATAACAGAGCCTATTCCTAGATATTTTAAAATTTGTGATCCTAAACCAATTTTGCGCCATTCTTCTTCGCGTTCAATCGCCTGCACATGGTTTTCTGAACTGTCTCTTGCCATATTTTGAATATCAATAGTTGATTGCATAACAGATCCTTTACGCAAATAAATAAATACGCCACGTTTTTCTTTTTCCATCATACGCCGCATCATCACCATAATATCTGAAGATTGACAAAAAACGTCATTTATAATGTTTTCATGATGTAAATACACAGGAATATCCTCACCCTCACGGACATCACCAAAAACAATTGCAATATGCTGAACGGCTTCCCAAGGGAGTTGATAACTTTGAACAATAGCGGGACCTACAGATGTTTCAATAGGCATTTCCCCAACATGCTTGATCAATATTTCCTTACGTTGGCGGTAAGCAATTAAATCTGCAACCGTTATCATATGTAACCGATGTTCTTGTGCAAATTTCATGATCTGATTGCCATGTTTAACGCTGCCATCATCATTGACCAACTCACCAATAACACCAACTGGTGGCAAACCAGCTAATTTACATAAATCAACAGCGGCCTCCGTGTGACCTGAACGCATGAGCACCCCCCCTTCATGCGCAATCAAAGGGAAAATATGTCCTGGACGGACAAAATCGTGAGCACCAGCATTTGGATTAGCAAGATTACGAACTGCCAATGTGCGGTCATGTGCGGAAATACCCGTCGTTATCCCACGTTTAAAATCCACAGTAACAGTAAATTGCGTCCCATGTGCAGAGTTATTATCTGGTACCATAGGAGCAAGATTAAACCGTTGTGCTTCTTTTTTTGGCATAGGTGTACACACAATACCTGTTGTGTGACGAAGAATAAACGCCATCTTTTCTTCTGTACAATACGCTGCAGCAACAGTTAAATCACCCTCATTTTCACGGTCATCATCATCTGTCACCACAACAATTTCACCGCGTTCAAAAGCTTTAAGTGCAGAAACAATTTTTTTTTCATCATACGCCATTGTTCACCTTCTCAATCACCCAATTTGACCGCGATGTCTTAGATAATGGTCAGCAATAGCACAAGCAACCATCGCTTCACCAACAGGAACGGCACGAATCCCAACACATGGATCATGACGTCCCTTCGTTATAACATCTATATCATGACCATCAACATCAATAGAGCGACGAGGCGTTAAAATTGATGAAGTAGGTTTTACAGCAAAACGTGCAACAATTGGCTGTCCACTCGATATTCCCCCTAAAATACCACCAGCATGATTGGATAAAAAAAGCGGTTTTCCATCATTTCCCATTCGCATTTCATCGGCATTTTCTTCTCCCCTCAGGCGGGCTGCCGCAAAACCATCACCAATTTCCACACCTTTTACCGCATTAATCGACATAAGTAACGATGCAATATCTTGATCAAGCTTTGCGTAAATAGGGGCTCCTAAACCTGCCGGAACATTTTCTGCAACGATCTCAACAACCGCACCAACAGATGTTCCCTCTTTACGGAGTTTACTGATATAATCACTAAAAATGGGAACCATCTCTGCATCAGCTGTAAAAAAAGGATTATTATCAACCTCTGACCAATCCCAACGATCACGATTAATATTATGAGGACCAATTGCTATCACTGCTCCTCGTACAATCAAACCAGGAACGATTTTACGAGCAAATGCACCAGCTGCAACACGTGCTGCCGTCTCCCGTGCCGAAGCACGTCCCCCACCTCGAAAATCACGAATGCCATATTTAATATCATAAGTATAATCCGCATGTCCTGGACGATACTGATGGGCAATCGAGCTATAATCCTTCGAACGCTGATCTGTGTTTCGAATCAACAGAGAAATTGGTGTACCTGTTGTCACCAATGTCGTCCCATCGTCTTGAACAACAACTCCTGAAAGGACCTCTACTTCATCTGGTTCTCGGCGCTGCGTTGTATACTTTGATTGTCCTGGTTTGCGTTTATCAAGATAAGCTTGAACTTCTGCAAGAGTAAAAACAATTCCAGGTGGACAACCATCAATGACACAACCAAGAGCAGCACCATGACTTTCACCCCATGTTGTTACACGAAACAAATGACCAAATGTATTATGCGACATGAAAAAAGATCCGTTTCTCTGTCAAATATATACAACGACAACATATGTTGTGTGCTATACACAAGGTAGCTCGTTGCTCCCAAATACCCTTAGCCACTTTAAATTTGGTCAAATTACTGCTGTCCAATAAAATCCTATAAACCAAACTTTATTCTTTAACGACAGAAATGTCTGGTGCATCAACTGCTTTCATACCTATGATATTATAACCCGAATCGACATGATGGACTTCACCGGTAACAGAACGAGACAAATCTGAAAGAAAATAAAGTGCAGAATCACCAACCTCTTCAATTGTTACCGTACGACGTAATGGAGCATTATATTCATTCCATTTTAAAATATAACGAAAATCACCAATACCAGAAGCCGCTAACGTTTTAATTGGTCCAGCAGATATAGCATTAACACGAATATTTTGAGGACCTAAATCTACCGCTAAATATTTCACGCTCGCTTCAAGAGCTGCTTTGGCAACCCCCATTACATTATAATTGGGAACAACCTTTTCTGCACCATAATAGGTCAGTGTCAAGATTGAACCACCATCTGGCATCAATTTCTCTGCACGCTTCGTTAGAGCTGTTAGGGAATAAACGGAAATATTCATGGTCATCATAAAATTTGATTCGCTGATATCAATATAACGACCACTTAATTCATCTTTATCAGAAAAACCAATAGCATGAACTAAAAAATCGAGTTTTCCCCATTTCTTCTCTATTTCTCTAAAGACCGTATCAATAGAGACACTGTCAGAAACATCACAATGTCCACAAACAAACCCCTTTAATTCTTCAGCCAAAGGTTCAACACGCTTTTTCATTGCTTCACCCTGATAGGTAAAAGCAAGCTCTGCCCCTGCGCTACTTGCCGCTTTAGCGATTCCCCAAGCGATGGAGCGATTATTGGCCAACCCCAAAATTAAACCACGCTTACCGTACAATAAACCATTACCCTTAGCCATCAGCATTGCCCCATTGTTACTTAAAATTAATATTATTCATCTGCCTATGACACAGGTCAACTTTTTCTTCAAGCAATTGGTTTAAAATCAAACAAAAACTACGCTTTTATATATAAAAAATTTTAAAATTAATCTTGTTGCATTTGCAAAAACTGTTCTAGCGCGGCATTTTTACCTTCCGGCAACATAATGCGAACATGCACATAAAGATCATCTCTTGTACCATTTTTTAAACGAAGCCCTTTCCCTTTCAACCGTAAAACGCGATCAGAACTTGACCAAGCAGGAATCGTTAAAACCACACGTCCCTCCAACGTCTCAACTTCTTCTTTTGCTCCCAAAACAGCATGTTTAAGAGAAACTGGTAAATCAAGATGGAGTGCTCTTCCTTCAACCCGAAAACGAGGATGTTTTTGAATCTGAATGGTTATCAACGCATCTCCTGCTTGCCCAAGAGGTACCTCTTCTCCCTGACCTTTTAATCGAATAGTCTGTCCGTCTTCAATATAATCTGGAAGTTTAATTTTTAACTTTTTTCCATTTGGAAAAACAGCTTCCACCTTTTCTGCGCCAACCATCTGCTCTAATGTTATAGCAAGATTAGCACGAACATGTGCTCCTTGTTGGGGACGGTTATAGTGTGTGGAATTCGAAAAGCTACCACCTCCTCCAAACAGATCCCGAAAAATATCACTCGCATCAAAACCTGCACCACCTGAAGAGGAAAAATCAAATCCCTTTGCTCTTCCTGAAAAGGGATTTTGTTTATTGCTAAAATTTTCACCAGTACCATAGGCTTGATAAAGCGGTTTTCCTTCCATATCAATTTCACCGCGGTCAAATTGTGCCTTTTTATCCTTATCACCTATAATTTCATAAGCTTGATTAATTTCAGCAAATTTTTCTTTAGCCTTTGTATCATCTTTATTATGGTCTGGATGATACTTCTTTGCTAATCTTCTAAATGCCGATTTAATCTCTTGCGATTTTGCGGTACGTGCCACACCCAGAATCGTGTAGGGATCACGCATATTGCCCTCTTTTCAATTTTTTCGTTTTCAAAATATCAACTGATCCGTTGTTCAATATCCCTTATATCTTCGTCAGTCTATTCTTAGAGAATAATTTCTTCTTTCCTCTTTATATGTCTATCAGTAAACTAAAATACCAGATAAAATGAGACATTTATTTAATATAGCTCATTGTAGTCTATGCTAAAGTAAAAATAATTAAACTACCATAGAAATACACAATAGCATTGGCTTTTTGAAAATAAGAAAAAATGGTACTGTAACTTTTTGATGATAAAGTAAATGAGAAAATGCCTCACCCATGCTCACTGATATTTGGAGAAACTATGAGCAACAAAATACCAACAGATGATCATTTTATGAAAATGCAAAAACCTTTTGAACTTTTCGCAAAGTGGCTTGAAGAAGCAACGATAAGTGAAATAAATGATCCAAATGCTATGGCATTAGCAACAGTTGACGAAACAGGACTCCCTAATGTTCGTATGGTTCTCCTCAAAGACTACAGTCCCCAAGGCTTCGTCTTCTATACCAATTATGAAAGCTGTAAAGGACAAGAAATTTTAAAATCAATGAAAGCATCCTTAGGTTTTCATTGGAAATCGCTTCGTCGTCAGGTCAGAATTAGAGGAATTGTTGAAAAAGTAAGTCAACAGGAAGCCGATGCCTATTTCCAATCGCGACCACGTGGTAGTCGAATTGGTGCATGGGCATCTAAACAATCTCAACCTTTAGACAATCGTTTTGTGCTCGAAAAAGCAATTGCTCAATATACTGCACGTTATGCTCTAGGCAATATTCCACGACCACCTTATTGGTCTGGGTTTCGTGTTAAACCCCTTTCTATAGAGTTCTGGTGCGATCGCCCATTTCGTTTACATGATCGTCTGCTTTTTACACGCGATTGTGTTGAACACAGCGATTGGAAAAGACAAAAACTTTATCCCTAATCCTTCAAACTTCATCGTTATAAAGATTTTTTCTTCCCAACAGTTAAACAAATATTTTTTATTTGAAAAATTCTAAAAGAAGATGATTCATTTTATTTAAATAGAAGAATTTCATTTTCACTGTAAAAGTTGATTGGTAATATTTCCTACTGTATCGCTTAAAACAGATTAGCAACAAGCTTATTTAAAAGAAAATACTGTATTCAGCAGAAACTATGATTTTAGCTAACTTATTTTTAGACAGCAGGATAAAATATCGTCCATATACCCCCAAATACCAAACCAGCAAAAATCACAAAACCAATAAGCGAATTAGATTTGAAAAGCCTGAGGCATTGTGAACTGTCATCTATATCAATGACTTTAATTTGAATAAACATATGGATGCTTGCCATAAAAATCCCCAAAAAGCTAAGAACAGGGACTCCAGCTAAATAAAATGCTAGACTAACAAACACCACAAAACCACCATACAAAAATACTAAAGCACGCTTGGTTCCTTTACCAAAGAGAAGAGCCGTAGAACGAACACCAACAGTAGCATCATCTTCTTTATCTTGATGTGCGTAGATTGTATCGTATCCTATGGTCCACAAGATTGATCCCACATAAAGCAAGATTGGTGCCCAGCTTAAACTTCCAAAGACAACAGCCCACCCCATTAATGCGCCCCAATTAAACGCAACGCCTAAAAAAAACTGCGGCCAATATGTTACGCGTTTCATAAAAGGATAAAATGCAACAGCTATCAATGACGAAATACCTAGAAAAAAACTAAACCTATTAAATTGTGATAAAACGACTAAACCAACCAAACATTGTATAAGTATAAAAACTCTTGCTTGAAACCGACTCACATGACCTGTCGGCAATGGACGAGAACGTGTCCTTTCTACCTGAGCATCAATTTTATGGTCAATAAGATCATTCCAAGTACATCCTGCCCCTCGCATAGCAATAGATCCCAGAAAAAAAAGAAAAAGATACCAAACCCAATGAAGAAACATTGATAAAAGAGTATCGTAATGCATGTCATAAGAGAAAAAAGCCATTGTTGTTGACCAAAAACAAGGCCACATCAACAATTGCCATCCGATAGGCCGATCCCAACGCGCTAATTGCGCATAAAACCATAAAGAACAGGGAAGGAAATTGTAGACCCATTGTTTGGAAGATGCATCCATAACCCGTCCCTGACTCTCACAGGACTGAACATGCGCGATATTTTTATTTTTTTTCATTAAATGATTTACCTTTGGTCTTGCGATAGAGACATTTCATTCTTATGAGAAGGAGATAAGATTAATCATCTTTTATGAGAGGAGCAAGCAATGAATATTCTTCTTATTGGCTCAGGTGGACGAGAACATGCTTTAGCATGGAAAATAGCAGCATCACCACTGCTAACAAAGTTATATTGTGCCCCTGGAAACCCTGCAACAACAGAATTTGGTGAAAATATTAATTTAAACATTGATGACCATCACCTTGTTATTGATTTTTGTAAAAAACATTCTATTGATCTTGTGATTGTAGGACCAGAAGCACCATTGGTTGCGGGTATAACAGACTCTCTTAATAGCGCTAACATCTGTGTATTTGGTCCTACTCAAAAAGCTGCTCAACTAGAAGGTTCAAAAGCTTTTACGAAAGATTTATGTCGTAAGAATAACATTCCTACAGGAAGTTACCAATGCTTTAATGATGCTTCTAAAGCTAAAGCTTACATTCATCAACAAGGTGTTCCCATTGTTATTAAAGCTGATGGCTTAGCAGCTGGCAAAGGTGTCGTGGTTGCAACAACTATGGAAGAAGCATTTAACGCAGTCGATGCCTGCTTCAAAAGTGCATTTGGAGATGCAGGAAACAAAATTGTTGTAGAATCTTTTCTTGAAGGTGAAGAAGCAAGCTTCTTCTGCCTTTGTGATGGTAAAGTTGCTCTTCCTTTTGGATCTGCTCAAGATCATAAACGTGTAGGTGATGGGGATATTGGAGCAAATACCGGTGGTATGGGTGCTTATTCACCAGCGCCTATTATGACCCAAGAAATAGTGAATCGTACCCTCAAAGAAATTGTTGAACCAGCCTTAAAAAGCATGAAAGAAATGGGCGCCCCCTTTAAAGGTATTCTCTTCGTCGGATTAATGATAACGCAAAAAGGACCCGAATTAATTGAATTTAACGTACGATTCGGTGATCCTGAATGTCAAGTTTTAATGATGCGCCTCAAAGATGACATCTTGCCAATTTTTCTTGCTGCAGCTCAAGGAAAACTTGAAAATAAGCCTCTTCGGTGGTCTGAAAAAACTGCTCTCACCGTTGTTATGGCTGCTAATGGTTACCCAGACTCTCCCCAAAAAGGTACTGTTATCCGTAACGTTGATAAAGTAAACAATCTTCCCGATGTGAAAGTTTTTCAAGCTGGTACAGTATTGCGTGATGGAGAACTCATTGCAAATGGTGGACGTGTTCTTAATATAACAGCAACAGGAAAAACGATTACGCACGCACAAAAACGTGCTTATGAAGCTGTTGATTGTATTGATTGGCCAGAAGGTTTTGTTCGTCGTGATATCGGATGGAGAGCCATTGCGCGAGAAAACTAAATTCTTTGAATATTCTTTTTTACGATTTGATTATTTTATATAAGAGCATGATACACAAATTTTCTTACTGTTTTACGTTGACTATAATTTTGAAAAAATGAGTGTGCTTTCCTTTGAACAATCAAATATTGTAAATAGGATATCTACTTATGATAAAATAGGAGATTTCTCTGAATATGACACTTTAATATAAACTGATCATTTTACTGTTGTATTTACTTTAAACGTATTTTCTCATCACTTTTATAAACACTTTCTTTCTTATAACGCCCTGAAGAAAAACATATATACAATCATTTCTTTTATTTATTGCATTTTTTAATGAAATTCCGCTTTTATGAAAAATAAAATGCCCAAAAAAAATACTGATGTTATTCACGTACAAATTCTTAAACAATATCTCTCATGCTCGTCACTCCCATTTTACGACACTACCTGCAAGTAGTATAAACCCATTCTGACATCTTTCTGGAATAAAGATAAAAACCGATACCATCATTGTATTTTCCAACTCTCAATATTACGATAACTCTTTCTATCTAAATGCTTTATCAGAGAGTGTTTACTATTTTTTAATGATTTTTATCCACACTCTAATCCTTCTTATAACGTGCAAAAAAATGATTTTGATTATAGGAGAGAGATGAAATAAGAATATTTTGCAATATTCAAAGCTCTCATTCAATATGGAGAAATGATTTATAAAAAAGTAAAAAACACTTCCAGCAATCTGCTCGTGTTTTGATGATGTGGCGAAAACTAAAAATTACACCGCCAAAAAACGGTTTCTATTGTTATGAAAGCCGTTTCACCTCTCCGAGAAAAGCGTTTAACGTAACCAATTCCAGCTGCTAATATATGGTGTCAAAAAACTCTCATTTACAATCATTGATTTCCTCTTTGCCTTAAAGAACCAAAAGTCACACCAAATCCCATCTGTAAACATCTGGATTCTCATTGAGCAGGTTCCTCTTGGTTCCCACTCATATGCTTCACTTACACAAAGACCGACAAGCAAACTTAAGAATACTCGCCATGTCCTCTAAAAATACTTCATGTATGAAGTTTACATGCCTTATACTACCGCCCCAAACAACGATGTTTTACAGCACAACAAGATAAATGCTTACGGTAGTACAAAAATTAATGCATATTAATATTACTGGAGTGCAACTCGATTCGCAATCACCAAACGCAAGCCTAACGGATTGCTATAACGAAGTAAGAAACGCTTTTGTTTAGAATGTGCTGTTGTACCAAAAAAACGATGTAAATCAGAACGATCTTTTACAACCAGAATGCGATTATCTTCATTGATCATAAGCATGGGGAGGCCATAAGTATCCGCCCATAATCGCCAATCCAGAAGAACATTATTCAAATCTCTGGAAACCAAAAGCGGTATACAAGCTTCCTCATCAGCATGAAGTAGTTCTAATGCAACAGCTCTTTCTCCTGAACGCGTTTTTACGGTACGTGCTGCAATTCCTTGGAAATGATAAGGGGGTATTAAATGCGATAAGCTTGAAGGCATATCCGTTTTAAAAGAAACACCACGCTCATTTAATGAACAAATAACCTGATTACCCGTTTTGGATGAAAAATATGTCGTCGTTTGTGGCAAATGGCACGGATCTAACCGAAATTCAAGCACCGCTTTTGCCTGATTAAAGCATTGATTAGCCATATACATTATCCCAATTTATCTTAAATAACATACACCCTTTAGCAGCTTTTTCTCATTGGATTATTAAAAGTTTGAATAAAAAACAACTGGTTTCTTTTTTGGTTATTAAAATCTAAACAAAAATACATGATCACTATTCTTGAATTATAATACTTTTCCGGGATTCATTATCCCTAAAGGATCGAGCGTTTTTTTAATCCCTTGCATAATATCCAATGCGACAGGCGATTTAAAAGAACGAAGTTCTTCGCGCTTAAGCTGACCAATTCCATGCTCAGCAGAAAATGCACCTCTATAGTCCATCACTAAACTATGAATGCGATGATTCATTTTTGACCATAACTGCAAGAACACCGTCGTATCAGCTCCTACAGGTTGTGTAATATTATAATGTAAATTTCCATCGCCCATGTGTCCAAAACAAATCACCCGTGCTCCTGGAGCAATATCTTCAACAATAAGCGCTGCCTCAGCAATAAAATCAGGAATAGAAGCAAGTGGGACCGCAATATCATGCTTAATGGACCCTCCTGCTAACTTTTGTGCATAGGATATACTTTCACGCAACTGCCAAAAAAAATCTTGCTGTTTTAAAGATTGTGCAACAATTGCATCTTCTATCACCGCATTCTTTAAAGCTTCTTCTAAAATAATACTCAGTACTGATAACGCCTCATCATTGCCTTGCAATGATGAAATGTTCATTAATACATACCATTCATGCTTCCGCTGAAGAGGAGGCTTCTCACACATCTTATAATCTAAAGCCATTTGCAAACTAAGATTTCCCATGAGCTCAAAACCTGTCAACATCCCTCCTCCATATTCTTGAGCCAGAGATAAAAACTCCAAAGCCTTCGCCGGACTATATAATCCCACCAAAGCAACAGCTTTTCCTTTTATTTTTGGAAACATCTTCAAAACGGCTGCGGTTATAACACCCAATGTGCCTTCTGCACCAATAAAAAGATTTTTCAAATCGTAACCGCTATTATCTTTTTTAACAAAACGCAAATCATCTAAAATACGGCCATCCGGTAAAACAACTTCCAAACCAAGACAAAGATCACGCATATTGCCATAGGCTAAAACAGCTGTCCCTCCAGCATTCGACGAAAGATTTCCTCCTACTTGACAAGAACCTTCAGATGCCAAAGAAAGAGGGAAAAAACGACCTGATTCATCCACTTTTTTCTGTAAATCCTGTAAAATAACACCAGCCTCTACAACAACAAAATTTCCCTCAAGATTTATAGTTCTAATCTTATTTAATCGTTCCATGGATAAAAGAACGCTCCCTCCTCTTTCATCTGGTTGTTGTCCCCCCACAAGCCCTGTATTTCCACCCTGTGGCACAATCGGTGTGCGTGTTTTGCTCGCTAGCTGCATAATCGATGAGACCTCTGCGCAAGAAGATGGACGTAAAAGTAAAGGTGTTTTTCCATGAAAAAGTCCACGCTCTTCAAGCAAATACGGTGCAATCAACGCTTGATCTGTTATAGCATGCTTAGCACCAACAATTTCTCTAAACCCCTCAATTAATTTCTGCTCCATGTTTGTTTCTCCTTTGGAGCCGCAGCCCGTATAAGACGATCATTGATCGCCTCCCCTAATCCGT
Source organism: Bartonella sp. TT67HLJMS (assembly GCF_042193375.1). Taxonomy (NCBI): domain Bacteria; kingdom Pseudomonadati; phylum Pseudomonadota; class Alphaproteobacteria; order Hyphomicrobiales; family Bartonellaceae; genus Bartonella; species Bartonella sp. TT67HLJMS. The sequence continues at coordinate 111,010 of NZ_JBHILP010000002.1, forward strand.
ATGATGGAATAGGTTCTACTGCGATACATCTCACTTTAAATGAATCTAATTCCTTCATATATTGAAATAAATGAAAGGCTGCCTCTTCCAACTTTCCATCTTCGCTAAGATTTAAAATAGAAACGGCATTTTCAGCCCCCATAACGCGCTTTGAACCAAATGCTAAAAGCGCTTCACCATTTTCCACCTTTTCTACATTCAAACGAATCGTGGCATTGGGAGCATAATGCGACTTTAACATCCCTGGAGCTTCAATCGCCGCCCTTTGATCTATCCGTTTTAAAGACTTCCCCACAATTTCTTCAATTTTATCAGCCGCAAGCCCCCCTGGACGCAAAAGATAAATATTTTCATCACAAATCTTAATAATCGTTGATTCAAGCCCTATTTTAGCGGGTCCTCCGTCCAATATCAAAGGAACAGATTCCCCCAAAGATGCAAAAACAGCCTCAGCTGAAGTAGGGCTAAGACGCCCCGACTGATTCGCACTAGGAGCAGCAAGTGGTCGGCCAAAATGTTGTACTACTTCCGCAAAACGACTGTCTGGAAAACGAACAGCCAAAGTATTCAAACCAGAGGTTGTTAAAGGATGAATATTATGCTGTTCCTTTAAAGGCAAAACCAATGTCAAAGGCCCTGGCCAAAATTCCTCCATTAATTGGCGTGAAAGAAAGTCAATTTTCACATAACGTTCCGCCATTTCGATGCCGCTGACATGCACAATAAGAGGATTAATTTGCGGACGACTCTTTGTAGAAAAAATAGAAGAAATTGCCCTCCCATTGGTTGCATCGCCCGCTAATCCATAAACAGTTTCCGTTGGTAACGCTACTAACTTCCCTTGTTCAAGAAGCACTATTGCCTCTCTTATCGAAGCACTATTGAGTGGTAGAATCGTCATGACACTCCATTTCTATAACACTCTTTTAGTGGTGCAAAACTATAACGATGTAATCCTATAATTGGTCCATATTTATCAAGAGCTGTACGATGCGCTAGTGTTGCATAACCTACATGCTTCTCTAAACCATACCCTTTATAAACTTGTCCTGCACACTCCATCATCCGATCACGCGTTACTTTCGCAATAATAGATGCAGCTGCAATTGAAACCGAACGCTGATCGCCCTTAATCAACGCCATTGCAGGACAGGACAACTCAGAAGGAATATCACGTCCATCAACAAGGACATAGTGAGCTGGAATGGCTAACCCTATAATACAGCGACGCATTGCCTCTAAAGTTGCTTTTCTAATATTAGATTGATCAATTGTACGAGCACAAAGACTAGCGACTGAAACCGCTAATGCACTTTGCAAAATTTCATGATAAAGTCTATTTCGTTGGAGAAAAGAAAGTTTTTTTGAATCATTTAACCCATTAGGAATGTGGTCTTTATCCAAGATAACTGCTGCCGTTACCACAGGTCCAGCGAGAGGCCCCCGTCCTACTTCATCAACACCTGCTATATGAAAAAAACCCTGTTTTTGCAAATCCAATTCGCACGAAAAATTTGGTTGAAGCGGAACATTAAACATCTTTGATAAATCACAAATACAACAAACATACATCTATTTCTGTAGCCTAATCATTTTTTGCAAGCATTACAGTTTTAAATGGCTCTCCAAACATTATGCGAATTCTTGCACAAAAGATCAAAAACACACAAAATAAAAAAATACATTTCTTTGGTTCCCCTCTTTCATTGTGTATAATAAAATCATGACGAAATAAACGCTTTTATATTTATTTATCAGATATTTCCTAAAGTCATGATAGGTTTTACAAACCAATTTGGGTGCATTGATTTGATAAAAAGAGCTGCTTGTTGCGCTGTTTGTTTATTTTTAAAAATGCCAAAGCAAGTTGCTCCCGTTCCAGACATGCGGGAAAAAAGAGCGCCACATTCATCTAATACAGATAACACTTCAGCTAACTGAGGTGCTATTTTTAATGCAGAAGAAAAAAGATCATTACGCGTTTCTTGTAAAGCTTCAACCAATGAATCAACACTCTTTAAAGCGTCTGTATTAATTTTTAAAGAAGGATTATGACGCTTCTCTAACGCTTTAAAAACAGTTTGTGTTGAAATCTCTTGTCCATGATTAACCAATACTATTGCAAGAGAACAGGCTCCCTTTAGTTGTATCATCTCTTGACCAATTCCTTTGACCAAAAGCGGCTGCTGATATTCTAATGCATAAAGACACATGGGAACATCAGCACCAAGAACTAAGCTCATTTTTGCTAATTCTTGGTAAGAGCAATCAAGATTCCACTGTTGACGTAACATGCTTATAACCCCAGCTGCATCACCTGAACCACCACCAATGCCTGAAGCAATAGGTAATGTTTTTACAAGCCGAAAAAAAGCAGGTTGAGCACATTCAGGAAAAGTCTTATGCATAAAATCTCGTGCGCGAATAACCAAATTATCTAAATGAGACACAAGGCCTTTTGCAAACGGTCCCGTCAAAACAAACTGATTATTTTTGCAAGGTGCATAGTGTAAACAATCACCGCTAAGACTAAAATAAACCAAACTTTCTATTAAATGATACCCATCAGAACGTTGCCCCACAACATGTAGAGCTAAATTCAATTTAATAGGTGTAAATAAATAGGAATGTCTTTTGGACGAAGCTTGTACATTTGATATCATATGACGTAATATTCACCTACACAGGGTTCTTTTACAAACTCCTCCCTTTTATCCATATTTTTTATTAGCACAAGCACTATAAACAGTTTGGAATATTCTTAATCGTTTTCTAAACAAACAATAAACACAAAGAGCACTCATACAAAATAAACGACATGTTCTCATTCGTATCATTTCAAGCCTTTTTTCTTCTAGAATCTGTTTTTAGATAAAATCCCTCTGGCTTGAATGATCCTTTCCATTACAAACCATAACGCTGCCAAAGTGCTCGCTCTTCTGCTGCCATCAATGCACTGTCAACGGCTGTATAAACCGTATGTGCCGTCACTCCTGAAGGCGTTTTAGGTCCTAAGAAACTTTTTGGAGGCATAATAAGTCGAAGTTTTGCATCATTACCAAAGCGCTCCTTAATAACAGAACGTACATCATTTAATCCATCAACCAGACCAAGCTCAACGCTTTGTTTTCCACTCCAAAACATTCCTGTAAAGAGATTCGAATCATCTGATAATTTTTCAGCACGCCGTTCTTTAACCAAATCGATAAAAGTTTGATGCACTTCAAGTTGGAGAGATTTCAAATGCTCGATATCCGCCTTTTTTTCTGGCTGAAATGGATCTAATGTAACTTTGTTCTTTCCTGCCGTGTATACACGCCGTTCGATACCAATTTTCTTCAAAAGCTCCGGAAAACCAAAGGAAGCTGAGACCACTCCAATGGAACCAACAATTGAAGAAGGATCTGCAAAAATTTCATCCCCCGCACAAGCAATCATATAACCACCGGATGCTGCAATATCTTCAATAAACACAAGAACCTTTTTATTTTTTTCTTCTGCCAAGTCACGAATACGCTTGAAGATAAAACGCGATTGTACAGGTGAACCACCAGGAGAATTAATAATAAGTGCAACAGCCGGTGACTTTTTGTGTGCGAAAGCCTTCTCTAAAAGATTTGCACACCTACTGAGGGAAAGAGTCCGGGATATAGATGCTGATGAATCCATAATTGCTCCTTGAAGGCGCACCACAGGAATTTCAAGTTTATCGGAAGAAAAACGGCGTGGAATAAAACTTTTAATAACATCCATCAAAACAAAATCTCCTTATAAATTAAGAACAATTAAATAGGCAAGGACAACAAAAAGGAAGAACGCGATAACATCCAAAAGCGCCAATCAATCCCCACATTACAAGCAGAAATATAATTTCACCCAAAGTCAAACCTCCCTAACAACAAAGTTTGGACTTTAAATAATAAACTAAAAAACACAAGATACTATTAGAAAAGTTCCCACAAGCTTATATATCCATTATTAATTGCATCAACTCGGGGTGAAAAAGTATGGTCATTACCTTCATGTATAACCAATGCCGGTAAAATAGATAAAGCTGCTCTGCTTCCTCGTTTTGCGTAAAATAAAAGACGAATTGCTGCTGTTTTCGCACGTGCATGCACAGGAATTATACAAATACCACCAAAACGCCCTTCTAAAGCACGCAAGATATCTGTCAGCGATTGTGGACGTGCAATAAGCCCTAAGTATCCACCTGGCTTAACAATAGCTGCTGCACTCCGCAACCAATTATCAAACATCGCTTCAGACATAACATGTGCTTCAGATTTTTGTTTATCAGGTGTCTTGCGATCAGTAGGATTATTAAAAGGTGGATTCATAATCGCAAAATCAAAGCTATTATCTATTAAACCTGCTTTTATACGGGCATTCCCTTTGAAGGTAACATCTGCTTCTAGCAAACAAATTCGGCTAGCAAATTGTTTATTTTGTTCTAGCATAAGCGTTTTTTGAGCGTAAGATACCATAAAAGCTGAACGTTCAACTAAAGTAACATGAACTTTCAGACAACGCGAAGCAACAGCCAACCCTGCAGCTCCAGCACCTGCGCCTAAATCAACAACCTTGCCCTTTAAATTACTTGGAACCAAACTAGCCAATAACATCGCATCCATTCCAGAACGATGACCATATTTATGGGGTTGAACCAAATAAAATTTACCGCGGTGAAAACTGTCAATTGTTTCACCACTCTGATTCGTTGTTTTTTCCATTTAAAAGCCTAATGTTCACTTTTATAAACTGCATTTTTGCCATTCAGCTGCTATTTTAAATTTTTTTATTATTTCATAACAACAAGATTACACTCGCTAAAGAACATTTCTTGCCAATAACATTCCAAGCTTACACTTCAAAGCACCATCAAAAGCTTGAGTCAAAACCAAACCCCCTTTATGCTAGTAAATAAAGTAAATTTTATATATGTCCATTGCAATACTCTAGGAGTAAACACATTGAGCGCAGCTATCAAACCAGAACAAATAAGAAATAATCAAATTTCTCTTCAATCTCTTGTCAATCTTACTCAAAAAGATATGGAGCGCGTAAATCAATTTATTCTCTCTATGGCAAAATCAGAGGTTGAGATGATCCCTGAAATTTCTAACCATCTTATTTCATCAGGTGGAAAGCGATTACGCCCAATGATTACGCTCGCTTCTGCTCATATGTTCGGTTATCAAAGTGACGGACATATAAAACTCGCAACAGCTGTTGAATTTATGCATACAGCAACATTACTACACGATGATGTGATTGATGAAAGTAATTTGCGACGTGGAAAATCCACGGCACGGATGATTTGGGGGAATCAAGCAAGCGTACTTGTTGGTGATTTCCTGTTGGGTCAGGCTTTTAAAATGATGGTCGATGTCGGTTCCATAGAAGCGCTCTCTGTCCTAGCAAACGCTGCTGCAATTATTGCTGAAGGAGAAGTTATGCAACTTTCTGCTGCAAAAAATATCAAAACCAGCCCTTCAGACTATCTCAAAATCATCAATGCCAAAACAGCCGCACTTTTTTCAGCAGCCGCTGAAGTAGGACCGATTGTTGCTGGCTATGGACATAAAGAGCGTTCTTCATTACGTGAATATGGAACATCTTTAGGTTTAGCTTTCCAATTGATTGATGATGCACTTGACTATAGCGGTAGTGCTCAAAGCTTAGGAAAAAATATAGGGGATGATTTTAGAGAAGGAAAAATAACAATGCCTGTTATTATCGCATATGAACGTGGAAATATAGTAGAAAAAAATTTCTGGAAACAAGCACTTGAAGATGGCAATAACAATAATGAAGCCTTCGCATACGCGCAACACTTAATAGAAAAGTATGATAGTATCACAGATACAATAGAACAAGCACGCATCTACGGAAAACATGCAATTGATGCTCTTGTTCCCATGAACGAAAATCTTGCTTACAATGCTCTCGTTGAGACTGTTGAATTTTGTATTGCGCGCGTAAACTGAATTCTTTGCAAGAATCGCAGTATTTCTCAATAAAGTAATGAGATATGATCTATAAACAACACCATCGATTGATTATCTTGAAAAGGATTAGCTCCATGTGCTCTGCAACGGTATCCCGAATTTTTACCCTCTTTATCGTGGGTATCATGCTGATGCCATTCCCCACCTACAGTAAAATAAGCACCGCAATTCATACAAGCTCATTTACAGGTGCTTATTTAGCTGGAAGGGTTGCAAATCATGAAAATAAAACAGAACTTGCTATCAATTACTTTAAACAAGCACTCGTTTATCAACCTGATAACATTGAAACACAAAAAGAGCTCCTTGAAGCTATGCTCTCGGTCGGAAACTTTAAAGAAGCTGTCCAACAAGCCCAAAAACTCAAAGAGCAAGATGTTATAACTCCCTTTGTTTCCTTAACTTTGTCAGTAGAAAGTCTCATCAAAAAAGACTATAAGAATGCCAATTTTCTTCTACAATCAAAAGAACCTCCGAAATCCAATAATCCAATACCTGAACTCATCGGTGCTTGGATTAAATTTGGATCTGGACAAAAATCTCAAGCAATCGCTGATCTTAAGAAACTCAAAGGTCCTGTCTGGTATGACCTTTTTATATCTTATCATCTAGCACTTATGAGCGACCTTGCAGAACAGCCAAAGGATGCAAAAAAATATTTCATTAAAGCACTTAGTAACAAACAGGGGACTCTTATCGCTCCTAATACCTATGAACGTATTATCATAGCCTATGCCTCATTCCAATTGCGCCATAATATGCGCAACCAAGCTCTTCAAACAATCCAACATGGCGAACAAATGTTGTCAGGTCGAGAAGTCCTTAAAAACTTTCGAGAAAAAATTGAAAAAAATTCTTTCTTAGAGAGAGTTATTAAAACACCTCAACAAGGAGCCGCCGAGGTATTATATAATTTTGGAACAGCCCTCAACCACAAAAACTCAGGGCGAATTGCACGTATTTTTAAGCAATTATCTTTCGCCTTATACCCTCAAAATGACGCAACACTGTTTCAGCTCGCACACATTTCTGCTAAATTGAGTGATCCTCATAAAGCAATTAAACTTTATCGCGCTTTATCCCCTAAATCTCCTTATTATAAAGATGGACAACTTCATCTTGCATTCCTTCTTGCCAATAACAACAATTACAAAGAAGCAATAAAATTACTCACATTGTTAAATGAAAAGTTTCCCAATGATCGTAATATTTTGATAACGCTCGTTGCTTTTTATATGCAGGACAATAAATTCCTTGAGGCCATTAAAACTCTAGACACCGCTATTGCCCAGATAAAAAACTTTCAGCAGGACGATTGGAAACTCTTTTATCAGCGTGGTATTGCTTTCGAACGTTTAAAGCAATGGCCAAAAGCAGAAATTGACTTGAGAAAATCGCTTGAATTTTTTCCAAACCAGCCGCAGGTTCTTAATTATTTAGCCTATTCCCTTGTAGAACGTGGTGAGAAGCTTGAAGAATCGCTCCGTATGCTGCAAAAAGCTTCTGCTTTGCAAGCTCACAACAGTCATATTCTCGATTCTTTAGGGTGGGCTTATTATAAACTAAAAGAATATAATAAAGCAGTGCAAATATTAGAAAATGCTGTCAGATTACAACCTGAGGACCCAACACTGAATGATCATTTAGGTGATGCCTATTGGAAAGTTGGACGTAAACGTGAAGCAATCTTTCAATGGAACCATGCAATTGACGGAAAACCAGAAAATTCTGAACAAATTCAAGAAAAGTTGAAATTTGGTTTGCAATAAACGATGCTTAGCCATAAACCACATGAAATAATAAACAGAGAAACTAAAATTACTTTTGTTTAGTCCAATATAAAGAGTATAAAGCGTGAAACTGCCTGAACATCTTAACCCCAAACGTTCTTTTCAGGGACTAATCTTAACTTTGCAAAATTATTGGGCACACTATGGATGTGCAATTTTGCAACCTTACGATATGGAAGTCGGAGCTGGGACTTTTCATCCCGCAACAACATTACGCTCTCTAGGTCCACGTCCTTGGAAGGTTGCTTATGTCCAACCCTCCAGACGCCCAACAGATGGCCGATATGGTAAGAATCCAAATCGTTTACAACACTATTATCAATTCCAAGTACTTCTCAAACCCTCTCCGCTCAATCTACAAGAACTTTACATAAAGTCGCTACAAGCTATCGGACTTGATACAAAACTGCATGATATTCGCTTTGTTGAAGATGATTGGGAAAGTCCCACCCTTGGTGCTTGGGGGCTTGGATGGGAATGCTGGTGCGATGGGATGGAAGTCTCTCAATTTACTTATTTTCAACAAGTTTGTGGCATTGAATGCGCTCCAGTTTCAGGGGAACTCACATACGGTCTTGAGCGTCTAGCGATGTATATCCAAGGGGTTGATAACGTCTATGACCTTAACTTTAATGGTTTGGAGGGAGAAAACAAAATAAGTTATAGAGATATTTTTTTACAGGCAGAACAGGAATACTCATATTACAACTTCGAATTTGCTGATACAAAATTGCTACATCAGCATTTTATCGATGCAGAACGCGAATGCAGCGCACTTCTTGATGCTGGAAAACCAAATAAAGAAAATATATTACATCGCTGTGTTTTTCCTGCCTATGATCAATGTATTAAAGCGAGCCATATCTTTAATCTTTTGCAAGCACGTGGCGTTATTTCTGTAACCGAACGACAAAATTACATTCTTCGCGTTCGTGATCTCGCGCGCCGTTGTGGGGAAGCCTTCTTACTCACAGAAGCTGGACAAATATATACTGGAGAAGCCTAATGTCTGATCTTCTTCTTGAACTTTTCAGTGAAGAAATCCCCGCACGTATGCAACGAAAAGCTGCTGCTGATCTCAAAAAATCTGTTACAGATCAACTTGTGAATGCTGGATTGATCTATGAAGCTGCTCGTGAATATTGGACACCTCGTCGGCTAACATTGGACATACGCGGACTTTCCATAAGCTCAAAAGATATCCATGAAGAACGAAGAGGTCCTAGTATAAAATCACCACAGCATGTAATTGATGGTTTTCTACGTGCAACAGGATTAAACGATATTTCTGAAGCACATATTGGACATGATGATAAAAAAGGTCATTTTTATATTGCTAAAATTGTTAAAAAAGGTCGAGCTGCAGAAGAAATTATTGCCGATATTTTACCGAATATTATCCGCAACTTTCCGTGGCCAAAATCTATGCGTTGGGGAAAAGATTCAGCACAAAGTGGTGCTCTGAAGTGGATTCGACCTTTACAAAACATTCTTTGCGTCTTCGGACCAGAAATTGGTGAAACACATGTTATTCCGTTTACAATTGGTTCTCTTAAAAGCAATAATTTAACTTATGGTCATCGTTTCTTAAGTGATGGAAAGCCATTTCAAGTGCGCCGCTTTGATGATTATGTTACTCAACTTGAAACCCATAAAGTCATTCTGGATGCCGAGAGACGAAAGAATATTATTTTAGCTGATGCCCAAAATCTCTGCTTTGCCAACGGTTTAGAACTAGTTCAAGACAATCCCCTCCTAGAAGAAGTTGCTGGTCTTGTTGAATGGCCTGTTATCCTGATGGGTGATTTTGACCAATCATTCCTTGATATTCCTCCAGAAATTATTCGCTTGACCATTCGAGCTAATCAAAAATGTTTTGTTACCCGTAAACAAGGAGAAAAAGTAAAACTTTCTCATCATTTTATTCTCGTTTCTAATATTCTTTCAAATGATGAAGGCAAAGAAATTTCAAAAGGAAATAGTAAGGTTGTCCGTGCCCGTCTTTCTGATGCACTTTATTTTTGGCAAACCGATCAGCGTGATTTGCCTGATATTCAACAATTAGAATCTTCTATAAAAAAATTTGATCTTGATATAAAAAAACCTCTCGATCAAAGAATGGCGCGACTTGATCATTTGAATGTAACTTTTCATGCTAAATTAGGTACGCAAGGTGCAAGAGTAGAACGCATTGCTACACTCGCACAAGAAATTGCACCTTTGATACAGACAGATCCTCTTTTAGCAAAACGTGCAGCAATCCTTGCAAAAGCTGATTTGCAAACAGAAATTGTCGGAGAGTTTCCTGAACTACAAGGGGTTATGGGGCAAAAATATGCCCTTCTTCAAGGGGAAGATCCTCGCGTAGCTGTAGCAATTGAGGACCATTATAAACCTCAAGGACCAACAGATCGTCTTCCACAAGAACCGCTTGCTATAACCGTTATGCTCGCCGACAAAATTGACATGCTCGTTGGCTTTTGGCTCATTAATGAAAAACCAACGGGCTCAAAAGATCCCTATGCGTTAAGACGAGCAGCACTGGGAGTTATTAGGCTTGTACTTTCGCGAGATTGGAAAATCAATCTTATGCCACTGTTTCAGTTAGCAATGAATCTTTTCTTACAACAAAAAAATAAATATGAAATCTCTCAAAGAGAAAATTTACAATTGCTGAATCTGCTTCCAGAAAAAACAGAATATATTTTATCAGACCTGTTATTCTTTTTTCATGACCGTTTGAAAATCTATCTAAAAGAGGAAGGTGCTCGTTACGATGCCCTTGAAGCCGTTTTAAACAGAGATTCTGATGATTTTTTATTGGTTGCACGTCGTGTCGAATCGCTTATCGCTTTTATCAATACCCATGATGGAATGAACTTTGTAGCCTCTGTAAAACGTACTGCCAATATTCTTGAAAATGAATTTCAAAAAAGCACAACAATAGCGAATGAAATTAATCCTGAGCTCTTTGTCGAGAAAGAAGAAAAGCAGCTCTATCATGCAATCTGTGAAGTAGAAAAACAGGTTCTTGCTCCCATCAATGCGACAAATTTATCATTTGCACTCAGTGTGCTAGCGCCACTTGGAAAATTGATTGATATATTTTTCGAAAAGGTATTGGTGAATGATAAAAAACCTGATGTTCGTGCTAACCGTCTTGCTCTTCTCAAACGTATTCACATTATTACACAATCGGTTGCAGACTTTTCAAAACTTGTCATTTAGAATCAAAATGTCCTATTAATTGATAAAAATAATGAAGATAAACTTTTCTTTTTTTATGACTTTTATTAATGAATCTTGAGAAAATTATGCAACCAAAGAGGACATTTTTTATCTCTCAAATATCATTAATTAAGATATGTTTTCATTTTGATAAATGATTCTTTCTCAAGAGACTCTTTAATAAGTTCGTCTGCCTTGTTAGAATCTAATTCCTTTGCAATAAGGATACGTGCTGTAGAAATTGCCAAATCAATAGCCGATGAAGAAACCATGCGTATCGCATCCGCTTCTGCTTGAGCAATTTTTTGCTCTGCCAATTTATTGCGGTTTTTTACATATTCTTCTGCTTTTGTACGAGCCTCAGCAATAACAGATTCAACTTCATGTTTTGCTGCTGCAATAATTTCTTGCGCATCTTTTTCTGCTTCTGCATGTTTGCGTTGATATTCAGCCAATATTTCCTGTGCCTCTTCACGAAGACGCAGAGCCTCATCCAGCTCATCTTTGATACGCTTCGCGCGCGCATCAAGATGGTGTATAACCCTCTGTGGAATTTGGAAATAGACTAAAAGAGCTAAAAAAAGAACTAACCCAACAAATGCCCAAAAAGTATCAGTCATTTTTGTCTTCCTCAATAATCCGCAGTTTTAACAACTGAACGAACAGCCTCTTTGCTGATATCAACGTCAATCAATTTTTTCACAATTTCAAGAGCCACTTCTTCAGCGATAGAACCAACATTTTGCATCGCCTTATCCCGAATTTTTGCTATCTGTTCTTCAGCATCTGCGAGTTTTTTTTCTAAACTCTCTTCAATTTCTTTCCGTTCAAGCTCTGCTTTTTCTTTTAATTCTTCACTAGCTACCTGCGCTATAGCATGCGCTTTCAAACGCGCTTCTGCTAATTTCCGCTCATAAGTTTCAACAACAATGTCTGCTTCCTGCTTCATGCGCATTGCCTGATCTAAATCAGATGCGATTCGATCTCGCCGCGTTTCAATAACACCACCAATACGTGGTACAATTACACGAGAGATAAAAAGATAAAAAAGTCCGAAAGAAATCGCCAACCAGAAAAAATGCGAACCAAAATGTACAAAATCAAAAGGCGGAAACACGCGATTTGCATGTTCTGCCACCTTTTTAATATGTTCTATCGACGTTTCAGTGTTCTGTGCATAAGCGCTTGAAACAAACATCTTCTTTCATCCTTTAAATAGCTTATTAAAGCCCTCTATAACCGATGATAACTGACTGACATCTCTCTGGTTAAGAGCTAAAAGGGTAAATCTTTCCTCATGCAAGAACAGATATACCCTTTTGATGATGATTAAACCCCAAAAAGAAGTAGTAAAGCAATGAGCAGTGAAAAAATTCCCAAAGCTTCTGTTACAGCAAAACCAAAGACAAGACGTCCAAACTGACTATCTGCTGCTGATGGATTTCGTAATGCACCAGAAAGATAGCTACCAAAAATATTACCAAGTCCTAAAGCTGTTCCAGCCATACCAAAGCAAGCAAGACCAGCGCCAATATATTTTGCTGCAAGCACCATTTCCATGTTATTCTCCTTTAAAGCGAAATTGCATTATTCGACGGAAAACCGCCAGTTCTATTAATGTCCTGGATGAATTGCATCATTAAGATACATACAAGTTAAAACCGTAAAGACGTAAGCCTGAAGAAATGCGACCAAAAACTCAAGAGCAGTAATCGCTACAGTCATAATAAGCGGTAAAACCGAACCACCCACACCTACGAGTCCTACCCCAATCATTGAAACAACAAACCCAGAAAACACTTTGAGCGTAATATGACCAGCAAGCATATTCGCAAAAAGACGAAGAGAAAGACTAATTGGACGGGAGAGAAAAGAAATAACCTCAATCATTGTCACCAGAGGCAAAACCACAACAGGAACTCCACTGGGAACGAACAGTTTCAAAAAACTGACCCCATGCTTATAAAAGCCATAACCAATCACCGTCAAAATTACCACCATTGCTAACGAAAACGTGATCATGATCTGCGATGTAACCGTATAAAAATAAGGAAAAAGACCAATAAAGTTAGCAACCAAAATAAAAGTAAACAGAGAAAAAACTAAAGGAAAAAACTGCATTCCCTGTACACCAGATGATTCCCGCAGAGTCGATGCTACAAACTCATATGCCATTTCCGAAAGAGACTGCATCCGCGTTGGAACCAATCCACGACTTGATGATGAAATGAAGAGAAAAATAGAAGTTACAACAACCGTGAGGACTGTAAACAATGATACATTTGTAAACGATAAATCCATATTTCCTATGGAAATCTTAATCAGCCTTGAAACCTCAAACTGATGAATAGGATCTGGAGCGTGCGCTGTCACTTCAACCTCATTTATCGGACCTCTCATTGGCCCCTTTATCTTGTTTATCTTGGCGCAATACGCCTTTTTTTCCTAATTGACTGGAGGAAATATACCCTACAGACCGAAGAATACTCACTACACCAGCAGCAAATCCAAAGAAGAGAAAAAATACCAATCCCCAAGGATACGAACCTGCTAACTTATCAAACCCTAACCCTAAAATAACACCAACTATAACACTCGCCAGAAATTCACTGGAAAGCTTAATTGCATTTGCCATCCCTCCTTGTGATTTTTCTCGCTTATTCTCATGCTCCCGCTTCTTTAATGCCTGCTTGCGCACTAAAGCTACGCTTAAGTTCCTACTACGACATTCCAAATCCTCTGAATGAAGACACTCTCCTTGCTTTTCCTCTTCAGCCTCCTTACGGCTTATAACGGGTTTCTCGCCCATCGCCATCATTGGCTCCTTAATTAAAAAGCAAAGTAAGAATGCATTTCATAAAACCGTGTGCATCATATTGTTCCCGAATTTATTCGTCAAGATACTAAAAGAAATCTATCACAAATTATCGTATAAATTTTATTGTATAAATAACGTATTTTTCAATTTACATGCTTTCTTAAAAAGATATTCTGAGCACCTAAACCGATTTCACGACAGCACCCGTGAATATATAACGAAAAGTTCCCGTGAATGATATAAAACTCATAGAACAGCCATTTTTACGCTTAACAAAAGGTGTAAACTGATACCATCTTATTTTCCAGCTCCCAATGTTATATCAATCCTAGTTTTGAAAGAGAACATAGAAAGCTAAAAAACAGTATGAGAGCGTTGTTTTGTTCCTTTTATTCAAATAAAATTGCACTTTTTATTTTATGAAAATGATAATAATCAATGGTTTTTATATGATCCTATTCGCAAAGTATTTTACATATGCCATCACAGAACCCATCACTCAATGAGCTTGAGGGTATTAAGAGAGGTTTCTTTAAATACGAGATATTAATAAATCTAAAATTTTAAATAGGTCAAGCCAATAGAACACAATAAATTTTAAATAAGATCACCATACTACTTTATACAATTTTAATCCACTTTTTGGAATTTCGCCCTTTACAATTGAATATCGGTAGATTCAGCAAATATTTTTGCTTTTTATTTAGACAAACTATCGTAAGCAAAAGCGCTTATTTATAACCTTTATTTTTATAAAATGATAATTTAATGCTTCTTTTCAAACGAGCATCATAATTGTATTTCCCTGCCCTCATATTTGCATCTATTCTTGCATTTAAATAACCCATTAAGAGGATGATGTACTCTTTCTTAAATACTCCCTATTAAACTCTTCTCATAACATGCAAATAAATGATCTTTATCAAGATGAGAGAACTCTATTCAATAGCGCTCATGGTAAATGATTATCAATAAAATTAAAACTTTAGCAAATAAAAATTTTTTCTTTTATGAAAAGAACGATCATTGAAAAAACTTATTTTTAAGATTCTTAAGTATAGATTTCATCACTTAAAAAAATTAAAGAGTTATCATTTCTTTTTGGAACGTGTCGCAAAAGGATTATCAGAGGCTCGTAATGATATGCGAACGGGTATACCAGACATATCAAATTTTTCACGTAACCCATTGACAAGATAGCGCAAATACGACTGTGGCATACTTTGGGGGCGCGAGCAAGAAATCATAAATCCAGGAGGCCGTGTCTTAACCTGTGTGATGTATTTAACCTTAAGTCGACGCCCAGAAACCGCAGGAGGTGGATGATGTGCAACAACAGTTCCAAGCCATTGGTTCAATTTAGCCGTCGAAATGCGACGATTCCATACACGGTGCATCATCATGACATTTTCCATCAGCTTATCAATCCCTTGACCATATTGTCCTGATAAAGGAACAGCTCTCAAACCACGAACTTGAGGAAGAAATCGCGCACATTTTTCATGCAAATCAATCAATGTGGTCTGACTATTTTCAATAAGGTCCCACTTATTGAAAGCAATAACTGGAACACGCCCTTCACGAATCACGAGATCAGCAATTTGTAAATCTTGCTTTTCAAAAGGTATCGTTGCATCAAAAACAATGACCACCACTTCTGCAAAACGAATAGCACGCAAAGTATCTGCAACAGATAGTTTTTCTAATTTTTCTTGAATTTTCGATTTTCGACGTAAACCTGCAGTATCAAAAAGTTTAATATGACGACCACGCCATTCCCAATCTACAGAAATAGAATCACGCGTAAGTCCTGCTTCTGGTCCTGTTAACAAGCGCTCTTGTTTCAACATGCTATTGATAAGAGTGGATTTTCCTGTATTGGGACGCCCTGCAATTGCAATCCTAATGGGCTTACTTTCATCGTAAATAAGCTCCTCTTCTTCCAAATCGTTTACATCATCACCAACAGATGCAGGCTGTATCGTAATATCTTCTTCTTTGTTGTTGCCAAAAGCATGCTCTGACCCCACAGCATCTATAATTGCATCACGCAGATCACTTAGTCCCAAACCATGTTCAGCCGATATTAGGCACGGCTCCCCCAAACCTAATGACCACGCCTCATACTCTCCTCCTGTTGCCGCTCTTGACTCAGACTTATTAGCAACAAGCACAATTGGCTTTCCTGATTTGCGAACCAATGAAGCAAAATTTAAATCACTTGGTGTTATCCCGCTCTTTGCATCAAATACAAATAAAATAAGATCCGCTTCATCAATTGCAGCTTTTGTATGAGAACGCATACGCCCCTCAAGTGTATGATCACCTGCTTCTTCCAACCCAGCCGTATCAATCACATCAAAACGTAGATCTTGAAGTTTTGCCGCATGAATACGTCGATCACGTGTTACACCAGGCTTATCATCAACCAAAGCCAATTTTTGCCCAACCAAACGATTAAATAGTGTTGACTTCCCAACATTGGGACGACCAACGATAGCAATGGTAAGGCTCATCGATTTATTCCTTATTTGCCTTGCCCTCAGCTTGTATCAGCTCAAGCATTATTCGAGCCCGATCTGTTATTTTTGAACCCGAAGCACCTTTTTCAGAAATTTTCTTAAAATAATAAACCGCCTCATCCATTTTATCCGCCTTATAAGCAGCTAAACCTAAAGCCTCTCTTGCAGACATATGCATAGGATCGGTATCACTTGTCATATCTTTGATACGCTTTTCAACATCAGCTAATGTCCCTGTATCAACTAGGATATAAGCCGCCCGAATTTTTGCAACTTTCTGCAAAATCTCTGGTGCTTTCTCATCCGCTGCAACAGAATCAAAAATCTCCACTGACTTAATAATGTCACCCTTCTCCATGAGTAAAGAAGCCTCACGTAAACGAGCAAGAAAAGGATACCCTCCAAAATGAGAGGTTTTAACAGTTTCTAATTGCTTTATCGCTTTATCAAAATGACGTGTATCCGCAAAATCAAGACTTTTTACAAATGCATCACCAATATAACCGGCTTTCTTTATTTGCTGATGATGGTAAATTTGATAAGCAACTATCATAAGTATAAAAAGAATAGCTGCTCCAATAATTGAAAAACCATACCGCCTCCAAAAAGCAAGCGCCTTTTCCTGACGAAATTCTGCATTCACTTCAGCAATAAAACTATCATACGACATATATCATACCTTGAAAAAAGTTACTTTCCCTATGCTTTTACGCATAAATGGACAAAGATGGTAGTCCTAATTAACTAAAAATCTTTAAATTGCTCGTTTATTTATTTTAAATCAACATGTAGCCAAATCAATCGGATTTTTACAACAGTCTTAATCGAAAATGATGTAACCGCCCTGTTTGTTCACATTACAGCTTTTATATAGCTTTTATATATTGTTTTGAGTCTTATAAAAAATTCACTGTTTTAATATTTATCATGATTGCCTATCATCTCAAGCGGACTTTCTCCCCATTATATAGGGAGATAATCTTTTAGAGTCTTCAACGCAATCGTTGATAATATTGGATTATAGAATTATAATAGAAAAGACAATTCTTTTAAAAACTTGAACAAAAAATAAATTTCCACGAATACCTACTAAAACCAAATAGATAAATCTTATCTGTATCAAAAATACCGAAGTGCCATAATAAAGTGTGGTATAATTTCAAATCTTCAGTTAAAGCTCTTTATACAAAATGTATCCCTTCAACTTATCTTTATACGATTAACAACCTTTTGTAATTCATCCTTAAAGTTTCTAAAAATATCCTATTGTAAGGGCCAGACCCACATAAGCATTGGAACAGCAATAATAACGATCAACACCGCCAATGGAGCACCCAAACGTGGATAATCACTAAAACGATATCCTCCTGGTGCCATCACGAGCATATTACTTTGATGTCCAATAGGTGTAAGAAACTCACAGCCCGCACCAATTGCAACAGCCATCAAAAAAGCTTCAGGCTTATAATGTAGGGAATGAGCAAAACTTGACGCGATTGGTGCTACCATCATCACTGTTGCTGCATTATTCAAAAATGGCGTGACCAACATAGCTGTCACCAACATAAGTGCTAAGGCACCAGATGGTGGGAAAAATATTGCCAATTGGCTCAGCCATTGACCAATGAGATCCGTACATCCTGTTTTCTCTAACGCTTCACTCACTGGAATAAGAGCCGCTAATAGTACTAATATTTGGCCATCTAATGCCTGATACAGATCACGCGCGGGCAAAACGCGAAAGATAACCATTGCAGCAGCAGCAGAAAAAAAAGAAAACGCAACGGGAACAATATGAAAAGCTGTAAAAATAATTGCTATAAATAAAACAGCTAAAGAGATGAAACCATGTCGTAAATTTCCAAACACAATATTTCGTTTTGCTAGGGGAAGGCATTTCAATTCTCTTAATAAATTTGGAATAACTGCATCCTGTCCTTGCAAAACAATCACATCGCCAAGATGGAAAATAATATCATCAAGTCTTCCCCGCACCCTTTCATGTTGACGACTTAATGCAAGCAAATTTACATTATAGTGATCAAATAGGGAAAACTCTTTCGCACTAATACCAATAAGAGGTGAATTATGGGTGATGACTGCTTCAATAATATCGATGTCACTGTCCTTATCACCTGCAGCAATAGTTCGCCCCTTAGAAAACTCTAAACGAGCAGAGTTCATCACGCTATCTAACCCTGTATGCGACCCTTCCAGCAAAATAATATCATTTTCAGACAAAACAAAATCTGGTAACGGTGAAATAGATACTTTGTTTCTGATGATTTGAATCACCATAACGTCACCACTTGATGGCTTAACCAAATCAACAATATTTTTCCCTATAATCGGTGAATTTATTGGAATACGCACTTCTGCAACATAATTACGAATATCAATGGCATCATCAAATGATACACCTGAACGCACACGTACAGGCAAAAGCCAATAAAAAAAGACTAAATATACAACACCAGCCGCCGCAATAACCGCACCAACTGGTGTAAAATCAAACATAGTAAAAGGTGTTCCTGCTAAACGTTCTTGCATCGCTGAAATAACAACATTGGGAGATGTTCCTATCTGTGTCATAAGCCCCCCCAACAAAGAACCAAAGGCCATGGGCATCAAAAAGACAGAAGGAGAAACCTGAGAACGACGTGCAAACTGAAAAGCTATCGGAAGCATAATAGCCAAAGCACCAATGTTTTTAACAAACATTGATAATACGACAACAGAAAGAACTAAAAAGGCTAATTGAAGACGCACAGATTTCACGTCTGGCCATATCCGTTGAATAATAAATTCCATTATACCAGAGCGCGATACGGCCGTACTGACAACAAACACACTCCCCACGATAATAACAATATCATTACTAAAACCGCTAAAAGCTTCCTTCGGACTGACAAGACCAAGAGCACAAGCTATTAATAACGTACAAATAGCAACAAGATCATAACGAAATCGATCCCAAATAAAAACAACCATCATGAGACCAATGATCGAAAAAGCCATTATTTGATTTTCTGTCATAACACTCACCTCTCCCCATTAAATTATAATGCACAAAAACATATTTTTTATGTTTTAAATATTCCTATAAACAGCAGCAAGATAAAAACAGACATCGGAATATTTTAGGATAATTTTAAAATGATAAAAAATTATGATGCGCATAAACTTACCTCTCCTTATTATGCGTTCTTTTCTATAAAGAGCTAAACTCAAAGAAAATTGATAAAAGTTGATAAAGCTATATTGCAAAAAAGATGAGAATAACTCTAATATAGAGAGTAGATAATTGTTGAAACTGGTACACGCTATATTTAAACCTTTGTCGTTGCTTAAAAGAATTTATCTTCACTCTCAATTCAAAGAGTGATAAAAATGAAAGAAGAAAGAATGGTCAATCTTAATAGTGGGTATCAAAGTAACCTCAGATATTGGCTCACTTGCATTATTGGATTTGTTGCTATCTTGGCAATTATAATTGTTGGTGGATTTTATATCGCAAAACCCTATCTTGACAGTTTTGTAAAACAAGAAATAGCCCGTCGTGGCATAAAAGCCCGAACATCTGAAGTAAGCATTCTAGGTAGGGTCAATTTGAAGAATGTGACATTACCTGTTCCAGCTGGTACATCACTTAGAATTGGTGCCATTTCTGCCCGTCCTCCCCTTTCCTTTATTCCCGGAACTTTTACATTTTATAATGTTGATTTAAAGCATAATAATATTCATGTGCAAATTCCCCAAATTTCTCTTCGGAGTGTATCCTTAAAAGAAAAAGATAGAACGATAACATCACGGCTTTTACAATCAATGATGCGTATTGAGCTTTCCTCAATTATTGCTCCCAATATACAACTTTCTATAGAAAATAAAAACAACCGAATAGAAACGGTTGAAGTCAAGAATTTCCAGCTTTCTGATTTTAAAAATGGCCATATCCGTTCAGTTAGTATTAAAAATATGGATCTTAAAACAGTTGCAGTAAATGGTGCCAAACAGATGCAGCTTATGGCTAAAAGTGATATAATAAAGGCTCATGATATCGACATCAACTATGCCTATTCTATCATTTTTGGAAAAAACAATGCTCTCAACCAAGGTAAAACCGTTACTGGCCCCATTTCTCTGAATAATGTAAGTGTCGATGTTTTAGAAGAAGCGGAAAAAAGCAGTTCTTTCTTCCTCGGACAGTTTAAAACATCTGGTTTAAAAATGAAGCCGCTTGAACAAACTCCTGAAAAATTGATCAAAGCTTATCTTAATGCAAGAAAAGAGAATAATAAAACCGCTGAAAAAATAGCACAAAATGGTCTTCTTCTAAACATACTGCTCGCCATTACCTCAGCGGATGCCAAAATTGATAATATCACCGTTGATATACCGCAATTGAAAGCAACACTCGAATCACTCCAATTTAAACCAACCTTGTGGAAACAACCTATCCCCAAAAAGCTTTTTCTTTCTCTCAATAACCTTTCTGTTTTACCTAAAAAAATGAATGAAAAAGACTTAGAGTTTCTCAAAAATCTGAACTTTGAGCGCTTTGACATTTCAGGAAAAATTGATATTTCTTACGATGAAAAAAAACGTATGCTCCTTCTTGATGCAATGTCTTTCAATATGAAAGACGTTGGATCTGGGAACATATCGGCTAAGGTTATTGATGTTGATGAAAAGCTTTTTTCTGGTCAGCAAAATGTAATGATTGCTGCTTCTCAAGACTTTGGCATCAATGAAATTGATGTGCAATATAGGGATGCAGGTTTCATTGATAAGCTTTTTTCTTATCTTGCGCAAAATCTTAATGACAGCCAACATGATCTTAAAAAGGAACTCTATGACGATTTCTATCTAATGATGACGCAAACCCCAAAAATGCTGCTAAAAAATCATGACGAAGCAGAAAAAATTTCAAAATCCTTAGGGGAATTTGCTAAAAATCCACAAACATTGATTGTTAAAATTAAAGCAAAAGATAATAAAGGGCTCACAATGGTTGATCTCGAATCAGCTCTACAAAATGATCTATCCAAGGCTTTAAACAAAGTACATCTCACTATTAAAAATGAAGCATCACCTTAAACATTTTGTGCTTTAAATATGATGATCTTGTCTATAAATTAAGAACTTTATTCCTCTTTTTGCTTTTATATGATACAGAAGGTATCATATAAAGTCATTTACACAGAGAATATAGAATCCTAAAATTGTCGATGCTTGGAGTTGTTCATGTCTGATTTATCTTCAAATCGCCTGCCTAATCGCGCTTCTCGTGTCACCAATCAAGCGCTTTCTGCGATCGAGCGTTTTCTCCATATTGAAGCTCTTAGTGGTATTGTTCTTTTATTAGCTGCTGCTGCTGCACTTATTTTTGCCAATTCTAAATATGCTGCTTTCTATGAATCTTTTTGGCATACACCTCTTGGCTTTAATTTGGGTCATTTCACTCTTTCATGGGATTTACATTTCTGGGTTAATGATGCTCTTATGACTATTTTCTTTCTCGTTGCAGGAATGGAAATTCGACGCGAAATTCATGAAGGTGCTCTTGCCGATTTTAGACAAGCAATCTTACCAATTGTTGCCGCAATAGGAGGCGTTTGTGTTCCCGCAATTATTTACTTTATCTTCAACTTTAACGAGGGGCATATACGCGGTTGGGCTGTGCCAACAGCAACAGATATTGCCTTTGCTCTAGGTATTCTTGCTCTTCTTGGAAAAAAAATTCCTTCTAATCTTCATATTATTCTTCTATCATTAGCGATTATTGATGATATTATCGCTGTTCTTATTATTGCTTTTTTCTACTCAACAAACATTGATCCTAGCGGTTTAATGATTGCAGGAGTAGGTATTGCTTTGGTGCTATTTTTTCAGTGGATCGGACTTGCATCAGCATGGCTTTACATTTTACCTGGTGCAATCATCTGGTGGGGTTTAATGGTAACAGGTGTTCACCCATCACTTGCTGGTGTAATCTTAGGAATGATGACTCCCGTTCTTCCTACCCGTACTCTTGTGGCGCCACTCACCATGCTCAGTAACGCTATGCAAATTCTTCAAGAAAAAAATACAAAAACAGATCTGCATCATATTTCAACCGCATTGAAAAAAATGCGCAAAGGACAACGGGCCATGATTGCTCCAGTAACACGCGTTCAAAAAGCGTTGCATCCATGGGTTGCATACGGTATCATGCCGGTCTTTGCCTTCGCAAATGCAGGAGTAAGTTTTGCAAACTTTGATCTTTCTTCTGACAAATCATTCTTGATTGTTTTGGGTGTTGTCATTGGTCTTTTCGTTGGTAAGCCTCTTGGTATTATCACAGCCAGTTATATAGCCGTAAAATCAGGGCTATGCCGCCTACCCCCTCATATGACATGGACAGGTGTTTTACTCATTGGTTTTTTAGCAGGAATTGGCTTTACAATGTCTATCTTTGTTTCAATGCTCGCTTTTAAAGATATTATTCTGCTTGATGCTGCAAAAATTGGGGTCCTTTGTGGCTCTGGTTTATCTGCTCTTATCGGTCTGGGATATGGATTTATTTATATTAAGCGCAATAAAGGAATTTCTCATAGTTCCTAACAAACTAACTGAAAATACATTTTTATGCAAAACTCTTAAAAAGTGATTTTGCTCATTTGTTGGATTCGGACAATATTTAATGTGAAATCCGTTGTCTCACCTCATCTTTACACTTATGAAGGAGAAAACTAATATCATCATACTATTTACTAGTCTCTAATGTCGCAACACCTTTGACACTTAAGAAGATTCATAAGAAATATTTTTATTCCTTTCTTCAATAATCTTTTATTCATACACTAACTCCAATCGTGATATACACAAGAATGATTTTAATTGTTTCAATATAAAAGGCTTCGTGGTTTCAGAGAAGCTGCCCTTCGTCGGGAAGTTATTCACTATAAAGAAAAATTTAATTATTATAAATCAATATCTTATGTTTAATTATACGAAACAGATAAGAATAAGCAAAATTCCGTAATCAGTTAAGTAATTCCATGGCTTATTTTTTCCCAATAAACCACCCTCCTCGTTACTGATTTTATTGCCGGTATTCTAAAAAACTTTAATTTTTATCTTCTTAAAAGGCACATTATTTTTTGGTAAAAATATTCGATTTATAATGATACTTTATCATGATAAATCCTGAATGGACTCCAAATATCGTAAGATTTTCTCATTTCAAATCTGTACATGATCAATCAATCAAGACTATTCCCTTACACGTCACCAGCCAAGGAGGAATATGGAGTCACATTATTTGAAGAAAGAAATAAGAATGCTTCATATCAACACAAGAGCTGTTCAACACGAAAACTAAAAATAAAATGATGACGACCAACTGACACCTTTGATCTAAGTAAAGGAGATGGTCCCCAATAAATTTTACGTTACGCCATCCACAAGCGCCGTAATGGGCTTGGGGAGAAATATTTCTTTAAAACAAGCGCGTAAATTGGCAATATAATAGCGTTTTGTTTTACGTGAAAGGCATATACGATTTAAATAACGCAATAAACAAAACGTGAACCAATATGTAATATCCATTATTTCAAAGATATTTCTGTCAATATCTTTGAAAGTTGTAAAGCAGAATTAAAAGGAAGTTGTAAAATGGAAACTGGTTTTCACTTTTATGGCTTCATATTCTCCCCCAATTAGGTTTTATCTCCATTTCAGAGATTCCCCCAACAAGTATACGCAACATCCTTGTTCCTATCTGGCATACAAAAACAGGAGTTGCTCGTAGTCCTCTTATCCGTCTCAATATATATATATATATATATATATATATCGTCAAACGTGCATCTGCGCTGACATTAGATATTGATACAGGTAACAAAAAACAAAAGATTTATTTGGAATAACAACGTCATAAAATCACTACTCGATTGACAATGGAGAGAAAAAATATCCTCGTTTTTTATCATAGACACATCGCTTGTCTCCCTCCATGAAAGAATTAAACTTGAAGCATTCTTCCATAGGGAGCACTCTAGTTTACGTAATTAACTCGCGGGAAAAAAGAAAACCCTAGTCATTTAGACTATTCTAAAACATACGATCAGTGGAAAAATAAAGCATATATATCGTTGCACTCCCCTTTTCTCGCTCTTACTCGCTCTTAGTTGATATTTATTTTCTTTTTGTTTACAGAGTTAGCTCTATATTTCTTGATACCATAAAATAATCTTTACAGATAATTAAAAAAACAATATTTCCGATACTTTCGAATTATACAACGCCACATTAAATACAATAAGAGTAAAATAATATTTATAAAAATATCTTTATTGGGAATAAGTGTATTAATTACTGCACTTTGATAACATATCTTATATTCACTTCAAATGGATATCCCCATTCGAATGCATTATGCTATTAAAAAGTAATTACAAAACAAGAGAATACGTTTCGCATTCATATACTGAATAAAAACAAATTGTGAGAAAAAATATTTAACAAAATTAGAATAATAAAAATGGCTATATTTCTTACAAGAAGAGTTTTAATTACAAAAACAACCATTTGAAAAATATGTAAACATGATAAGAAACTAGCACGATATACGGCACAAACGAAAGAATGTATTTCATGCGTGAGTGGCAGTATGACAAAGAAAATACTTGTAATAGAGTAGTTAAGGGAAGAAAGTTAACCTAAAGAACATATAGAGGTATCGAAAACTCTGAAAATCTTAGTCATAATTCAAAAAAAGATAAATAGACATGAGAAAAAATTTAAGTAATAAAATCATGAAAGCAGCACGCTATAATATTATCATTTAATTTTGATCTATCGTTACATGATTTTATGAAAAGTGCTTCTAAAGAGCTATAAGCCGTAAACGCATAAGATATAGTAATTCTACAACTTATAGCGCAACATAAATATTGTCTATAAAGATATATTTTTATTGCCTCATAATACGGAAAAAAATAAATTTACAAGATACACGTAAAGCCATAAACAACCATTTGAGACAAGCTAAATATCTCTAGAACGTACATTTTCGATTCTATTTTTGATAATTCCGTCACTAATCCAATGAGCTCAAATTTCTCTAAGATTTATAATATTAAATCTGTATTCACAAGGCTGTCCCTCATGTCACATGCATCCTTTGAATAAACGCAGTGCATTGTTCCTTATTCTATTAAAGCTTATATTGTGAAGACTTCTCCATCCCTCTCTATAGGCTTTAAAACGTTTATAGACGGCATATTTTATATCCCTTCTTAAACATTTTTTACCTAAACATCTTTCTCTTGTTATGTATAAGCAATCATTTTTAAATTCATCATGAACAAGTTTAAAATGAGAGAGTTTTGCTGTATTAAATATTCTATTTAAGTTAAAAATATAAATTGTCCTTAACAAAAATTATTAATATATATTAAAGCTTTATGTTATTGAAACTTTGTTGAAACTAAAAAATGCTTATCCCTTATCAAGTGCATAAACAGCATGTAATGTTCTAACCGCAAGTTCAGTGTAAGCACTATCAATCAAAATAGAAATTTTAATTTCTGAGGTCGTAATTGCTTGAATGTTAATACCCTTTTCAGCCAAAGCCTTAAATGCTGTAGCGGCAACACCTGCATGGCTACGCATTCCAATACCAATCACAGATACCTTGGCAAGATCACTTTCAAATTGGAGAACATCAAATCCAATTTCTTTGCGATTCTTCTCAAGAAGTGCAACAGCTTTTTCTACATCTGATGATGGTACAGTAAAAGTCATATCAGTTTTTGAGCCATCTTCAGAAATATTTTGCACAATCATATCAACATTAATGCGCTCTTCAGCCAAGGGACCAAAAATTGCTGCCGAAATCCCTGGACGATCGGCAAGCCGACGAAGGGAAATTTGCGCTTCATCCTTAGCAAAAGCAATACCAGTAACATTTTGTTGTTCCACGATTTCATCCTCATCGCAAATAAGTGTTCCAGAAGAACTCATTGGATCCTCCATGCCTAACGCATCAGGATCCTCAAAACTTGAACGCACAAAGGTACGAACCTTATGAACCATTGCCAATTCAACAGAACGAACCTGTAAAACCTTTGCACCAAGAGAAGCCATTTCCAGCATTTCTTCAAAAGCTACTTTTGGTAAACGACGCGCTTTCGGTTCTATACGTGGATCCGTTGTATAAACACCATCTACATCCGTATAAATATCACAGCGATCAGCTTGTACAGCCGCGGCTATAGCAACAGCACTTGTATCTGATCCCCCACGCCCTAAGGTAGAAATCCGGTTATCTGGAGCTAACCCTTGAAAACCAGCAATAACAGCAACCTGACCTTCCTGAAAACACTCGATTAAAAAAGATCCATCAATATCAGTAATACGTGCACGTCCATGCGCATTGTCTGTATGAATAGGAATTTGCCAACCAAGCCATGAACGTGCATTCACACCCATTTCTTGAAGTGTCAAAGCCAACAAACCTGAAGTAACCTGTTCACCAGAAGCAACCACAACATCATATTCACGAGCATCTCTATGCTTGGAGGAAGCATCACACGTCCACTGAACAAGCTCATTGGTTTTACCAGCCATCGCAGATACGACAACGGCAACCTCATTGCCTGCATCAATCTCTCTTTTGACATGCCGTGCAACATTATGAATACATTCAATATTTGCTACAGATGTTCCACCGAATTTCATGACAATGCGCGCCATTAATAACACTCTTACCTTTACATCTCTTATCTCAAACGGTAATGAGAATTAGATGCTGTATCAACTAACCATTTTCTCGACATAGCGAATATCTATCATTTGTGCAAGTTTCATTATGATTATATTAATTTCTCTTGACTTTGTATAAAATCTACTGGACTTGATCATTAAAAATAAAAGGCAGGCAACATGATAGATGAAACACAAACAACTATTGATCAAAGTGAAATTGATCATTTTTCACGTATTGCTACAGAATGGTGGAATCCACAAGGAAAATTTCGACCTCTTCACCAATTTAACCCAACGCGCCTTGCTTACATCAGAGAAAAAATCTGTTTAGAGTTTAATCGTGACCCTTGTTCATTTACGCCCTTTGATAATTTGAAAATTCTTGATATTGGCTGTGGAGGAGGCTTGTTATGTGAACCAATGGCACGTCTTGGCGCTATGGTCGTAGGCGTTGATGCTGCACAAACAAATATTGAAGTCGCAAAAACCCATGCAGCTCAAAATGATCTTTCCATTGATTACCGCACGATGACAGCAGAAGCTCTTGCCAATGAAGGAGAAAAATTTGATATCATCCTTAATATGGAAGTTGTTGAACATGTCGCTGATGTTAATCTCTTCATAGCAGCCACAGCAAAAATGTTGAAACCACAAGGGTTAATGTTTGTCTCAACACTCAACCGCACGTGGAAATCATGGGGGCTTGCTATTGTAGGCGCTGAATATATTCTACGTTGGCTTCCTAAAGGAACACATGATTATAAAAAATTCCTAAAACCTCTAGAACTTAAAAATTTCTTATCAAAAAACGCCCTAACTATCATTGATGAAATAGGGATTACTTATAACCCATTAAACGACAGCTGGAATCGCTCAAAAGACATGAGCGTTAACTATCTCCTTCTCGCAAAACGGTCTTAAGGATATGTAATTTACAAATATTATACGCCTTGTAATCAAATATTATACGCCTTGTAATAAAGAATTGAGCTTTCCCTCAGCCTCTAAAGCATAAAGATCATCACAACCGCCAACGTGATAATCACCTATAAAAATTTGTGGAAATGTATTACGTCCATTTGCACGCTGTACCATTTCTTGGCGAAGGGATGTGGAAGCATCAATATCTGTATACTTTACGCCTTTTTTATTAAGCAAATCACGTGCTTTTGTGCAATAAGGGCAGTTAGGGCGTGTATAAATTATTATCTCTTTCATAGTATTATCCTCCAATATTTTTTAATAATATTCACTTTAAATTCCTCTTACGAGGAGGGAAAAATAGAATCTTCTTTGAGAACACGCGAAAATGTTAGCACATCAACTTGTCGCGCACCTGCATATTTTAATGCAGCAGCTGCTGCTGTAACTGTTGCACCTGTTGTAAATACATCATCAATCAGCAAAACAGAACATCCTTTGAGATATTTTTTAACCTTATGCGAAACCTTAAAAGCATTTTTTACGTTCAGTTTTCTCTCTCTCGAAGAAAGACTAACCTGCGGACGGGTATGCCGACAACGAACAAGCCAACTCGGTTTTAAAAGCTTTTTTTGTGATGCTGCAATATAACGCGCAAGCTCAGCAGATTGATTATAACGTCTCTCCCAAAAACGACGAAAATGCAATGGAATGGGAATAATAACATCACAATCATCAATAACCTCGCGTCCAGCAAACATCATCCAGTTGGCCATAAATGATGCCAATTCTATATGATCACCATATTTTAAGCGCGTTACTAAAGCTCGTGCAAGCCCTTTATGAACAATAGCAGAACGGACACGTGAAAAAGGATGAGAATTACGAAGCGCTTCACCACTGAGAAAACCATCCCCCATATCACAAACAAAGGGAGTCCCCATAACAGGACAATAAGGTTTAGTAATAAATTGAAGGTCTTTCCAACATTCGGAGCAAATCGTGCCATAAGTAGAAACATTTTGCTTACATCCAGGACAAATTGGTGGATAAAGCACCGTTTTCAAGCGTTCAATGAACTTACTTAGTATATCCCCACTACTTAACGCCGCTTCTCGAAAATACAACATTATAAATTTAGGCTTTTACAAGTTTCCCTCAGAACAAAAGTTCCTTTGTATTTCCTCAATTTATAATTTTAATTCCTTTAAAAACTCTTACCTTCTATAAATTTATTTTTCTTTCATATTATAAACTTGACAGAGCTTGCACAAATAATGAACCTTTTCAAAATATATTCTTTCATAGATCGAAAGTGTTCCACAATATGTCGCATCCTTTAATTTTTGATCATAACCGCATTGAACAATTCCGAAAACGTGCCTTTCAAAAAGCAAAAAAAGGATACGACTTTTTACTCTCTCACATGGCAGAAGATCTCTATAAACGTCTTAGCACTGTTGATCGCCTCTTTACATTAGCTCTCGATTTACACAGCCATACAGACCTTGCTGCGCAAGCTTTAATGAAATCTGGAAAAGTTTGTTCCATAGAACGTATTGAGACCGATACGCTTTACCAAAGCCATGATAAAAAATTTCATTTACGTCATCGAGAATTTCTTGATTTACCTCAAAGTTACTGTGACCTTATTGTTTCACTTCTTTCATTACAATTGACTAATGATACCCCTGGTGTTCTAAGCCAGATAAAAAACACCCTTAAACCAGATGGCTTATTTCTTGCTGTTATGGCAGGAGCTGGTACATTAAGAGAATTGCGCGAAAGCCTGCTGCAAGCTGAAAGTGAAATTTATGGTGGAGCAAGCCCTAGGATCTATCCTTTTGCCGACATTCGTGATGCAGGCGCTCTCTTACAGCGTGTTGGCTTTGCTCTGCCTGTAGCAGACGTTGAAGATATCACAATACGTTATAATACAATGTTTGACCTTATGCACGATCTTAAAGCTATGGGAATGCAAAATGCACTCATCAATCGTTCACGACGCCCTGTATCCAAACGTTTTTTTCTCCGCGCAGCTGAAATCTATGCACAACGATTTAGTGATCCTGATGGACGTATTCGTGCACATTTTTCTTTCATCTGGCTCTCTGGTTGGGCTCCTCATCCCAATCAACAAAAACCCTTACAACCTGGTTCAGCGCAAATATCTCTTACAGATATTTTACAACCCCAAAAAACATAACCTAAAATCATTTTTTAAAAATACTTTTATCTGTTGTCTGTAACATTTGACTGGTGATCGTTCCAGCTATCATTGAATCGCTCACGTTTAGAGCGGTCCGTCCCATATCAATTAGCGGTTCGATAGAGATAAGTACAGCAACCAAAGTAACAGGAAGCCCCATAATTGGTAACACAATCAATGCAGCGAAAATAGCGCCTCCCCCTACACCAGCAACACCAATAGAACTCAATGTCACAACCCCAATAAGCGTAGCAATCCAAGTAGGATCAAGAGGGTTAATACCCATAGATGGTGCAATCATGGTCGCAAGCATCGCTGGATAAAGACCAGCACAACCATTTTGTCCAATTGTTGCCCCAAAAGAAGCTGCAAAACTCGCAATGGGTTGTGGTACACCTATCCACTGTGTTTGCGCTTCAATATTTAAAGGAATACTTGCAGCACTTGAACGACTGCTAAAAGCAAATGTTAAAACTGGTAAAACCTTTTTGAAAAAACGAAAGGGATTAACCCCAGAAATACCAAGCAATACACCATGAATTCCAAAAATTAAAATAATACCGACATAAGAGGCAATGACAAAAACTAGTAAATTTAAAATATCTGCAATACGCGATATTGCTCCTACTTTCGTCATAAGTGCAAAAATACCATAAGGCGTCAAAGCAATCACGATACGGACTAAACGCATAATCCAAGCTTGTCCCACTTGAATAAATAAAAGCGCTTTTTCTCCTTTTTCTGGCTCATCTTTCTTTAAAAGAAGAACCGCTGCACCTAAAAATGACGCAAAAATAACAACACTGATAATTGACGTACGTTTAGCTCCACTCAACTCAGCAAATGGATTTTTAGGAATCATAGACAAAATCATCTTTGGTATATTCATATCTCCAAGTTTAGAAATATGACCTTCAAGAATAGCAGAAACATTTTGCCCTTCATGCACTAAACCATCGGCTGTTAATCCAAAAAAATTAATCACAAAAACACCAACCAATGCTGAAAGAGCCGTTGTAAAAAGCAATATTGAAATTGTTATTATACTCATCTTTCCAACAGCATAAACAGAATGTAAATGAGCAACTGCTGAAACAATAGAGATAAAAACCAGTGGCATAACAATCATTTGCAACAATAAGATATAGCCCTCACCAACAATGTTAAACCATTCAACGGATTTCAATAAAGTGCTTTCACCCTCTCCATAAATAAACTGCAAAACACTTCCAAAAATCAAGCCAAGGATAAGCCCTAGCATAACACGTAGCGAAAGACTCCATTGCATTCTCTTACTTTGAGAAACAAACAATAAAAAAATAACAAATAGAAATAAATTGACGAAAAAATTAAATGTCATTGTCTATGCTCACTTACTATTGTTATGATTGACGTCAATAATCTGCATAATTCAAAATCAATGCATGATATTTAAAATTAACATAAAGCTTACCAGGCTTTTACAAAATCATTATTTTTTTAATTTATAGATTAAAAGAGAATTTTTTATCTACTAATAACTGTTTAAAGAAAATAAATAAAATTATTTTCCTATTCTTTAAATTTATGCTCTCATAAAATAGTTAAAAAAGAGAAATATAAACAACATTCATTGCATCTTAATACTGAACAATTCCAGCATATCTTATCCTATCAATATCCTTACCTCTCTCTTTTGCTATTTGAACTGAAGCGAGCTTTTCAAGAAAGGATGAATTAACAATCGAACATTCATGATTTTTCTAGAAAATACACCAACAAGCTACTTTTGCTAATTTTATGGACTGCACACTCAACAGCTTTGATCAGCATTTCAAATATAATTATTTTATTGAAAATACCTTTCATAGATTCTTTCTTTGCTTTCAATGAACGCTTTTTTATTTTTCGAAATTCTTTTTATAGTCATAAAAAAGACTTTGAAAGCCACAATGCCTATTGAACGACAATACATTGATTTATAATAAATAATTTACTGTTTTGCATATTAAATGAGAGTCCCGAATAACGTAAGATTCTCTCATTTCAAACCTGTTTATGCTTGAATCAATCAAAATCATTTTCTTGCACGTCACAAGCAGGGCTGGCGTGTGGATAAAAAATGTATAAGATAAGGAGTAGAAATACCTCTTATGAAACATCTTAATGCAAGAGCTGTCGCAACATTGGAGGGCGGAGCTTGGGCAGAAAATATAAATAATATGATTGCTTTTTATAATAGCGCAGTAAAACGTTTTAACGATACATATCTATATGCTGATCGAACAACACGTGTACGTGCCGTAGATAATTTTATCACTTTAGATATAAAAAGATAAGTTGTAGTTATAATGTTAAGCAAGAACTAATCAGAGGAAGGGGTTTTGAATTTGAAGAGACATGTCTCACGCAAAGTTCGTATCGTCCTTTTACACGACTATGACTTTATTATAATCGTATCTTCAATGACGGAGTTGATCAGATACCACATGTATTCCCTATGGGGCAAGCAGTAGAAAATAGAGTCATAGAAATTACAAGCATAGGAGCACGAAGCGGTTTTTCTGTGTTGATAGCTAAGAATTTACCTAATCTAGATGCAATAGATATAGGCCAATGCTTTCCACGGTATCTTTATAAAAATGTTGAATCTTCTATAACTGATCATGATGAGAAACAATCCCATTTGTTTACAAATTCAATAAAGGAAAGAAAAACATCTGGTTTACAGAGGCGTGATGCCATCACTGATAAAGGATTAGCGCATTTTAAGCTGCTTATCCTAGTGAGACCATAACTAAAGATGATCTATTCTATTAAGCTTACGGATTATTGCATTCAAAAGATTACCGTACTCGCTATGCTCATAATTTATGAAAAATTTATGCAAAGAATTGCCTCGTATCCCTTGTGTAAAAAGTGCTGAAGATTTCTGGATATTGTGACAACAGAGTGTGAATTTGATCACTTGCACATGAATTATGAAAGTGTGGAGCCTTATCTTGTGACCTTTAAAAAAGGGTAATCCAAAACTGACAGATATCTCTAATCCCGAAAATTTTTATTACGTGACAGAAATGAAATTCGCAAAAATTAAAAATAGTAAGGAAAAGGATAAATCTACGTTATTTACAACAGCAATATCATCATGACAGACATCCTTCTTGAAGCTTATGAGTATATCGTTAATGGCAACCCCACTCTTGAATGGGTTATGGAGTGTCAATGTGTAAAGACAGATAAAAAGAGTGGCATTGTTAATGATGCCAATCGCTATGCTATTGGAACCATTAGTAACCCTGCTTATCCATTAGAGTTGTTTCAAAGGATCATACTATAAATTTAGAAACAATGAAAATTATTAAGAAACTACCAAAATTAGAAGTGTGAGAAACCGAATAGACTTATTAGTTTAACACACCTCATAAAGGTCTCTTGTGTATTGCTTTAAAACGGCAGTCTATAACCTTAATCATCTTATTAAGTTTATTACCTACAATCTTAAAAGGATAGCTTATCATGCGTTATTCTAAAAAAGAATCTTTGCACTTTTAAACACTGTTATTTGGATTGCTTTTAAAAGATTATATCGTAATCTAAAATGATAGCTTTATTGTTTTGAAAAACTCTGTCGAAAAAGAGCTTTATGTATTCATTTTACTTATAGATTTTGAAGGTGTCTAAAATCCTCAAAATCTTCAAGAACCTCAAAACTAATAACCATAATGGTCTTAATAGCATTTTTTATGACTAAAACCTATCTTTTGAAATGGCTTTAAAGAATCACATGCTTTTTACAAGATATATTTAATCACTCACTAAAATGATCTATTTTGTCGGTTCAATTTACTGACAGAAAAATGACAAAAGTTTATTAAAAGAGAGTTTGCTGACCTCTATAATTATCAGTCTCTCTTTAGATGTTTTTATAACAGACAATAAAGCGCATTATCATCTTTATCATTTATATTATGAAAATAAAAAATGATGCCATGACTATAAAAATATAATAGCTATAGAGCATGCGTGAAAAAAGCAGGTTTTCATAATCACAATGCAAATGAACGCGTTGGTTATAAAGAACGCGGTGCCTATTAAAGTTGTTCAAATTAGAGCCCCTTATAAACAAAATCTACAAAAATCATTAAAATCATTTAGTAAAAAACTGATACGTTATAAAGATAAAAATACGCATGATGAGAGCGTTTATAAATATTATTAATGTTATAGGTAATAAATAACGCAATTGTTTAATAAATTTCACAATATATCCTTAAGAGACATAATAAAAAATAATCAAGTAATAAGCATATAAATAATATTTATACATAATATATTTAAAAAATATAAAATTGTAAAATATTTATTTACAATAAATACGTATCGTGTTACATAAATTCTAGATATATTAGTTTATATGTTACAAAAAAGCCTTTTCCATACCTTTAAATACTGATTGTTTTTTATGCTTTTATTAGTATATGAGTACTTTGTCGGGTGTAGCTATGCCACACAATACCCTTTTATGGGAAATGCAACGCCACTCGTAATCTACATATCATTCAATATAATTTGAAACACAATACCAACAAAAATATCACATATACCATTGATATAACCAAATTAAATAATATCAACCGTCGTAATAGCCCCGTATTCAATACCGACCTATTTATCGAAGATAAGGAGTTAAATCACTCATGAAACGTACCGTAACATTTATTGTTTTATCTTCTCTATTGATCGTTTTGTTTGCTGTATTAATATCACTTGGATATACCAAAGTGAATGATCTCGATCCGTACAACGAACTTTATCAGTCATACCTCAAATAACAACTATAGAGATTCAGAATATCGCTAAAAAGAGGAAATAGTAAAAGAATAAATTATCTGTATAGAGAAAATGATCTCCTGTAATTTTCCTACCCGTTTTTAAAATACATCTATTGCCTTCATGATGAGTGTATAACTATATCGTATAATGGTACAAAAAGGTATAAAAGCCCCTTGAGATCTGGCTACTAAAAAATGGAAGAAGAAAAATTTAAAAGTGCACTAGATATGTTTAACTAACAAAAAAGTTTTTGTTGCCCGTCTCTACAAAAACTGAAATTTCTTATTTTTATTCCATACTTTACTCTTGTAACAACAGAATAACACATATTGATATAATATAATCAAATACATGGAGTGAGAATAATAAGACATAAAAAATATTCATATTAGCAACATAATTTCAAGAAATTACCTATTAAAAATGATTTTTGGCATATCTCCTCCTTTAAACGCAAATTATATTTTTTATCCCTTTTAAAAGTGAAAAATATTATTTTCAGACCTATTCATAAGTGGGATGAGCTATGTGAATAAAAAATGTTTGATAATAAGCTTAAGTATATCTTTTATGAGCTATCTTTAGCACAAAAGTACAACATTAAGATTACGGAAATATCGTGATATTATTGGGTATAAAAATCACACTGCCCAAGAGATTTTTGTATTGTACCCTTTATGAGAAATGTTAAAAGAAAGGCAGGATATGCTCTCTAGAGCAAATGAGTGAATGAGCCACCACGGTGATATGCATTTTTGAAAAAGTAGGAAGCCTCTTTTCTTCAAATTTAATAGGCACATTCTAAAAATAAAGGTTCTACAGATTCATTCCAAATAGAATAGTAGTGAGACAAAAATTTTTCAGCATCTGTTTGTCCCATTGCAACAACCTCTTCTAAAGGATTAAGAAAATTTGTTTCATCAAAACCATTCGTATCATACTGTTTGCGATTTTTTAAGCCTTTACGGGCAATAGCAAGAGCTTGTCGTGCTAACTCTAAAAGAATAGTTTGACGAAAAGGAGTTCTTAACCCTTCTTTAGGAACGCGTTGGCGCACATCTAAAACTTCTTCAAAACACCAATCTTTTGTCAAAGCTTCAGCCTCATTAAGTGCTTCCCTATCATACAGAAGCCCGACCCAAAAAGCCGACAACGCACAAATGCGCTTCCAAGAACCGCAATCAGCTCCTCTCATTTCTAAAAATCTTTTTAAGCGGACTTCAGGAAATAACGTCGATAAGTGATTAATCCAATCTCCCATGTTTGGAATTGAATTTGCAACTTGTCCTTTTAATGCTCCATTCATAAACTGACGAAATGTTATATGTGTACAATCATAATAACGACCATCCCGCACAACAAAATACATTGGAACATCAAGAGCCCATTCAACATAATCAGCAAAACCAAAACGCTCAGAAAATATAAAGGGAAGAACGCCTGTCCTCTGATTATCCGTATTACGCCAAATTTCAGAACGCCACGACAAAAAGCCATTTGGGCGTCCTTCTGTAAAAGGTGAACTTGCAAATAATGCTGTTGCAATGGACTGTAATTTCATGGACACTTGCATTTTTCGCCGCATATCACTTTCAGATGAAAAATCAAGATTAACCTGAACTGTTGATGTGCGATACATCATATTAAGACCATTATGCCCCACTTTAGGCATATAATCAGTCATAATCTGGTAACGTGATTTAGGCATTCGCGGCGTTTCAGCTAAAGTCCACTTTGGACTAGCTCCAAGACCTAGAAAACCTATACCCAATGGTTCTGCAATTTTTTTGAGAAGAGTTAAATGCTCCATCAACTCGTGATATGTATGGCCTACTGATTTTAATGGTGCACCAGATAATTCAAATTGTCCTCCAGGTTCCAAAGAAATGGCTCCCTGATTAACTGATCCTACGAGCCCAATAATATTCTCGTCATCTAAAATAGGTTTCCATCCTAAGGCGCTTTGCATCCTCTCTAAAAGCGCTCGGATTCCCCTCTCTCCTTCATATGGAACAGGGTGAAAACCATCTTTATAAAACGGAAATTTTTCATGTTCTGTACCAATACGCCAATCATCTTCTGCTTTATACCCCCCTTGGAAATAACTAACCAAGGAATCTAAGTTATAAATTTCACTTTCATCAGTTATATCAAGCGCCATAACTTATCGTATCCTATCATTGGTATCATCATCTTAAATGAATTGTTTAGAATGATTTTACAGATTTCTCAATCCATTGCCCAATCCCCCACGGTAGCATTAAGAAGAGCCAAAGCAGCAACAGCGGCAGTGTCAGCGCGTAAAATACGCGGACCTAATGATATTGGAACCACAAAAGGATGTTTTTTTAAAAAGCTCCGCTCTTCTTCACTAAAGCCACCTTCCGGTCCAATAAGAATACCAGGTGTTGTAACGTCACGCTTTTTAAAAGAAGGTAATGGATTATGCGATTTATGCTCTTCATCACAAAAGAATAAAGGCTGTGTCTCATCCCATCGTGCTAAAAGTTCTGCTAATGATAGAGCAGATACGCATTCAGGGAGAGATAAAATACCACACTGTTCAGAAGCTTCAATAACATTGGCTTCCATACGCGCCATATTGATCCGTGTAACCTGCGTATGATGCGTTATAACAGGCTGCAAAACCGATACCCCCATTTCAACAGCTTTCTGCACCATATAATCCAACCGCGCGTTTTTGAGTGGAGCAAAACAATAGATAAGACTGGAATGCGTCGTTTGTAATCTTTCTTGATGGATAAGCTGAGCCACAACAAATTTCTTCTTAACAATGATAAGCTTAGCAAGCCACTCACCATCCTGTCCATTAAAAAGTAAAATTTCTGCTCCTTCTTTCATACGCAAAACATGCACAAGATAAGAAGCTTGTGCCCCCTCTATCTTTATTTCTTCATTCAAAGCCAATGTCTGCCGTATAAATAATCTTTTAAGTTTATAATTTATGCGCATAAAAATTTTGCCAATGCTCACTATCGTCATCGAGAAAATAAAGAAAAATATATAGCAAAAAGAAAAAATTATATCTATAGAACTATAATATATTAAAGAATTATAGAGTTTTTTTAGCTTTATGAGATAATAATAGGAACTTATAGATCCTTAAGTGATTCTACTTTCATAAAAGTTTAAATAATGCACCATTCATCTTTGCATTCAGTCATTGATGCATCCGTGGAGGAAAAATATGTCTGCTAAAAAAGCTACAATTATTACGATTACAACCCTCTTAGCCTTTATTTTGATTACAGTGGGAATTGGTTCTGTTGGAGCAGATGGGAAGCATACAATTACCAAAGATGGTTATGGTATTTCTTCTGGGATTCAGTAAGCACTGGCCGACATCCCCCTTAAAAATTTAATGTTTTTTAGAAACTTTTATAAGATTTGCATCAATATTATGAATTTCTTGTATTTGAAAGATTCCATAAGAAGGATTTTTATTCCTCTCTTCAATCATTTATCTATATCAACCACACTTATGACGGAGAGAACGATTTTTACTGCTTCACCACGAACGGATTTAAAATGAGAAAATCTTCCGATAGAGTGGGACCTCTGATTTAAATTAAAAGACAATTTTAAGTTGCAAAAAGACGAATTACTATTATAAGATAGAATGCTATGTAGATAAAAAACAATTCTCAATCTGCGTCAATGTCTTTTGTAACCAAAAAATTACCATGGTTTTGCCCTTTAGAGCTTAGAGAAAATGTAAAAGGCCATGCAAGGCTATTAGCGAGACATTGGACGTCTTTACATAAAGTTTCTGATCTATAGTTTTTGCGTAGTTGTGCCTGTAATATCAATTCATTCTGCTTCCCTTGCGCGATAGCAGTTGCAACGGTTCCTTGAATGGATAAGCTCAAGTCTGCTGTACGCATTAATGACTCTGTCACCTTCATCATACCTTCTGAAAAGCTTGTCTGAATATCCCAGTGATCAAATGTTGTTGAAAAAGTATCATTAGTCATTAAAAGAAATTGTTGTTTATTTAAAAGTCTTGTTTGTAATTCGTTCAAATCATACCCTAAGAGCCGACCAGAAGACATCTTCAGTGTTAGTTCACCCTGCATTTTCGTAAAAATTTCTCGCCAAGAATCAGCAAGTGTTCGTATCGTTGCAGTAAAATTCGTTTTGCTTTGTATAAATGGAATAAATCCCAAGGTTTCTAAAGTCTCCTGCATATCAATAGAAGCACCTGAAATATTTCCTCCTATACGCACTTTCTGTCCAGCTGGCGTAACTTCAATATTACTTTGCACGGATCCACCAAAAATATTCGCATGTCCAAGATCAAAAATACCATGCCCATTTCTTATTTGTATTGCAGCCGCTAAATTTGTGAGTGAAATATTTCCTATTTTAGCCTGTGGCGCAGAAAGTCGTATATCCACGCCAATACGATCAAAAATTGTCATATCAAAGAAGGAATTTTTCTTTTTACCTGAAAAAAACATTGAACCCAAGAGGCTAAGATCTAGGTTATCAAAGGCTAACGAGCCCATAACATTTGGTACATAATCTTGAAAATCGAGTTTTAAAGCTCCTCGCGCATTAGCTTTCCCCATCGTAAATGTAACATTGTTCATTTGAATATGCATTGGCTGCGCTAAAAAATGAGATTCCCATACAATGGGTATTTTAAATTTATGTCCCCAAAACTGATTTCCACCAACCCAAGACAATGTCTGATTCCATCCCGGAGAACGCATCGATACTTTTCCGTCAAAAATATAATATTCAGATAACCGAGCCTTTCCTGTAAAAGTTATTCCCCCACGTACAGAATTGAGACTTGCCCTAATATGACTTTTTCCTCCTGCAAGAAGCAGCAATGCTTGAGAAGCATCAATTGATAACTTTGTAAATTCTCCGCGCCAACGCGCATCTGCACGTAACCGTACTTCCTGAGTCGATTCCGGACAATCTAAAGTCGCATTTAATCCTGTTATTTTTTCTGCCATCCCCGAAAAACTATCGTGATACACAAGAACACCATTTTTAATGACAATCCGCCCAAAAGGTTGTTTTAAAAGGTGCTCTATCTCTGGATGTTCAGGATTATGTTTTAATATTTCACGCGTATTGCGTATTGCCAACCCTAATGCACCTTGTGAGCGAGAAAACCGATCAAAAAAATCTGCTATTGTTTTAACAGGCTTTTCCATAACAAATTGAGGACGCATAATCCGCGTCTCTGAAAAAGAAACATGTCCCCAAAGAAGATCGACGACAGAAAGATCAACTTCTATTGATTCAGCTTCCATTAATGGCGCAACATCATCCATTTTTGATGTTAAAGTAACGCCAGAAAGAAATGCTTTAGGATAAGGAAAAAGATGTAACCGCGGTGGATCACGCAATTGCACATTGTAACCGGTCCATGCACTCAAATCCTGCGCTAAACGAATACGAATCGCATCTGTAGAGATAAGATAAGGTAAAACGAGAATCCCCACTCCAAATAAAAAGATAATTGCAATAAAAATTCCGCTCAAAAATTTTATTATTCTGATGCGCACAATATCCCTCTATATTTATCCCCCTATAACAGATTAAAAACAAACTTAAATGATCATAAAAAGTTTTTATAACCCTATAATTCACTATATCCACTTTGTATCTTCATTATTTTTGTTCTTTATCCAAAATTTATTCAAACAGCAATGTTGCTGCTTCTTTATAAAGCAATTATTTAAAAGTCTTCAAAACTATAAATCCACAACATTATAAAACCATTCTTACTGTTCTCATATGAATATTGCTATAAAACTCTATCGTATTATTAGAAAATGCTTTACAAAAAAACAAACAGCCTTACCGAAAGGATCTCTGAATGAATAATATTATCGATGGAAAAAAACTTGCTGAAGAGATTATTGCGAAAGTTAAGGCCGAAACAATAAAGCTCCGCCATCACTATAATATACAACCTAGTATCGCTGTTATTATCGTTGGAGATGATCCCGCAAGTCAAGTATATGTCACCTCAAAAAATAAAAAAGCCGAAGAATGTGGGTTTCTTTCAATCAAACATGTCGTTTCTAAAGAAACGCAAGAAAAAGAACTCCTTCAACTTATTGCAACATTAAATTCTGATCCAAAAATTCATGGTATTTTGGTACAGCTGCCTCTCCCTGCTCATATGAATACAAATCGCATAACACAAGCCGTTGCTTTCCAAAAAGATGTTGATGGTTTTCATTATATTAATGTAG
This sequence comes from Bartonella sp. TT67HLJMS, assembly GCF_042193375.1. Lineage (NCBI taxonomy): Bacteria > Pseudomonadati > Pseudomonadota > Alphaproteobacteria > Hyphomicrobiales > Bartonellaceae > Bartonella > Bartonella sp. TT67HLJMS. The sequence continues at coordinate 152,318 of NZ_JBHILP010000002.1, forward strand.
GAAAACTCGCGGCGAATGCACTTGAAGATGCGATTATTCCCTGCACACCAGCTGGTGCTATGATGATGATTGAACGACACTGTGGGCAAGATTTATCTGGACTTGATGCTGTCGTTGTTGGACGCTCTAATATTGTTGGAAAACCTATGGCTGCCCTTTTAACAGCAGCCAATGCCACTGTGACAATTGCCCATAGCCGTACCCGTGACCTTGATGATGTGTGTCGAAGCGCTGATATTCTAGTAGCAGCTGTAGGCCGCCCACAAATGATTAAAAAAGACTGGATAAAAAATGGTGCAATTGTTATTGATGTTGGTATTAACCGCGTTGCTGCACCAGAAAAAGGTATAGGGAAAACACGTCTTGTTGGTGATGTCGATTTTGAAAACGTAAAAGAAAAAGCTGCTGCGATTACCCCTGTTCCAGGAGGCGTTGGACCAATGACAATTGCCATGCTTATGGTTAATACACTCAAAGCCGCCGCGCGATCACACAATCTGCCTATACCAAAATTCTAAGAATTGTAACAATTCCTTGTATATGGTTTTATTGTACATGATTAAGCTTGTTTATTTTTGCATTTTTCATGTCATAAAAACAGATGCCCCTTGATCTGCACGATTAACGGATTGACGAAAAACATGAAAAAGTTCGCGTCCAACACCATGTTCGTTTTTTGAAAGATCAGGAGGTATGATTTTTCGCGCGTTAAATTTTGCTAAATCCTCCAAAAGAGTTAGTTTACCCTCATGAGCATCAAGAAAAACAATATCACCATCCTGCAAACGTGCAATAGGGCCATTATCCATTGCTTCCGGTGTCACATGAATGGCAGCAGGAATTTTTCCTGACGCCCCTGACATACGCCCATCGGTTATCAATGCTACCTTTTGACCGCGATCTTGTAAAACGCCTAAAATGGTCGTTAATTTATGAAGCTCTGGCATACCATTGGCTTTTGGTCCTTGATAGCGAATGACAGCGATAAAATCTTTATCATACAACACTCCAGATTTAAAAGATTTTTGTAGTTCCTCTTGATCATTAAAAACAAAGACTGGTGCTTTAATCTGCCAATACTCTGGTTTAACAGAGGAAACTTTTATAATAGCTGTTCCCAAATCTCCCGATAAAACACGAAGACCACCGTCAGGCTGAAATGGCTTTCTCCACCCTGCTAACACCTTATGATCACCACTTTCCTTGAGAGCCGCTTCACGCACCACATGACCATCAACAGAAAGCTTTGCTTCAATTGCATAAGCATTGAGATCTTTACCAAAAACCGTAGAAACATCTTCATGTACTAAACCTGCCTCGATAAGCTCACGAATAATAAATCCCATCCCCCCAGCAGCATAAAAATGATTGATATCCGCTAAGCCATTAGGATAAATGCGCGCTAAAAGAGGCACAACGGATGAAATTTCTGCAATATCATGCCATGTCAATTTAATACCGCAAACAGCAGCCATAGCAATCAAATGAATCGTGTGATTGGTAGAACCTCCTGTTGCATTTAATCCTACAATGGCATTCACAAAAGAACACTCATCAATGATCATACCAAGTGGACTATAATGATCACCAAGATCTGTCATTTCAAGTACACGTTTTGTAGCTTCTTTTGTTAAAGCATCACGCAACGGTGTATTCGCATTAACAAAAGAAGCTCCCGGCATATGAAGCCCCATCATCTCCAGTATCACCTGATTAGAATTAGCGGTTCCATAAAATGTACATGTTCCTGGTCCATGATAAGAACGTGCTTCTGATGCTAAAAGTGTTTGGCGATCTATTTTATTTTCCGCGTAAAGTTGACGTATCTTCGCTTTTTCATCATTACCTTGACCACTTGTCATAGGACCAGCTGGTATAAAAATTCCTGGTAAATGACCAAATGTTAGTGCACCAATCAATAAACCTGGTACAATTTTATCACATACTCCAAGATACAATGCTGCATCAAAGACATCGTGTGATAAGCTTATAGCTGTCGCCATTGCAATTACTTCACGCGAAAAAAGGGAAAGCTCCATCCCCGCATTTCCCTGCGTAACACCATCGCACATCGCGGGAACACCACCTGCAACCTGTGCAACACCACCAACCATACGGGCCGACTCTTTAATTAAGTGAGGAAATTTTTCAAAAGGTTGATGAGCTGAAAGTAAATCGTTATATGCCGTGATAATGCCAATATTCCCAACGATATTTCCCTTCAAACGCTCTTTATCTATTGCACCACAAGCAGCAAAACCATGAGCCTGATTGGCACATCCTAAAAAACTTCGTTTGGGGCGATGAACTTGTGCTTTCGCAATACGATCTAAGTAAATTTCTCGTGTTGATCGAGAACGTTCATAAATCCTTCGTGTAACTGTAGCAATTGTCTTGGAAAGTGCCATATTCCCCTCCCTCTTTCATTGTTTCTTCCCCTCATTCATTGAGAGAGATTACGTTTTTATTCACCTTGTCTCTCATATTCTAATTCACTTATTTCATTATCTGCAGGCGACCAATAAACCTGCACAAGATGAGGGGAATTACGCAAAACTGCCCGAATAGGCATTTCTATTTCAGATCCATCTTGACAAGCTTTTTCAAAACAATCGCGTTTCTGAAAACCTTCGATATGGAGAATAATACAACGAGACTGCATAATAACTGGCAAAGTTAGTGAGAGTCTTGGCTCAACAGCACTCTTAGCATGAAGGGGCAAAACAAGTGCTTGTGTTCGCAGATCAAGCGCTTGCTTTAAACGATCAGCATCAGGAAAAAAAGAAGCCGTATGTCCATCACCACCCATTCCTAAAACAACAACATCAAAGGGTTTAGGCAAAGTATTAATACGACTCGCCGCTGAAAAAGCAGCAAGTTCAGCAGTAATCGCTTTATGATAAAGCCCTACAAAACGCGCTTTTTCGGCAAAATTTTGTAACAAATGACACCGTACCATATGCTCATTTGAACGTTCATCGTGTGTAGGAACGAAACGTTCATCGACCAAAGTGATAATGATATTTTTCCAATCAATATCCGCTTTTGACAAATAATGAAAAAACAATTCTGGTGTTTTACCACCAGACACCGCTAAAACTGCTCTCTTACGCTCAAGAACAGATACACTAAGCTCTGCGGCTACTCGATCTGCTAATGCCAAGGCTAAAGTCTGAGGGGTTTCAAAATCTAAACGGTCAATATTCATTCTATACATACTTATTGCTCTAAACTAAATTGTTCCATATACGCCCATCACGTTCCATGAGAATCGTCGAAGCAGATGGCCCCCACGAACCAGCGCTATAACTGTGAAAAGGCTGTTTTATTGCTTCCCACCCCTCAATGATTGGATCAATCCAACGCCAAGCAGCCTCAACTTCATCACGGCGCATAAACAGCGTTTGATCTCCACGAATAACATCCATTAATAAACGTTCATAAGCATCAGGATTACGTTCAGAAAATGCGGAAGCAAAACTCATATCTAATGGAATGTGACGAAACCGCATACCGCCGTAACTTGGATCCTTAATCATCAACCATTGTTTTACACCCTCATCAGGTTGGAGACGAATCACAAGCCGATTAGAAAAAATTTCATCTAAATCCACATTAAAAATATTATGAGGAATAGGTTTAAAAACCACAACAATTTCAGACATTCGCGTGAACATGCGCTTACCTGTTCGTAAATAAAAAGGCGTATTAGCCCAACGCCAGTTATCAATCTTAACCTTAAGCGCTACAAATGTTTCAGTCTTACTCACTCTTCCCAGATCATCGAAATAAGACTCTACAGATATACCATTTGATAGACCAGAAAGATACTGCCCACGTACAGTATGCTGTCCTACATTATGTACATCAAGCGGTGTTAAAGAATGTAAAATTTTAAGTTTTTCATCGCGCACAGCATTAGCACTGTTGGTAAATGGTATTTCCATCGCAACCAAACAAAGTAATTGCAGCATATGGTTTTGAACCATATCACGTAGAGCACCAGTGCTTTCATAATATTCTGTACGCCCCTCTAACCCTAAAGATTCAGCAACGGTTATTTGAACATGATCAATATAGTTGGAGTTCCATAGCGGTTCATAAAGTGTATTAACAAACCGCAATGCCATTAAGTTTTGAACAGTTTCCTTCCCAAGATAATGATCAATACGAAAGATCTGCTCTTCATTAAAGGCGCTTGCAAATGCATCATTAAGTGAAACAGCTGTTTTTACATCGCGACCAATTGGTTTTTCAATGATAATCCGTGTTTGTGGTGTCACCAAATCATTTTTTCCCAACTTCATCGCAATATCAGCAAAAAGTGACGAACTAACAGCCAAATAAAAAGCTCGAATATTCGCTGAACCTTGTGACAGAAGGAGAGCTAAATCCTCCCACCCTCGATTTGAGGAAACATCAACAGAAACATAGCTTAAACGTGCAAGAAAACGATTGAGTTCTGTTGAATTGAGATCTTTTGGATGGATATGTTTTTCTAAAGAAGTGCGGACAAAATTTTGATATTCTTCATGACTTAAGGAAGTGCGGGAAGCTCCAATAATACGTGTTGGCTCACTGAATTGACCAACACACTGACAATGATACAAGGCCGGCAAAAGCTTGCGCGACGCCAAGTCACCATTGCCACCAAAAACAATACAATCAAAGGAAGAAACTGGAATAATTTTACGCACCATGAACTTGTTTATTTTTCTATTCGATTATGAAATCCCATATCACTTATAAAAGCTTCCATTATTAAAGCAGACAGATACTAAATAAGCCATTAATTTTCTTCATTTCAAGCAATGTTTCCATTAAAGGCGATCCATTAAAGAAAACCAACGCATTGCTAAAAATATAAGCGGATAACGCAAAACTCCTCCCCCCGGAAAAGATGAAATCTTTAAGTCTTGGAAATAGGAAAAACGTTCATATTTTCCAGTCAACCATTCTGCGTATAATTTTCCTATGAAAGGAGCCAGCATAACGCCATGCCCTGAATAACCACCACAATAAGTCATCCTTGAGAAAAGTTGTCGAACATAGGGCATGCGCTCAACTGTGATGGCAACCGTTCCTCCCCAACAATGGCTTAAATTGATAGAATGTAATTGAGGATAAATTTCAGCAATTTGCCGTTTTATACGTTCATCTAAATTCAAAGGATGTTTATTATCATAACTTTCTACGCCACCAAATAAGAGACGATTATCAATGCTTTTGCGAAAATAGCGAACCATAAAACGGGAATCATCAACCGATTCTCCGCCTGCGAGAATTGAACTGTGCTTTGGTAATGGGTCCGTTGCTCCAATATAAGAACGAATAGAAACAATATTTTTTTCAATAAAACGCTCCAGACCAAGTTTATACCCATTTGTTGCAAGTAAAACATGCTCTGCTGTTACACTGCCTTTTTCTGTTATCACTTTCCAATGGGCTCCCTTGCGCTTTACTGTCGTTACTTGTGACTTCTCATAAAGCTTAGCACCAGCATCTTTAGCTTTTTTTGCCAATCCAATAATCAATTTTAAGGGATTTATATGGCCGGTATCCGCATCATAAATACCACCACAATAAAAAGACGATCCAAGTCGCCTAGATGTTTCTGCCCTATCCATAAAAGTAAGCGCATGATAGCCATAACGCTGCATCACCTCAATATGCCGTTGATAAGAGAGAAGCTCACGCCTTTTATGTGTCACAGAAAGCTGTCCTCCTATCAAATCACACGAACAATTAGGCATCGCGCATAAAGATAAAATATCTCTTTTAGCTTCTTCTGCTAAATCAAACAGAGCCTTACTTCGCTCAAAACCATACTTTTTTTCTAATGTTTCTACCCATTGCCGTTGCCCTGTTCCCAGCTGTCCACCATTGCGCCCTGAAGCACCATCACCAAAACGTGATGCTTCAAATAAAACAACATCTACTCCAGCCTTGACTAAATGATAAGCAGCCGACAGACCCGTAAATCCGCCTCCAATAATGACCACATCACACTGTCTGTTTTCACAAAAAGAAGGATAAGAGGGACGTTCTTTTAAAGTATCTTCATACCAAGAAATTCCTGGAGAAATTGAATTATAATCAATCATCGTCATAAAATTTAAACATTCAGCAGAAGATATTCACGCTCCCACGGACTAATTACTTCCATGAAAGTTTCAAACTCTTGTCGTTTGATTGCAGCATAAGTACTGACAAACACATCCCCTAAAATAGCACGTATCGCTGTATCTTGTTCAAACAAATTGACTGCCTCAATGAGTCCACGCGGTAACTCAATATTATCAGCGTTTACATTATTTGTCGCTGGCTCATCCGGCTCAATTTTTTGTTGCAAACCAATAAGACCACACGCTAGAGAAGCTGCAAGGGCTAAATAAGGATTCGCATCTGATGAAGGAAGTCTATTCTCAACACGCCGCGCTTGAGGAGCAGAACGGGGAACTCGAAAAGCTGTAGTACGGTTATCATATCCCCATCGCAAATTAACAGGAGCCGAATTATCAGGGACAAGACGTCGATAAGAATTCACATAAGGCGCAAGCATCACAAGTACCCCTGGCATATGTTTTTGCAATCCACCAATAAAATGGCGAAAACAGATACTTTCTTCACCATTTTCCTGTGTAAAAATATTCATACCGGTTTTCTTATCAACAACCGATTGGTGAATATGCATAGCAGAACTCGGCTGCCCTTGAATGGGTTTTGCCATAAAAGTTGCATACATATTATGTTTTAGAGCTGCTTCACGAATTGTTCGTTTGAACATAAAAACTTGATCCGCTAATTCAATAGGATCACCATGACGTAAGTTAATTTCAAACTGACCTGCTCCTTCTTCATGAATGAGAGTATCAATTTCCAATCCTTGTGCCTCTGAAAATTGATAAATATCATCAATCAAATCATCAAACTCATTAACACCAGCAATGGAATACCCTTGTCCACCACCAATTGAACGCCCAGAACGACCAACCGGTGGAACTAACGGATAATCAGGATCGGGATTTTTTTGTACCAAATAAAACTCAATTTCTGGTGAAACAACAGGGCTTAAACCCATTTTTGTGTAAAAATGAACCACCGTTCGTAAAACATTGCGTGGTGTGTAATCCACAACCTGACCATTTTGATACACAAGATCACAAATCACCTGTGCTGTGGGAGCATCTTCCCATGGAACAATGCTTAACGTAGAAAGATCAGGCTCAAGGCGTAAATCACCATCTGCTTTAGGATATTCAAAACCATGACCATCTTCAGGATAATCCCCTGAAATTGTTGCCATAAAAACTGCTGAAGGCAATGCTAATGATGTTTCCGATGTAAATTTTTTAGAAAGCATCATCTTGCCCCGTGGTACCCCTGCTTGATCAGGCGTAATACATTCAATATCCTCTACCTTACGGAAAGCAAGCCATTGTGAAACTTGTTCCCAATTGTGCACACCACGTAAACTTTTGAGAAAACGAGAGACAGGTTTAAAATTTTTACTTTTCGTTTGTTTACCATTTTTTACAGCCATAACATACCAACTTTACAAACAATCAAGTTCTATTCTTATAGTATCAGCCCCTGCATAAACGACACGAAAAAAAATTATCAACTGATATTTTTGAAGAATACTATAAGATCTATCAAGGTAAAAGAACTTTACGCTCAACAAGCTATCCTATCACCATAGTGAAAAAGTTGATATTGCACGCGATACATCGGTGCGAACCTTCTTCTTATATAAAACAGCGAGAAATACCATATTGTACGTAACCTAATTCCGATTCAAATAATCATATATAAGCAAACATTGGCGAGGATAATAAAGGTGAAATATTTAATTTCCTTTTGGTTGTAGTAATGCTTCATATTAAAAGAAAAGTTTCTTTTCTTTTAATATGAAGCAAGTTTTGTAACTCTATTGTTATCCACATAGAAGTAAACACCCTAGGATGGTGAGTAGCCTTTACAGCTAGTGCTTACAAACACTCACCCCGCCGTAATATACGTAAATGTATTTTCAGGATAAGATATACGCTCAGCATTTCCGACATGAAACTTAACCATCCCCTGCATAATAGAGCTATCAACCTTGCTCTGAGCAGATACTTATAGACTCTGCACTTATATCAATTCCCACCGCTTGACATTGCACTTCGCACACAATATTTGGAGCTGAAAATACAGTAGATAGGATTTTTTGCTAATTGCGCCATGCGTGATCCAACATTTGATAGTCTCCAGCCCTCTAGGGGTGTGTTATTCTATATCTAAAAAGCCAAAAAATCAGGATCTGAGAACACAATAATATCAATTTCCTTTGAACTAACGTCCTTCATCGTCGATCTTCCACCATCGTAAAATCTTTTTTGTATCAGTTGCTTTCACATACTTTGACTTATGATCTAGTGATACTGTGCAGATTGAGTACACACTCCCAGAGCCCAGATTGTAATTAAGTTCGTAGCATTCTGCTCTTTTATAGAGCTAATATTTGAAAATAAATAACCATAATCTTCAGATATAATACGCCTAGGTTCAATAATTACCGTAAGCTTATGTAAATCACAACCCAATTGTGATAATGCCTCATAAATTTTGCGAGGGTATTCGTCATTGACCGTCACGGCATCGCAGAACACTGTGGAAGTCGGATATCCCCCGCCTAGACTGATAAAACTTTTTTGATCCTTCAATGCGTAAATATCCTTTCCAGCCTTAGTTAAGGTGGATACTATTAACTCAGTCGAATTCAAATTAGAGCCCACATGCAAAGGCACCCCATTAAGCCTAATCCTATTGGATTCTAGCAAAGATAATGCGGCACGTAACTCCGCCGCAGTCATACCAAAACGCGATCTATCCCCGTTTGCCAGTACATGGCACAATCTCAATGAGATTTTAGGCAATATGTCAAAATGGCGGGCAAGAGCGATGATGTCATGTAATTCGATAATATTATCACACTGGACATTTATATGTTTTCTAATAGATAATTCTATCTCTTCTCGAAGTTTTACAGGGATATTAAAAATATATATCTACCTTTAAAACCATCTTTTTGCGCTAATGATATTTCATAACCAGACGCAAATTCCAAGTCCCAGCAACATAACAATGATGCCCCGCATGTCCATTAAAATACCCTGCTTTTTCTCGCCCTAGGCATCCATAGCCCGACCACGTAAAACAAGATACCAATTACAATATCAGACCATAAGGCTGCAAGAGAAAGTTCTTTTATATTTTTATCCTTACATTGCCTCTTAAACAAGCTAGCCTGTTCATATAATAAGTTATATGTATAATACATATAACTTCTATAAAAGGAGGATTCATTATATTCCGTGAAAATCTTTGGTAATACACTCGGGTGATTGGATCACCAGTCGCCCGTCAATAATATAGTGCAAGTTAAGAAATTGGGGGAGGTAAGCTGTGCAACTCGTGGATCATCCTTTTGTGAAGTTCGATCAACTCAAGCCAATTTACAACTTCACATATCCGTTATTTCGCACTATTTCAAATGAATTTTACAATTACCTAGACTTTAATAAACTAGCGCAAAGTAAGCAGATTCCACAAGCGCGTACCATTTCTCTTTATTTGCATATTCCCTTTTGCGAAACCATCTGTTCCTTCTGTCCCTTTCAGAAAGGGGCCTACAAGCGCATTAAGCAAATCGAATCTTATATGTCAGCGCTTACCACAGAGATCAGAACCAAAGGAAATTTCATTCGCTCGCTTAGAGGGCCCATCCGCAGCATCTATATAGGGGGCGGCACACCGTCGCTTTTGTCTGCAGATAATATCCGACACATCGGAAAAGTATTGCATGGCGAATTTGAGCTCTCTTCCTTAACCGAGTTTACACTGGAAAGCGAACCGAAGAGCGTCACACGTGATAAACTTTATACTGCCCGTGAGATCGGCTTTAACCGGATCAGCTTCGGTATACAGAGTTTCATTGAGCGTTTCCGATCATTGTTTAACCTCACCTCAACACGTGAACAAATCAACAATACCGTGGCTTGGTCACAAGAGATCATTGGACATGTCGGTTTCGACCTACTATATGGCATGCACAGCCAGCAAGCCGAAAAACTATTATACGATTTGAAGCAAGCCAGCGAGCTTCATCCTGAAACCATCAGCCTCTATGCAATCAACAATCTGGCTATCACGTCGCAACTGCATAAGTCTTACGCACAAAAAGGGCTAAAGCCATCCAGCCTACAGCATCGACAGATGCTTCGCTTATTTAGCGACATCGTTATGCGCAGCTGCAGCTATGCGCCGTGTAATGGGCATTCCTATATCAAAATTGCCAATAACACTCCTCTAACGCTCGCTAAAACGAGTTCAGCTAATTATTTCCGCTATCACAAATATTTGCATGGTTATCATGACGATTATGTGGTTGGATTCGGAGCGTCAGCACTGTCGATTCTCGGCTCACTCGTCACACGAGCCAATCCCAGTCGAAGCGGATACATTACCGACATACAACTTAAAGGAAAATCCAAAGTATACTACAATTGGGTATCAGCGGAGCAACAAGCCTCCAAGGCTTTGTGTATGAGGCTACCTTATAACGGTTATGCCAAAAAAGAAAGAATTGACTGGACCGCACTCCCCTCTTTCGTTTACAATAACCTACAACAGCTCATAGGTGCAGGTCTCATCGCAGAAAGTGATAACGATCTCCGCTGACTCAGCGTGGTTGGCAATGGTATTCCAACCTTATGTATTTTCTTCTACCTCAGGCAGATAGGAATATCTTGGACGGCTATGTCTCAAACATGCTGAATACAACCGCCGTACTTGATGGGCCAGCGGAAACCTGTGTGGCATCTTAAGGAGAAAAGAATGTTCACTCTTTTTGCCAATAAGAACATACGCTATTTTTGCCTAACCGTTAGTCTGCTCGCCTTACTCAGCGGTGCTTTGCGTACTGCAATCCCGCTATTAGCAAAACAATCTGGATATGGCGTAGTCGGAGTAAGTTGGGCGCAAGGTCTCTTCTCATTAGCGTGGCCAATTTTCGGCATCCTTGCAGGCGCTTTACTTGATCGCTGCGACAAAATAAAACTTGCCACCTCGGCTCTCCTCATCTTCATGCTACTGCATATTGTACTGTTCGTACTGCTCATGATACAGATTGCTCCAGCCGAACAAATTTTCTTCTATGCAACCATTGCTGGATTCATCGTCGTTTCTGCCGAAGCTTATATAATGACGATTCCACCACTTATCATGGAGGGAGAGCGATTGATGACCTTCTACTCAATTGTCTTGTTTTTAGATTTCGGGGTCTCCTATTTTCTTGCCCCTGTCATAACAAGCAGCATTTTAGCGCATAGCACACTGCTATTTCTTGGCCTGTTAATCGTGCTTTTTATCACATTGATTTTTACCGCTCGCCGTGCTGTTCCGACATCGCCAACACCTGATAAAGAAAACATCACTTTCCGTTATATCATTGCCGGCTTTCGTTTCACTTTTTCAAATCGGCATCTTACCTCCCTTACATTACTCACATTCTTTCTATCGGTGGTATTTGGAGCATTCCTAACCTCGTTCATTTTCTTCGTTACCGACGGTCGGTATCTGGGCCTACATAGCAGCCAATATGGCGTGATGTTTGCAGCCTACGCGCTTGGTACAATGGCAGGTGCCCTATTTGCGCCACGTATACGCTATGCACCGGTGCGCCTAGCTGTTCTCACTGACGGTTTAGGGACGGTTATCTTGCTGCTGGTTCCAGCCTTTTCAAAAAGTGCTGTCGTCGTATGGGGCGTCACCTTTATTGCTGGCGTTGGAGCAAGCTTATGGTTTATTGGTGTTACCGCCTTCAGGCAGCGCCTCACACCAAAACAACTTCTCGGGCGAGCTAATTCTGCTTTTCGGGTGATCGGCTATGCTGGAATGCCGGTCGGAAGCTTTTTGGTCGGCGTCCTTGGTTCTTTTATATCATTGCAGTTTGCTGCCGCCTTTATCGCTGGACTACTATTGGTGGCTATCGCGATAACGCTTCCATTTCTTTGGCAGGCTGATCATATAGACACACCCAACCCTGCCACGAGGTAACAGCTGCCTTTTAAAAAAGACACGGTCAAAAAAGGCACACATACCCTATTACGCAATCGATTGACCTGTTCTTTGGACGAGGAAATTATAACCGTAATGGCTGATAGAGCCAGCGGCAATAATGGAAGCAGCTAAACAAGCGTTAAAGGCAAAATAGCCCCTTTTACGTTGCATTGGGCGATAATCTCAACGCCTATATGAAGGATGCAGAGAGCTTATAGCGTACGGAGCACAATTCTTAACTAAAAACTCCGCCCTAGCAATGCCCACTTATACTCCAATTAATCTGTCACCCGCTGGACATCAAATGCCTCACCCCTTTACTGCTCCTCAAAATACATTTTGCTGCACTTACGCGCCGTATTCTTCCTTTGGAATTAAAAGAGCAGCCCTCCTTTCCTAATTTAAGATCTCTGTCTACAAAACGCAGCAACAGATGCGACCATATATGCAATCACGCCTTAGGACCTGCATAGTAGAAAGCTTAGTTCAAGAGATTCATAAAGCCTATATCCCAATAAATTTACCACCCAATTCACCTTTTAAAAGGGCGGCTTTATATAAACCGTTAGAGCAAGCTATGAAATCCTTAGGTGTATTAGAAATAATTGGCGATTTTACCTCAGACCAATGTTGATTGACTTTTACTCGTGCATATACGCAAGCGGTGCTACTCTTTTCTCAGATAGAAAGGACATAATCGTTACCATCTGACCTATTATTGTTTGAAAATAAAGAAAAAGTATCAGTGTGACTGATGATATTGAAGAGCTATCTCATTATGTGGCTGTACTTAATTACGGCATTGGGAAGCTAGACACGCAATCACCCATTTCTGCGCGCCTTCTGCATGATATTCATAAGATTTTATTACGCGGTAAACGGGGTACGTCCAAAAGCCTTGGCGAATTTCGCAAAGCACAAAATTAGCTTGGCGGTACGCAACTAAAGACAGCGTCATTCGTGCCGCCCGCTCCTACCACAGCCCCCCACTTTCTCTACCACCATCCCCCGCTTAGAATCACGCCAACTCATTACCGGTGCCTCGTCAAACACCACACCAGTCTCAAGGGCGATAAAATGCGCCTTGCCGCATTTAATCTTCAGCATTTCTTTAAGGCACAAATCAAACTCGCTATTCGTTCCTTTTGTTTCCAGTACAAAATAAAGCTTTTGCGCGCCATCTCACTCTTAAACACCCCCAAATCCAGCGTGTAAGAGCCTATGAGCGTCATGATTTTAAAGCTCCTTGGCAATTAAAAAAATAATTTTACTTCGGAGGCATTATCATTAATTTTGCGCAAATTCTTTCTCAATTATAAACCACATGATCATATACACTCTTCTCACTCACCAGAGCTGTACGCTCTAAATTCGCCAAAAGTTAGCTACTTGCAAAACATTCTTGCACACTATAGTCTTGGCCAGCTAGTTTTAAATATTTAATACCAGCAATAGTAAAATTGACATACGCTTTATCGAGGATTTCCTCCGCGCACTCTAAAAAAGCTTGCGTTTTTTGCAAAATCTAATACGCGCCCACTATTTAGCAAAAAATCAATATCACAAGCTTCTTGATATGCTCGTTCGCGATATTTCTGGCTAATAGCCGCACAATCATTTGGCGCATTCAAATCGGTAAGCATCTCTACTAAAAACGATGGACAGCTATTAATTTCGACTCAATCCATATAAGATGACCCACACACTATTTTTTCCTGTGTCTTTATGTAAGTCATAGGCAAGTTCCTATTTAACAGTATCTTCACTTTCAAACCTTCTCGTCTTTTATTAACTTTTTATCAGTATAAAGCCAGGCCAAATTAAGCGGGATAATTAAACATATACAAAGCAAGGTGAAACAAAAAGCTGCTTCTATACAAACATTGTTCGCCAACCAACCAATCAGCACAAGCGCTAAAATACCAAAAATACGTGCAAGAAAACTAACAATGGATAAAACCGTATTTGCATTCTTTTGTTGAATATGTTTAAAAAATTCTGCTTCAAACTGCGTTACGGGGACAGAAAAAAAACTGTGAAATACGGTGAATAAAATAATGGGGGCCCAACTGTTTGCAACGAGAAGCAGAGCAAGCATAACAACAGCACTCAGGACTAGTGAGTACAAAGTTATCGCCATAGGAGCGTATTTTTGCATAAGATATTTAATTACAAAGCGATTAAATAAGTATTTTACGAGAGTATAAGACACAAAGCACAGGCCAAGAATAAGAATTTTAGTCTTTCCTGTTGCATTGTCTAATACTCCTGTTTGTCCCAAAATAAAAGGTTGCCAAAAATGAAATATTGGTTGCAATGCGGCAACAATAAAACCACATATCAATATATAATATAACCCGATTTTTGAGGTAACTAAATAAGCAAAAGCTTCTGTTGCATGCAACAAAGAACCTGAGTCTATTGGCTGACTATCCGAAACGGATGCAATACCTATCCCCGTCACCCGACTAAAAAAGAATACAAGTACGAGAAATCCGAAAGAACAAAAATAATATGCCGACTGATAATTATCCATACACAAAACAATAAGAACACCTAGCGCACCAGCAACCGTATTCATGAATGCCGTTAGTTCCCGCTTATAGGCGTTTACTTGGTGGTAGATCAAACTATCCTTGTAACCACCGCCGTCGATTAAGCCTTTAATCCATGTGCTATCAGCGCCAGAATATAAAGCAAAGCCTAAAGCATAAATAATTTCTGCCGGAATTAAGACAGAAAGATTAGGCGCGTAGATACATAAAAAGAAGAAAAGCGAAAAAAAGAAACATGATAAGATAACATTTTGTTTAACGCCGATTTTATCTCCTAAAATCCCACAAGGCACTTCAAAAATACAAATAGCTACGCTAAACACAATTTGCAATAAAGCTAACTGTGTTATGCTAACGCCCATAGACAAGAAAAAAAAAGCATGGAAGGAACCTGTAATCAGCCGAACCCCGCTCATTGCCGCACAGCCATAGAGCAATTTTTTAACTTCATAATTTATCGTCATTAATATATCCAAAAGCTATAAAGCTGCCAGCTTTATATATTCTAAAACCTCAATTCAGAAGGGAGCTTCGAGCAGCCATTTTCTGCCCACTTGCTCGGGCTTTGAGCGCAGTAACATCACCCCGCTTAATTTGATTTTTTCAGTTGTTTATACATATTTTTAGTTTTCATAACTTTACCTCCTGTATTAGAAGTGTGGATTATAGCTACCTTTTGTCGATTTATTATCTTGATATAAAAAGCTTTGCTCTCCTCCCCGCGCTCACGTTAAGTATTTCATGCACCAATCATTCTGCAACAACCACCGCAGCACTTGGAAACTCATGCGCCGCTTCGGGCAAAGTACGCTTATATTCACACCAATTTGTCACTGGCTGTGCACTACACTCAAAACCCATTTCAAGCGTCGCAAAATGCGTTTTGTTCGCTCTCATGCTCTAATACCGCCCAATCTGGTGTAAGAGCCAATTAGCGTTGCAATTTTAAAACTCCTTGGCAATTAAAAAATAATCTTACATCAGGGGGCATTATCGAGATTTTGCACAAACTCTTTCTCAATACAGTTCTCACAAATCACATGATCATAAACACTTTTCTCGTTGACTACCGCAAGCCATTTGTTTGCTTTTTCCGACATAATTTTACAGATGTAGAAGCAATCTTATTATGATGCGCACATCCAGCGATTATTTTACCCTCTGCATTAGAGCCAAAAACATGAATAACACGCGGCGGCTTCGATAAGAAGGCTAGCCGCTTAATCAATCTACACAAAAATACATGTGCAGGCGAATGCCCTCCATAATATGCAATATTTCAAGCCCGTTCATAGGGGTGCCCCTTTTAAAAATTGTGCTTGTAGCGTATCACAATAATAATCCCAAAATACACATTTAGCCCTTGTCTGAAATAGCTCAATTTTGGATTGATGAGAACGAAAACACGCTGCGATAATCACGTTGTTCAGCCCTAATGACCGGCAAAAGGGAGCCAATATTCCTGTACCACCAACGACTAACTAACGGTATTTCTTATCATTTTTGATCATATCCTCCACCCTTATTATTTTAAAATTTATACATTTCATCAACAAGATGTGCGCAGCGAGCCCGTACATCTTCGCTGTTCAGTCTCCATGTACGGCCTGCATTCTCAGACGCAAAATCACCTTTAGCCAAAGCAACTTGATATCGCAGAGCTTGTCCATAAAGCGTATGCACAACTGGTATCAAATATTCACATGACAGTAGCGCATTTTTTGCTGTACTGCCATGAGAGAAAAGACCAACAGCTTTATCCAAAAAAGCATTACAATCTAAATTATCAAAAGCGTTCTTCAAAATCTCTGAATAAGACCTGTGATAAACAGGATTTGCAAGAATAACACCGTTAGCGGCTGCGATTGTTTTAACAAATGCATGCACTTCAGCACCGCTGATTGTAATGTAATGACTTATAAAAACAATAACTTTTTTAAATGACTCTTCAACCGCGTATAAATATAAGCATGCTTTTTCTAGTCCTTTTTTACGGTATTAAACTGTTCTAATCTACCGAACTTACTCTTAAATTGAAGCCGAATGATTTTAATAAATCCATATTATTTTAAAAATTCAATAAAGACTATTGAGGCTACAATCAAAGGCACTTCTTTTCAAGATTAAGCAAGTTTTGTAACCTATATTGTTATCTCCATAGAAGTAAAACGTCCTCTATGGATGGTGAGTTAGCTATGCCTTCACAGCTAGTGCTTTACAAGCGCTTTTGTAACACTCACTTCGCCCCAAACATAGGATTGCGTTTTATTAAATACCCCACGCGCATATAATTAAAGATAGAAACGATTAAGCTTGCGCCAATCATGCCAAGCCAATAGCCAATAAAGCCATATTCAAAAAAATGCGCCATGAGCGTCCCCCCAAATAAGCCTATCCCCCAATAGCTTATTGCTACAACAATTGTTGACCAAAACGTATCAAGCAAGCCCACAAGTATGCCATTGAGCATAGCTCCTAAAGTGCCAAAAGCAAAAGACAATAAGATGAGCGGAAGCAACTCCCAAGAGGAAACAACAACGCTGTCTGAAGAAATATCAAAGATGGTTGTAAGGATAAATTCATAAGAGAGATAAACAACTCCTGATAAAAACAAGACATAAGCTACAGCAAAAACTGTGACACTCATACGTAACTGTTTTAGAGCCATATTATTCCCATCTGCTCTATTCCACGCTGCTATTGTTGCGGCTGCGCTGGAAATCCCCAAAGCCACCACAGAAATAAGCATATCGAGACGCATCCCAATCGTATGCGCGGCTAAAGCTTGGACCCCATAAGCCGTAATCATAAATGCAATGACAGAAGGAAAGCCCTCCGCAATAAGAATACGTATACCAATGGGGAGCCCTACTCGCAGCAATTTTATTATTCGTGAAATTTCTAACTTTGGTCTCAAATAATTCAAGTGAAAGGAATGAAAAGCAGAATTGCGAGCCAGAATTATTGCCGCTGCAATAACAATTAAAATACGGATCAAACTGCTCGCAATTCCTGCACCAAAGACACCTAATCCGCTTGCAGGACCTATACCAAAAATAAGCGGCCAAGAGAGAAGAAAATTCACCAGGATAGCGGCAAGCATAACCCATGTTAAGGGCTTTGGATTACCAATTGCTGATAGTAATCCGCGGCTATTCACATAAAGATAAAAAAACACCACCCCTATAGCAGCACCACTATTATATTCCTGCGCTATATTGGCAATAGCCCTATCTTGGCCGAGAAGACACAAAATATTCCTCGTGTTGAGTAAAATGATCGCACTCATCATTCCAATCAAAAGGGAAAGCCATATTCCTTGATCAAACCATGCCTTCAATGCATATCTATCTTGTCTGCGAAAGCTTTCTGCAAGTTTTGGTGCAACCGCGGTAATAATACCTAGCCCCAACAACATAACAAAACTAAACATACTCAGAGCCAACATTGTACCACTCAAGGCTTGAATGCCTAAATGTGCCACAAGCGCTGCATCTGTGAAGGAAATCATCATCTGAGAGATAAACCCAACAGCCAGTGGTATGCCAAGAGATAGCAATTGCTTCATCACAACAAACATTGTGAAATCCCCTTCCATATTGAAGGGTGTATTAAGCTCGGATCTTTTAAACAAAACGCATTGATTTTTTCCGTAAAGTCTTTCCGTCGCAAATCTTGTGTAAAGGATGCATAATGAGAACTCATTAAACTAAGAGGAGATGCCCAGTTCTTAAAGGAGAAGCGCAATGCGCCTTTATTCGTTTTTTGGACTTCATACCATGCATTTTTTTGTACAACATTATGCCCCCAAGCAGCTACAGTTGTTGATACAATATTCTTAGCAAGCGTTTGTTCGTCTTGCACATCCATTTTCAGTATTTTCAATAAAATCTTTTGGTACTGCAAGAGATACATCGTTCGAACCTTCTCTTTAAAAACACACCGTAATTACAAGCGGCTTCAAAAAACAGCCTTACTAATATAATATTAGCTAGAAGGTTACATGTATATCGCAATAATAATGCACTCATTCCCGCAAGAGTGCTCCACATATTATGGCGTAGACTGTACAAACTCTGCCGCTCTTGCATACTCAGGCGTAAAGCCACTTAGTCGTATGGCAGCCGCAGTTTCAACGTAAAATAGCGAACGCTTCTGTATCATAATACTTGACAGAAGCATTAACAGCTAAGGATATAGGAACTAATTTATATTTTTTCGAAACGTTATATATAAATTTAATGTGCTGCCCCAGAACACACCATCGGTAACCCCACTTAAAAGACCAAAAAGAAGGTTAAAATCAAAGGCATATTTCAAATCAGGTTCAATCTTGAGAAAAGCAATCAATATGAATTTGATGACAAAAGCGATAAGAATAAATGTCAGCGTCAACGGCGTACCAGGCCGAATAATTAAATCCGTTCCCTCTTTGATTTTTAAACGCGGAGTGGCACGCCAGAGCAACCAGCCAACGCCAACGCCGATCATCAGCCCCGCCAACATTGAGACTGCTCCCCAGCGCGGGAACGCCAGCTCTTTAATCACATCGCTTGCGCCCAAAAAAAGAAAGATTATCGGCAATAGAAAAAGGCGGTAAACCTTCATTTCTCTATCTTTCAATGCGATTATTCCCCTCGCGATGAGAAAAATAAGTAAAATCCAGGCCCATGAAGGGGTTCCAGTCAGAATGTTAAACAATGACATATTATGCTCCATGATGTTTGACGCGATAAAAATATTGTATGATGTTAGGAAGATATTTAGAAAAAAGAATACCGACCCAAATTAAACCCATAGTGACCAACCAAAGCTGGGGGGAGCATGTAAAAAAAGCCCCTAGAAGACCATTGGCAAAAAAGATGATGACCCAAATCCATGTAATATATTTATTGATGAGATAAAAGAGGATATGTTTGCGTTTTTCTTCAGAAACACCAGCAGGAGCATAAAAAATGGTAAAGGGTTTCTTTACCAGCAAGCTCATCAATGAAACCAGAGCAAGTGACAGATAGCAAAAAACTGTGGGGTAGTTCAGTAAAAGTGTAGACCATCCAGCGAAATAATTAACAAACAGGACAATAAATGTCAGAATGTTCGTAATCATCACGGGTTCTCCCTGTCGGATAAATTTAATATTCAGAGCAATAATTAATAATAAAAGCACAGTCAAGATGAGAGAGCGTTCGACCAGAGTTAAAACGCTTCCATTGATAACCCAGGAGTAAATACTCCACGGAATAAAAGAGATTATTATGTTAAACATGACGCATCCTCCTTTTTATATTTGATAGAAAACTTACCGCAAGTGCTTCGTTTTTTAGTTTCCGTATGAATATAAAAAACGCCACCCGGTTCACACTTTGTATCCTATTTAATGGTCAACTGATAGGTATCTTCCGAATAAACTGCTTCAATGAACTTTACTTTTTTCAGCGCAACAGATGCGATATTTTTCGCCCTACCCTGCGTGGTCAAAGCCAGAACCATCTCAATCAATAGTGAACCAGGACATACGGCGCGGGAGGGGAAATGTTCCTCAAAAAGCGGGTGATGCGCATTAAAGGAAAAAGTACAAGAATCTCCGGTTACGGAGGAAATCTTACATAAATCGCCTAGTAATGGAAGAGCGGCTTTCTCAGAACACGAGCTAGGGAAGCAGACCTTACTGACCATGATGATTGCCTGCGCAATAACGGCCCTGCCATTGCCGTATGGGCTGACCTTACAGTGAATACGGTAGGCCTCATTAATGCGTTCAATATGTCCTTCAACGCGTAACCGATCGCTATCAAAATGGGTGGTAGAGAAAAACTGTTCAACTATAACAGGGAGATAGCGATAAGTGAGATCCGAGTTTTTAGCCACCACGGTGGCGAATCGAACTGAAAACTGATGCAAAGCTTCGAGTAACAAACCCTGTTTCAAATAGTTATGGGCTAAATTCCAGTGAGAAATATCGATTTTCCCGCAAGCACGCATCGGTGCAGTTAAAATGATATTCTGACATATACCCAAGAAATTTGGCTTGGTGCGATGCTTTATAGCCATAATTGGGGGACCTTTTTATATTTTTTTCTTAAATCCTTTGATGATAAACCGAAGGAATGAGCACTAAACCGCGCTTGATAGTGCGCGAGAAGTATCGGCATACGACAAACGAAAAAAGCCAACAATCCCAAGCTCAGGAGAAGCCCGATGTTTGCTCATGATGCTTGCAATTAGAAAATCGACATTGGGTTGCAGTCCTGTATTGTCCAAAATA
Organism: Bartonella sp. TT67HLJMS; assembly: GCF_042193375.1. NCBI lineage: Bacteria > Pseudomonadati > Pseudomonadota > Alphaproteobacteria > Hyphomicrobiales > Bartonellaceae > Bartonella > Bartonella sp. TT67HLJMS. Next base: position 173,243 of record NZ_JBHILP010000002.1, read on the forward strand.
GATCGCGCAAGCGAACTGAAGGGGCGCATAGGCGCCTGAAAGCGCGAAAAAAAGAAATCAACCCGGACATCCCGTTGCATAATCGGATGACCAAACCCTAGCCAGGATTTGTTTTTGCAATAATGCGTTACCACCGCCTCAAGATTCCAAGATTCCCAGCTTCAATCTCATGGAGGACACTAGAAAGTCGCATGATAGCATATTTTCAGGCTCCCATATGCGCGGGGACAGTGGCACACCCTCCCCCCAATTAGTGCAGAAATGACGTCGCTATTGGTACTGGACGCGTTACGTCGGTGCTAACCTTCTCTATTTTTTGCAGAACAGAAAGCGCGTATCAGGCTCTCTAGCCATACTTAGAGTACGCAAAGTTATTCATCACTCTACAACACTTTAAGCGCGCAATTTTATGTTTTGTATTAAAGGATTTTTGCTTTCAAAATATACGAACAATATCACACAAAGTAGAATAAACAAGCTGCCCCCAACATTAAACCAAACCTTCTCTGTAACCATCACTGTTGCACCGAAACAGTTAACAATAGCGTGGACAAAAAAAGGCGCACACGCATAAAATTTAGAGCGCGTAACAACACCACGATACACCAAGCATGTATTGAAAATATGCATAAGTATGACGCTCATTAAAGCACACAAAAAAATACTCGCTTGCGTCCAGGAATAAAAAATTACATACTCATTGGCTAATAACCTAGATCGAATAGGCCAGCCATTATAAACAAGGAAAGGCCCTAGCGCCTTATAAACTAATTCGCATAAACCCCAGCCTATGCCAATATTCAGCGGCAAACGCCACAACAAACTAGGCGAGCACCGATAAAACTTAGTAACTAACCAACGACGCATAGCTTCTTCTGCTACAACAAAAAAAACCGAAAATGTTAAAAATAAAAAAACAAGCGCCAGCCCCTGCTCTGCACGACTCTTGGTTTCAACAATACTCATCATATAAAGCGTTTTTATTACAGATTGCTCCCAAAAAGCAATAAACCCGCCAGCAATGCAGCTAGCAACAAACCATCCCACAGCACCAGCGACAACCAATTTGAACTTCAGAAAATGATGAAACACACATAGAAGAAAAACAACGCCAAGCACTTGCAGTAAACGTAAGGCATCAAGTTTATGTTCTGTTTCCGAGTAACGCCATACTAACAGAACAATCACCCCAAAAACTATGCCGCTCAACAGCACATTTATCCAACTAAATGTAGAGCGAAAAAAATTATAAATGACAGCGCCATAAATAAGGCCCGCGAGAAGCGAAGTAATAAATAAAACCAACATTATTATGCCCCCTCATTTACTACAGCGTAACTGCTATTTTTCTTCATGGATAATCTGTCTTGCACAAAATCATAAATTTGCCGCATAAGAGCAAACATAAGAATAGTAGCGATTGTATAATGCCCAATTGCAAGAAGTTCTGGCTCAGCGGCCCGCCATGAAAAGCGCGCCCAAGCCGCCAAGCATTGTAAAAGCAGGATAAGAACAAAAAAACGCCATTTCTTGTCAAGGAAAACCACAAGCATTAAAAAAGTTGATAAAAGATTCAGACCTATAATAAACGTATAATATATTACCGTCTCAAGTAAAAAAAGTAAGGCGTCCCTATCAAGACTAAAAGCCCCTTTTAGGATTTTCACAGTTTCTGGTAGAGATGTAAGCAGTGCAAGCCCTATAGCAGCCCCCCAAATCCCCATTCCCACGCCCAGTGCTGCCTCTACACCATTGCCATTATCTTCTGCCACCCAATGAGAGAGCAAAAAAAACTGCATAATCGCCATGCCTATAGGGAATAGACCAACAGCAAAAACAATATTAGGCGTACTATAAGCAGAAAAATCAAAAATCAAACTGCCTATCATACGCATAAAGCCGTATAGAAAAAAAATCAAAAGCACATAACAACCAGCGCTTGCCCCAATAATCGCCTTCGTGCCTTTAAACGTTTTAACCAAAGAGAGTAACCAGCGGTACCCCAATATAAGCGAAAGCGCCAAAACATAATAAGGAAAATAACTCGTAGCGCCATAAACATAAAGAAAAACAAGACACAAAACAACGAGCAAGAAAACCAAATGTTCAACCAATGTTTTTTTCTTCATCAAAGGAAAAATAGTCAGCACCAGACAAAAAACGGCGCCGATAACAGATAATGTCAATTTGTCAAGCATTATTGCAAGCCTCAAAAATAGAATTTATTAATATTGCATAGCCTGAAGAAATGTCAAACATAAACAAAAGACCAACCGCAAAATGAATTACAAAAGGCAGATAGGAATAAACCTTGCGCTTATCTTGGAAACCAAGATACATAAAACGCGTATTTACAACATGCATCAATACAATCATGCCCGCGGCAATAAGATAGCTGATCGCTTGTGGACAAGATTCAAATGCGACATAGCCCATCATTTGTGGCGCCCTATCAACACGGTAATTCAAGTAAAGAAAAAGAGCTGGGAGGGTCTTATAGCATAAGTCTAGAACACCCCAGCCCAGCCCGAAATAAAGGACCTCACGCGCAGCTAATTCTGGCTTATATACGCGAAGCAACCACAAACGCAAAAGCTTCGCAGTTAAAACTGATATCAAAAGGATAAAAAAGGGATAGTGTGCAGCAACCAAACTCATGTAATGCACCACCTCTGCTGCTGGCTATTATTAGCAGCAGACAAAGCAGGCAATGGCAACAAAGAGCTCAAATATACAAAACCTGCCCCAATACACAAGGCAGCAACTGCACCACAGAATCCAAGAACTAAATATTTATATAAGTAGTGCTCGTACAGAATTAAAAGCATGCCAAGATAACATACCAAAAGCAAAGATAAGTCTGTAAGCCCACTTTCACTATGTGGATAAGCGAAGATGATAGCGCATGAAAGGCCAGCTAGCCCCCCCAAAATGACGCGCTCGCCCAACAAGCCATTGTTTTTAAGGAGACGAGGGCTGGAACTTATCCCAAAACTAAGCAGCATTCCAAAAATTAAGTTAGACATATAATTTCCTTAAAGCGCCTTGCCCTCCCAAGCATACCAAGATATTATTGCGGGAGAAAAACTCCCTGCTAAGAGGCTGATAGTGTACCCCTTAGCAAAGCCTTTACCTTGTTAAAAAAGCCAGGTCAAACAACAATTTCACCACTTAGAGCGAGCACAATCCCAACCAGCTTTAGCAATACCCGCGGCTGCGCCACGGGACCCCGCCTACTATTGCTCCAGAAACTGCCCCTCCTGGGTTGGCTGCTCTAGGCTTTAGGATAACCCAAAGAACTATAGCCTCCTGTCTTCTCACTCAGTTTTCTTTTTAAACGGGTTAATCACGCTAAGCTTCACATTCTTTGATTTAATGTAACGCGCGTACACATAAACAACAAACATCAAACAAATCCAATTTCTAACCATTCTATAGTCATCATCTGTATGAACAAACGCTACATAATAAGAAACAAAGAGGCTAAAAAACAGCTCTGCAAAAACATCAAGGACCAACCAATAATATTTCTTTGTAGTAACAAAGAGAACCATCAAAAATGTCAAAAAAACTTGGCCCGTTAGAATAGCGAAACCAAACACCGCATAATCAAACATTTTTTTCACTGCCTCCCTGTTTGCAAAACCTATCTGTTGATAGATTTCTCGAAGGTCTGATAAAAGCAGTGATGACACAAAAAAGACGCCTATGGCAAACCCACAGCCAATGCAAATGCTTAAATCTAGCACTGACATAGATTTTTCCTTCAAAGCTTTAGCAATTAGGACATAGCGAGCCCCCCCTATCATCAACGGAATAATGAAAAGCAGATAAATATAGCTCCAAAGCTGCAGATCAAAAAAATCTAACAGAACGTCATCACTCACAACAATAAAACCAGCTGCGATGAAAAAAATGGGGCAACTTGCGATAATGGCCAAACTAAAGCATTTTATATTGTTTACTATATTGGGTATAAATTCAATGCAAAAAGAAAGAAAGAACATAATTATAGCAACATGAGAAGATGTTATCGGCACACCGACTATATACTCAAAATACTCAAAGGCATAAATGAGAGGAGGAATAACCAATGCCGCCACTATGAATGCAACTATGTTCTCCCTGCCTAACATGCTTTTTCCATTAATAGCAATAGTTTTGAGGAATAGATACAACATGCCAAACCACAGACAAAAATAAACGAGCACTATACTAAACTCGCCCATAGCTCCTCCTGTGCAATATTCCAAACATAAAGGTGGCACCTTTTACAGTACCACCGTTCTAGGCTTTAGGATAACCCAAAGAACTACATCAAAAGTGCATCAACATCCCACCACCTGAATTAGCAATAGATTGACCCAACAACTGTGTTCCACACTGGACAGCAGCCACACCATAACCACCATAACCGCCTATGGTGTCTCCGAATTCATTGCCTACAACTTGCCCAAAGCTTGCTCCGGCCATGGCAAGTAGTAGGATTACGCGATGCCGCTGCTCCTACGAAAAGACCACTCACAAAGCCAACCTTACCACCATACTTGCTACCAAACGCAGTACCAGAGTTATATTTGCTACTAAAATTATCGGCACTGCAATAATCGTGCGAACGACTTGAACTTCCCATTTATTTCTCCAATTTAGTGTATAAATAAATCCCGCAAGATTACTTATGTCCCCGCGCCAGAATGGCTTACCCATAATCAACCACCGAAACACCCCTGGAGATATGAATGCACTTTCATGCAAGTTCACATTTATAATATATAGTTGACAAAATCAAAGTCATTGTGTCAAAAATATGGCATATTTTAGTAAATTTATGCTTACTTACTTATTTTATGTGTTTAAACTTAATGGTTTATATTATGAGCAATAATAATGAAAGTCGAATAAGATTCTCTTGGTTTACAAAATATACTAAAAGTATATAAATATACTGATAGAGATATTTATTGTTGCAATTGCAATCAGAATCATAGATTTAGTTAACCCGTTTATATTTCAAGCGATTATTGATCGTATCATTCCGTTTGGGGCAAAATTTGAGGAAAATCATCCGCGCAAGGTCTCTGCTCCGTGACGGCTCACACGCAAAAAAGCCCGCCAAGCACAGCTTTTAACCGCCTCACAAAACGCCAAAAATTAAGAATTAGAAAAGTTGTAACAAGACAAATGGTACGGTTGGTGGGATTTGAACCTACGACCTCTGGTGCCACAAACCAGCGCTCTAACCAACTGAGCTACAACCGCATAAAAAGCAAATGTATCATAACTGTTCACGATTGCGTAAACATTTATTCTTATGCTTATGTGACATAAGGAAAATCAACAAAGTTTGCAAGCCCCTTTAAAAAAATCTCGCAATTTTTTGTGAAGAAAAAAGCGTTTTTTACAAAGGAAATTTTGCCCAATGCTCAAGACTATGATCACGATAGTCTTTTATGTTATCAACACCGTCTTGTTGCATCATCTGCAAAATCTCTTGCAGAATAGTTATGACAAGATTTGGACCTTCATAAACCATCCCACTATATAATTGAATTAAATCTGCACCAGCTTTTACTTTTTCCAAAGCGGTCTGTGCATCCTTTACACCGCCAACACCAATAATTGCAATGTCCTTCCCTAATTTTTTACGCATTTTTGCAAGCACAATAGTAGAACGCTCAAAAAGTGGACGTCCAGAAAGCCCACCCTCTTCATTACTGAGGTGACTATTGCTAAGACCTTGGCGCGCAAGAGTTGTATTAGAAACAATCAGTCCATTAAAATCAGAAAGTTTTATTTCTTCAGCAACATCATCTAATTCTTTCTCTGATAAATCTGGAGCAATTTTTAAAAAAATAGGAATGGAGAATCCATGCTTATTCTCTTTCTCCTTTCGCGCTTTCGAAACTGCACTCAACAAAAGATGCAAACTGTCACGGGCCTGTAAATCACGTAAACCTGGTGTATTAGGAGAAGAAATATTAACCGTAAAATAATCAGCAACATCATAAAAATGAGCAATACCAACAGTATAATCATCAATCTTATCGACCGTATCCTTATTGGCTCCAATGTTGACTCCTACAACACCAGTTTTTTTACGCGCACGCAATCTGTTGTAAACAACTTGATGTCCATCATTATTAAAGCCCATTCTATTAATAATCGCTTCATCTTCTTTTAAACGAAAAAGCCGTGGTTTAGGATTTCCAATCTGAGGCTTTGGTGTCACTGTCCCAATTTCAGTAAAACCAAATCCTAAACGAAAAATACCATCTACAACCTCTGCATTTTTATCAAATCCCGCTGCGAGACCAATAAAATTTTCAAACTCAAGACCAGAAACAGTTACACACAAACGTTTATCGATAACCTTTTGACAGCCATTTAATCCACTTTTCAGCCCGAGAATCGCTAAACTGTGTGCTTGCTCTGGATCCAACATAAATAAGGCAGAACGGCCAATACAACGAAACAAACTCATCAATCCTTCTCCACAACATAAAAATAATCCATCGCACCTCACCTATATCTTTTAACACAAAAGATCACCAATCAAAGAGAGCATATTATCCAAATAATATTCCCCTTCTAGAAGAAAATTCATTACACAATAGCCATACATGTTTATTTGATGTATACTGTGTAAAAAATTTTTATTCTTAAAAAACGTTTCTCTTTTTCGACATTTTTTAAAGATTAAAATGTGAATTCTAATCTTATAGAATGCAGCATGAATTGAAACATCAATGGCTCTTCACCATAACCATGGTTTTGTGACATCTCATGCAGGAAAGCTCATAATTCTCTTAAAAATGCACGAAAATGCACGCAAATTATCCCTATTCCCAAAGTTCCTTTGTGTAATATTGTTTCCAATAGAAACAGAGCTTGCTCTATAAAGCTATTTTTTTCCTAGCATTTATAGAATACATGGTTCATAAAATTATCTAAATTCATACTATTGTTGCGCTATTTATTAGCAACAGGGTATTCAATCATTTGTACTCTATTGATAAAATTTTGAAGAAACTGCATTGTTTTTTTTTGCCATTTCTGATGCACTAAATACAATTTAGCATCTATAAGTGCTCTGTCTAACATATAGTTTAAGTAATGACAGTTGATCATTGAACTCCCACCTATCATACCAACAATTTCCAAACCAAAATGATCTTGCAAACCCTAGAGCTCTGCTATTTATAAACTAATACAATCTTCCAGTAGATGAAATGTGTTTCTTCCATCAGAATTATCGCCATTTTAGCTCATGCACCCCAGTAAAAATAGCTTTTAGATAAGCCATAATGCCCTCCTAATTGCCATTATCGCTTACTAAATTAAGAGGAATTAAATTATAAGTTTTCTCCTGCCTCATCTATCTATTTCTTCCATCAATACTGAAATATATTTTTTATTTTACCAATATATGTACTTCATTACTGCTCATTTTGTGGTATTCTGTAAAAATATTTCTTTTTAATGTTATCATAAAAATCTTGAAGCAATTATATAAATTAAGCTATAGTTTTCTGCTTTCTTTTAAAAAAAGCAGATATAGTTTTTATCAAAAAAGCTTTTCTCTCAGAAATGTTCTATGTACATTCAAATAGAGCCCTGATGCTCGTTATTAAACCTTATAAAGTTCTTTGAAAATAATATTAATATTGTAATATAATCCTAAAAATAAAATCTGCCCTTTCCTTTTTCATCAAAAGCGGTAAGTAAATTACCGTATATCGCTTACATAAAGGGGAAAACGCAATGCTGAAAGAATTCAAAGAATTTGCCCTAAAAGGTAATATGATTGATCTTGCTATCGGTGTGATTATAGGGGGCGCTTTTGGTAGCTTGGTCAACTCAATTGTCAATGATATTTTTATGCCAATCATTGGACTGATTACAGGTGGAATTGATTTTTCTAATATGTTTATTCAACTTGCTGGCGAAAAACAAGCAACATTGAGTGCCGCCAAAGCAGCTGGAGCAACCATTAGCTATGGACACTTTATTACTTTACTTATCAATTTTCTCATTATTGCTTGGGTTCTTTTTTTATTCGTTAAAGCTATGAATAAAATCCGTAGAAAAGAAGAAGAAAGCCCAAAAAAAACGTCTTCAGAAGAACAACTTTTAACAGAAATTAGAGATCTTTTGGCTAAGAAAAAATAATTTTATTCAAGATTTACATCATGGAACACGAGGAAAAAACATTTCCACAGTTGTTCCATGATTGGGTTTTGAGAACAATAAAAATTGTCCTCCTCTTTCTTCCACCATTGCTTTACACATTGGGAGGCCTAAGCCTGTTCCTATAAAAGCGCTATCACCAGATCGGCCATCTTTGCGCTCTACTTGACCATAAGGTTTCAGTGCCTGTACAATCTCTTCTTCGTTCATCCCTATACCATTATCACTCACTGAAATTTTTACACGCTCTTTTCTATAAGAAACGTGAACAATGATCTGTCCACCCAAAGGTGTAAAACGAATAGCATTGGAAAGAAGATTCCATATAATCTGGCGAAACACTTGTTGTGATACAGGAATAAATGGAACATGAGGTGGAGCAACAATACGCATGATAATGCCGTTCTGATTGGCTTGAGTTTCAAGAAAAGCTATCGTCGCACGTAAACAAGATATCACATCAAATGTTTCAGAAATAATGGAAGAATCAATCTGGTTATTGGAACCAGAATAATTTATCTTCGAGCACTCTAGTAATTGATTAATCAGCAATAATATATGTTTTCCAGAGGAAATAATATCGCGTAAATATCCACGATAGCGCTCATTTTCTATCGAACCAAAACGGCCTTCTCTCATAATTTCTGCAAAACCAATAAGAGCATTCAAAGGTGTTCGTATTTCATGAACAACCCCAACAATTTTATCCTCTTCTGCTTTTTTTCCTCCTGATGGAACTGTTTGTGTCCTATCACGCAACATAACAGCATAATTGCCTTGCTGTGCCAAAAATACAATCGTTATCAAAACGGTTATATTTTTATGATTTTTCGTCATTAAATCAGCTGTTTCTCTGCGATTTAAAACCTGATTTTTCCCCTCCACACGGATTGATTTAAAATATTTTTCAACAAAAAATCGGCTTTGCAAAGTAAATAATGAAGAGAGTGGCTGTCCTCGTAGTTCATTTATTTCATAACCCATTAATGCTAAGGCTGCCCTACTTGCTGATTGAATAAAGCCCTCTTCATCCAACCATAAAACACCATCTGTTGCTGTATCCAACAATGATAAAACTGCTGCGGGCTCTTTTACGAGAGCTTGTTCTATAGCATTTACCGGCAATGTTTGTGTATATGGTAAATGAATAGCTGTTTCTTCAACTAATTTTTTTTCTTTTACCGATGAATTCAATTCATCACGTAATTTCTCTGCAATTTCATGAAAAGCTGAACGTTCTATCTCCGTAAGACATGGCATTTCTGTTTCCAGCTTTTCATCTCTTTTTTCTTGGACTTTTTTTCGTATTTTTAAAACACCAAAGCCACGAAACCCCTTAAGCTGCTTTTTAACATCAAAAATTGGCAAAGCCGACAACTCAACATCAAGCCATTGTAAGCAACCATCAACAGGCCATTGAACAATCTCTTTACTCCAAGGCATAGCAGCTTCAATAAAATGACTGAGAACCAGATATCGATCATCATTAAATTGATGAGCAAGCTCATGAAAGCTACATCCTAAAATAGAGGAAGAGAGAGGACCAACAACTTCAGCTAGCTCTTTTGAGACTTCACAAAATAAACCATTATGATCGATTTCCCACGTAAAAGGCCGAGGCAAAAGCTCTGGTGTAAAACGAAAAGCTCCTTGCTGACATTTTAATTCATTTGTATTTAACTTCAATTCATCTGCTTTTAATGGCATAACTAAAACTAAAAAGTGTTGGATTTACTCTCAAATAAATAATGCTAATTTGTTTACAATTACCTGTTCTGGTTAAAATAACTTGATATCTCATATCAATTGTCTGTAGCAAAATTTTGACTGTTTCATCAACAAAACAAGAATAAAAAGAATCCTCCAACTCCTGTTACTTATTCACCCATTATTGTAACAAATCTTGTTACAATAATGGTAACATCTCCCTCGCATAAATAGGACTCAAAAAGAATACATTTATTTTACGCATTCATGTGCCTGTTTTAAAAAGATATCTCCCAAGCTCCCCAAGCTTATTTTACGACGGCATCCGTAAATGGTGTAATACAAAGGCCCCCATAACAGATAGCAAGGCAAGGCATTGTACATTACATTTTTATGCTTATAAAAGAGCTGGTTAGGACCATCATTATACTAATTTTAACCCCTAATGTCACCAATAGTTCTTGGCATTTGAAGGCGTTCATAAGCGGCATTTTTATTTCTTTTTTTAACTTTTTTACCCCTACATTATTATGATGCGCAAGAAAATCGTTTTATTTGTTTCAACAGAAACAAATTTGAAATGAAAAAATCTTACGATATTTGAAACTTTCATTCAATACTTATAATGATAAATTATTATTATAAATCAATAAATTGCATTATAAAAATAGAAATTAAAATTTCTTTTTCAAATAAAGTTTCTCGTAAGAACACCTTTCTTGTACCAATAATATCAAATAATAACAAATTTAGCATAGTGCTTTAAAGCACCCAATGCAACAAAACTTGCATATTGGATACTCTTCTTATGATGCTCTCCATAATCCCCAAAAGACCTTTCTTTCATCAGAACCGCTATAGGAAGAGAAAACAAAAAAATATACCACTGCATTATTTAACCAAAGAATTTTTCTGCAATCAGAAAAGAGAACAAAAATCATCTGTTCTCATACAAAGATTTGTTTAATTTCTTTACATTCCAGATCATCTAGAAATGTTAAAAATATCTCCCCTTTTGGTATCAGCAGTCAAAAGATCGCTTTTGCTTTATTACTCTCCACTCAATTTTTTAATATTATTATAAAAATAAATACATGGTCACATCTGCTTTGAAAAATAAAACAAGCATTCGCTATTTAAATAATAACTGTCAAACATTTTAAAAATCGCATATTTTAAATCGCACATTTTAATATGCTTTTTTATTTCCCTGCATTGAGTAAAATTTCACGTTTTCCCACATGATTAGCGGCTCCAACAATGCCTTTTTCTTCCATCCGCTCAACAAGAGAAGCTGCTTTATTATAGCCGATTGAAAGTCGGCGCTGAATATAAGATGTTGAACATTTTTTATCACGCATAACAATCTTTACAGCTTGATTATAAAGCTCCTCTCCCTCTTCATCAAAATTTTCTTCCTCAGAAACTTCAACCGTTGAATCGGCAGAAGCATCCTCTTTGTTATCATCTTCGTTATCTGTGACGGTTGCTAAATAATCAGGTTTTCCTTGCAGTTTAAGATGTGCAACAATGGATTCAACTTCTTCATCAGAGACAAACGGTCCATGAACGCGTACAATACGTCCCCCACCTGCCATATGAAGCATATCTCCTTGACCTAAAAGCGTTTCAGCACCTTGTTCACCTAGGATCGTACGACTGTCAATTTTTGATGTCACTTGAAAGGAAATGCGGGTAGGAAAGTTCGCTTTAATTGTCCCTGTGATAACATCAACAGAAGGGCGCTGCGTTGCCATAATAAGATGAATACCAGCCGCACGCGCCATTTGTGCTAAGCGCTGAATGGCATTCTCTATTTCTTTCCCTGCCACCATCATGAGATCAGCCATCTCATCAACAATCACAACAATATAAGGAAGCTGCGTCAGATCCATGGCTTCTTCATGATAAAGCATTTCCCCTGTTTCCTTATCAAAACCCGACTGTACAGTACACATGATCGTTTCACCTTTTTGAGCCGCAAGTGCAACACGTGCATTAAAACCATCAATATTACGTACACCTAACTTAGCCATTTTGCGATAACGCTCTTCCATTTCACGAACCGCCCATTTTAAAGCTGTTACTGCTTTTTTAGGATCTGTTACAACAGGTGTTAAAAGATGTGGAATGCCATCATAAACAGAGAGCTCTAGCATTTTAGGATCAACCATGATCAAACGACACTGTTTTGGTGTCATACGATAAAGAATCGACAAAATCATTGTATTAATTGCTACAGACTTGCCTGATCCTGTTGTTCCTGCAACCAATAAATGAGGCATTTTTGCTAATTCTACAATGACCGGCTCACCACTAATCCCTTTTCCCAAAGCAAGAGCAAGTTTAAATTCACTTTCACGAAAAGAACGTGTTTGAATTAATTCCCGTAGATAAACGGTTTCACGAACCGCGTTGGGTAACTCAATCCCAATAACATTCCGTCCAGGAATGACAGCAACGCGTGTAGAAATAGCAGACATAGAACGCGCAATATCATCAGAAAGATTAATAACGCGCGATGACTTTACACCCGCAGCAGGCTCAAATTCATACATTGTAACCACTGGACCTGGATGTACATGGATAACTTCACCCTTAATGCCAAAATCTTCCAAAACACTTTCCAAAAACCCAGCACCGCGTTCCAATGTTTCCTGAGGAATCATCGTACCTTCATGAAAAACAGGTTCCTGTAATAAATTGATTGGAGGAAACTCATAAGCATCACTGTCAATAGATTGAATATTTTGCATAAAAGCAGAATCATAATTGCTTAATGGCACGCGGGCAGATTGCAATATTTTCGTTTTACCGTTTGCTTGCATCACAGACAAATCTTTTAAATTTGGTGTGACATTCTTTGTTATGCAATCGACAATATTATTGGTTTTTTTCGTCTCTATACTAGACTCAGCGTCGCTTAGTGCCTCAGTATCGTTTAACGCCCTTGCATTACTTAACGTATGAGCGGAATCTTCAACAGAAAGCTTAGAATGACATTCTTTAGTAATATCATTATTTGTATGCATTAAATCAGAAATTTGCTCAACGCCTCGCATCCTTTCCGCTGGAGATTCCGATGTAATGGAATCATAGAGTTGCGGAAAGCGGTATTCAAGAACACGGTAAAGAGCAGTTATTGACTCATCAAAGACAGAAGGAATCTCAGATGTAATTTTATTTGTCGTGTCAATCGATGTTTGATCCTCTTTTGAAGTTTGAGTATCCATATGTTCAAATATCAAAGATACGCATTCAAAAAATGCATCATCGGAAAGATGCCAAGCAGGATTCATTTTTTGTAGCACATTTTCTACTTGTAATTTATGTTCTTGTTTACCCTCCTCAAGAGGGATATTTTCTGATGGTATACGAGTAACTTGTCGTGACAACTGCTTCAAAACTGTTGAATGACAAACCGACGTTTTATTTTCTATTGATTGAGGATTAATGACTTTTTTTGTCGATGAAACGCTTGTTGTTTTCTTGTTACAACGTACAATATCTGTATCTGTAATTTTTTTTTGATCTTGCTTCGTAAAAATTTTAAACTGCTTTGCAAAAACTGGATCTGTTTCTATACGACGACGCAAAATCTCAACTTCTGGGGTTCGCGTGAAACGGACATTTTTTCCGAGGGTAAATGCCTTTTTCCATACTTCCGGATAAGGAAATATCTCAGTAATCTTAACAGATAAATCTTCTCTTGATGCACCTTTCGTACCATCATCAGAAAAAGAAGGCGTAGAAATAGATTTTGTTTTCGAATTATGCATGGCACCCAACAAATTTATAGCAATGAGAAAAATAACCTTTTCAAAAAGAATTCGTAGAAACTATCATACGAAGGTTAATAACCTTTTGCTGATGGTTACTTTTTAATGAAAAAAATAATGCCATAATGCATATTCATAATCTCTCTTCTGCATATTTACGATATAAATTGTCTCGTTTATGATGTCATAGAGCTCGTATTTCATTTTTTTTGAAGAAAACTTCAGGATAAAAAAGCTTCAGGAAAATTATCTATAGCTCTCTTTCTCTCTCATTTCATAAAAGCAATTAGTCCTAATAATACAAATGGGTATATAAGCATTGCTCTGTTGAATTCTCCATGCTCAGTTATCATGATACAATCTAATTTCTCGCGTTTTTATAAGATTACCCTTGTTATCCTCGTTTAAAACGGCTTAGACTAAGATAATCATAATTAAATAAACACAAATAGAAAAAAGGGAGTGAATTATGTTTAATAAACGGAAATTTTATATCAATGGTCTATGGGAGGACCCAAGCACTCCTCACGATTTTGACGTCATTAATCCATCAACAGAAGAGGCTTGTGCTGTCATTAGCCTTGGAAGTACAGAAGATGCCGATAAAGCAATTAACGCAGCTAAAGAAGCGTTTCAAAAATGGAAAACAACGTCACCAAGTGAGCGTCTTGGGTTCGTTGAAAAAATTCTAAATATCTATGAAAAACGCTCTAAAGAGATGGCAAAAACCATTTCAATGGAAATGGGAGCACCGATTGATATGGCACTTAATGCGCAAACCGCAACTGGCAGTTCCCACATTCGCAATTTTATCGAAGCTTATAAAGAGTTCTCGTTCCAAGAAACTTTAATAAAGGGAAATGAACAAGCAATTCTTCACTACGACCCTATCGGCGTCGTAGGATTAATTACGCCATGGAATTGGCCCATGAATCAAGTAACTCTTAAAGTTATCCCTGCTCTCTTGGCTGGCTGTACCATGGTATTAAAGCCCTCTGAAATTGCGCCTCTTTCTGCTATGCTTTTTGCTGAATTTTTAGATGAAGCTGCGCTCCCTGCCGGTGTTTTTAATTTAATCAATGGTGATGGTACAACTGTCGGCTCTTACCTCTCAGCACATCCAGATCTAGAAATGATTAGCTTTACTGGTTCAACTAGAGCAGGAAAAGATATTTCTAAAAATGCTAGCGCTACTTTAAAAAGAGTCTGTCTGGAACTTGGGGGAAAAGGAGCGAATATTATCTTTGCTGATGCCGACTCAGATGCTATTCAACGTGGTGTGCGACATTGCTTTTATAATAGTGGACAAAGCTGTAATGCACCCACTCGTATGCTTGTGGAACAAAGCATCTATGACAAAGCCATAAAAATAGCTAAAGATATTGCAGAAACAACAAAAGTAGGACCAAATTGCCAAGAAGGAAATCATATTGGTCCCGTCGTTTCAAAAAAACAATATGATAAAATTCAAGATCTTATCCAATCGGGAATTGATGATGGTGCAACTCTTGTTGCAGGCGGAACTGGTTTACCAAGAGGAATTGAACGCGGTTATTATGTCCGTCCAACAGTCTTTGCTGATGTAAAACCTCATATGCGTATTTTCAAAGAAGAAATCTTTGGTCCAGTTCTCTCGATTCTTGCTTTTAATACAGAAGAAGAAGCTGTCGCTTTAACGAATGACACTGAGTATGGTCTTACAAACTATATTCAATCACAAGATCGCAATAAATGTCGTCGTATTGCGGCACAAGTACGCTCTGGTATGGTAGAAGTTAACGGACATGGATTACCCAGTGGAAGCTATTTTGGAGGTGTAAAATTTTCTGGACGCGCCCGTGAAGGGGGACATTGGGGAATTAAAGAATTCCTCGATAGTAAAGCAATTTCGTACTGGTAAAATCTTATTAAAAACTTAATAGGAATCGTATGGTAATACAAAAAATAACGGATGAAGGTGCTCTTGGGCAACGTCTTGATCAGTGGCTAGCAAAACAATACCATAATGTGTTCTCACGTTCACGTTTGCAAACCCTCATCCGTGAAGGCTATCTTAAAATTGATGGTCAATTCATAAAAGAACCAAAAACAAAATTAAGACCTAAGCAAATAATTGAATTGGCAATGCCTGACCTTCGTGATGCAGAACCTAGTGCTGAAGCTATTGCATTGGACATCCTTTTTGAAGATGATCATATCATTGTTATTAACAAACCAGCAGGTCTTGTTGTTCATCCTGGCAATGGAAATTGGACCGGTACGTTGGTTAATGCCCTTATTTATCACTGTGGTAATAGTTTATCTGGTATAGGTGGTGTTAAACGCCCTGGCATTGTCCATCGTCTCGATAAAAATACAAGTGGTGTTATGGTTGTTGCAAAAAATGATCTGGCTCATAAAAGTCTCAGTGCTCAATTTTCTGATCATGGACGTACCTGTGCATTAGACCGACGCTATCATGCCTTGATTTGGGGGACACCTCACCGCAATGTTTGGACAATTGATGCATCACTTGGCCGTTCGCCCCACAACCGAACAAAGCAAGCTGTTATCCATAACCAAAACCCTTATGCTCGTCATGCTGTTACACATTTTTCTTTGCTAGAAAAATATGGCTCTCATGCAGACTCAACATCTTTTGCTAGCCTTCTGGAATGTCGCTTGGAAACTGGACGCACCCATCAAATCCGTGTTCATATGGCTCATATTGGGCATCCACTCATAGGCGATACAGTTTATGGAAACGCCTTTAAAACAAAATCAAACGCATTCAACCCCACTATTAGAAATGCAATCGATCAACTCAACAGACAGGCACTTCATGCCGCAAGTCTCACTTTTGAACACCCTTCTACCGGTAAAGTTATGTCGTTTTCCACACCACTACCTCAAGATATGGCTAAACTTATTAAGCATTTTAAAAAAATGAATTGAAACTTTTCTCCTTCTCAAGATTTCACAATAAAATATCTTTTTTTGAACAAAATTGAAAAATATGCTAAAGTGAATGTACACAGGTATTACTATCTGAAACATAGAATTTGCCTTATCAGGGAATTCAGACAAAAGGAGGGTGCTATTATGGCCCATATGAGTTTGTTATCAGTAACCGCAGGCGATGGTGGATTAAACCGTTATTTGGAAGAAGTACGTCGTTTTCCAATGCTTGATCCAAAAGAAGAATATATGTTAGCTCAACGTTACCGTGAGCATAATGATTTAAAAGCAGCGCATAGGCTAGTAACCAGTCATTTGCGTCTTGTAGCTAAAATCGCGATGGGATATCGCGGCTATGGACTCCCCATTGGGGAAGTCATTTCAGAAGGCAATGTTGGACTCATGCAAGCTGTTAAGCGTTTTGAGCCAGAACGTGGTTTTCGTCTTGCAACCTATGCAATATGGTGGATTAAAGCATCAATCCAAGAGTATGTATTGCGGTCTTGGAGTTTGGTGAAGATGGGGACAACAGCTAATCAAAAGCGCTTGTTTTTTAACCTTCGTAAATTAAAAAGTAAACTTCAAGCACTTGATAACGGTGATCTCAATGCAGAACAAGTAAAAGAAATTGCAACTCAGTTGAATGTCTCAGAAGATGAAGTTATATCAATGAACCGCCGACTTGGTGGTGACACTTCACTCAACGCACCCCTTCGTACAAAAGAAGGGGAAAACAGCGAGTTGCAAGATTGGTTGGTGGATGAATCTAACGATCAAGAACAAGTTTTAATTGAAAAAAGTGAATTGGAGAATCGTCGTTCCATGCTTATAAATGCCATGGACAATCTCAATGAACGTGAAAAACGTATATTCAAAGCACGTCGTTTAAACGATATACCATTAACTCTAGAAGAACTCTCTGGTGAATTTAACATTAGTCGAGAACGAGTAAGGCAAATTGAAATGCGTGCATTTGAAAAAGTGCAAAATTCTATCAGAGATTCTGCTTTATCTCAAAGTCAAGTATAAGACTCTAGAATTAGGTATGAAGCCAATTGTTTGCGCATTTTTAAAGTAGAAATGAGAAAAGCGTATATTGGCTTTGTACTTGTAAATTAGTCTGTAGAATCCTTTGAGTTGTAGTATACAATTTTATTGAGCGTGTTTGATATAACTATAAAAATCAATATCGAGAAATAACCTTTTATTTTATTTGCATCTATGTTTTATTTTTCTGATCAAGAACTGTTAACTTATCTTGTTGTGCAAGCCATTGTCCAATAACTTTATTGAAAATAGACTCACCTGTTGGTCCTTTTGCAAAAGTTAATTCATTTATACGTCCGTTTTTATCCGTTAACACTAAACGCACCCAATCTAATTCTCGCATCAATTGCAAATTTCGATCAAGAAATGGATGATTACCACTCAATGCAACAAGAAAAAAATCATCATTAATTTTTGTAGAAATAGTTCTTACTAAAGGCTGCCCAATAGATTGTTCACTTGCTTTAAAGGTTAATGCTTGAACACTGCTTATAGCTTTCCCTGAGAATTTATCAGAAAGAATAAAAATAAGATCCATAATATATGCAGCAGGAAATGACCGATCGGTATTGCGACGTAAAATTAACCGTAATGATAGCCCTTCATCAGGAATTGTTATATCACCTTGTATGGCTGTTTCTTCTGGAGCCCCCTTCACATAAGACTCCTTTATAAGCGTCCAGCGAACACTTCCCGTTGCTATCTTTTCTGCATCATAATTTGTACGTGCTTGATAAAAAACAGCTTCACCTAATTTATCAAGCGATTGCAAATTGCTGGAAACAACGGTTGAGACTCCTTCTTCATCCGAAGAATCTGTCGCTTGTTTTAAACCGACATCAATTTCACTCCCATCCTCTAATAAACGTTGTGTTAACTTTCTCTTAACCGAAAGTGCCTTTGGTACTTCGTGAGAAACTTGAAGATTTTCTCCTAACACTTGATGATCATTTGATACAAATACACGCCCACCAATAAAAAAAATACCAATAGTAAAAACAGCAAAACTAACAACAGAAACAGCACTTATCACAATACGCCTTTGCACCAATGATTTATTAGCACGACGTAAAGCCTGAGAAAAAATATGCGAAACAATATGAGGATTATCTTCTTGCGACGAAGAAATCTTTAACTCACAGCTATTAACATGCTGAGAAGGTACATCAGCCTCCATATTAACAGGCTCTGCATCTGGTATATCTGATACCCAAGGCTCATCAAATAACTTGCTATCCTTTGGATGTGTAACAAAATCCTGCTTTCTTTTTATGTCTACCACTGAAAATTCATTATTCTTTGGTAATATAGTTTTTTTTGTATATTTCTTATCTTCATTTATATTTGTGGGATCCCACCCAATAACTGAAGAAAGCAACTTCTTTTCAACTGCTAAATATTCCTCTTCAACAGTTGCAATAGCACTATGAAGAATCTTTCTTTGTTCATCTGCTATTGCTTGTGGTATTTTTGCTGTTACAAATTGATATTCTAGTGTTTCGATAGCCCGTTTATAAATTCGCTTACGCACTTGTGATGTAACATTATTTTGTGCATTAATTGCCTTTTTTAAGATTCCAACGAAATCTACCATTTCCTCTATAATCTCTCTTAAACTAAGCAAAGAACCCCTAGAACTCAGGCTAAAACAGCTTTATTTTAGGCTCATAAGTTTATTGTCATTTATATTGGTACAACTATTGTCATAGTGTAAAATGAATATGAAAAATAAACAATGTCATTTTACACCTTTCTTTCACGCACTCTTAAAAGCTCTTTTTGTTAAAAGATATAGAAGTGAACAAAAGATCTATATGGAAACCTAAAAATAATAATCAATTTGCAAAAGGATCTGTAATAAGAATAGTATCTTCGCGTTCTGGACTCGTAGATAATAAAGCCACTTTTGTGTTAATCAGTTCTTCAATATAGCGTATATATTTAACAGCCTGCATTGGTAAATCTTCCCACCTCAATGCATGGGCTGTTTTTTCCTTCCAACCTTCTAATGTTTCATAAATAGGCTTCACACGGGCTTGGGCTCCCATGGAAGAAGGTAAATAATCAATCCTTCTACCATCAAGCTCGTAACCAATACAAACTTTTATTTCATCCAAACCATCCAAAACATCAAGTTTTGTCAATGCTATACCTTGAACACCGCAAACTACTACCATCTGACGGACTAAAACAGCATCAAACCAACCACATCGACGCTTTCGACCCGTTACAACACCAAATTCATGCCCACGCACTCCCAGAAATTCACCAATATCATTTATCTGCTCTGTAGGAAAAGGCCCTTCTCCAACACGTGTGGTATACGCTTTTGCAATACCCAAAACATAATGAATTGCACTAGGTCCCATCCCTGAACCTGTACATGCCTGCCCAGCAACTGTATTCGATGATGTTACGTACGGATAAGTTCCAAAATCATTATCGAGTAAAGCACCTTGCGCACCTTCAAAAAGAATGTGTTTCCCTCCTCGATAACCTTCATCTAAAAGACGCCACGTACAATCCATAAAGGGCAAAACTTTATCCGCAACTTGCATCAATTCATCATAAAGCGCTTGAGAATCAATCTCTGCAACACCCATCCCACGACGCAAAGCATTATGATGCCTCAAAAGCCGCTCAATCTTAGCCATAAGTGTATCTTTTTCTGCTAAATCCATCACTCGGATAGCACGACGTCCCACCTTATCTTCATAAGCCGGTCCAATACCACGCTTTGTTGTACCAATCTTTAAACCAGATAAACCGCTTTCTCGAATTGCATCAAGATCACGATGCAAAGAAAGAATCAAAGGAGCATTTTCAGCAATACGTAAAATTTCTGGTGTGATTTTCACGCCCTGATCACGTAGTTTTTTTAACTCTGCTACAAAATGATGGGGATCAACTACAACACCATTCCCAATAATTGATAACTTCCCACGAACTAAACCCGATGGTAAAAGTGATAATTTATAACTAACTCCATCAATAACCAATGTGTGGCCAGCATTATGCCCCCCCTGATATCTCACCACGATATCTGCTCGCTCAGACAACCAATCTACAATTTTACCTTTGCCTTCATCACCCCATTGTGTACCGACAACAACTACATTGGCCATAACTTTCTCCGTCGTGTTTAGTCAAAAAAACCAGCATTCAAAAACAAACACTTCTTTATAACGAAACCTTAGAGCAAGTGCGACTCCTCATTTCAGATTTTTCTCAATCTTCAAGTGATTAAATTTTCAAATTTATGATAATAAAGATAAGCAAATACCAAAATATTTTAAATCTGTCATTTTTGCTACAAAAAGTAAAAAAATAGAGATTTTAATTTGTGCGTATCCAACACCTGACAGAGCATTTATTCCTCCTCTTAATCTTTTACAATTCATGTAATATTTAGAGGCTGTTTGTCTGATACAAGAATACGAAAGATCATCATAATCTCTCGTATCCTTTTTCTGTTTAAAAACACCCTGTGAAAATCACCAGTAATTATTTAAAGCTGTGCTTTTTCAACCTGGAACGCCCACTCAAGCCATTGTGTTAAAATTTCAAGATCGGAAGCCTCAATTGTTATACCCGCCCAAATTCGAAGCCCCGGAGGAGCATCGCGATACGAACCAATATCATAAGCAACTCCTTCCTCATCAAGACGTTTCACAACCGCTTTTATGAAAGATACTCGCTTTTCCGTATCCAAAGCAGTAATCACTGGATCCACAATATCTAAACAAATAGCGGTGTTAGAACGCACTTCAGGATCTTTTGCCAAATATTCTAACCATGGTGTTTTGCGAACAAAAGCATCAAGTACAGAAAAGTTTTTCTCCACCCGTGCTCTTAATGCCGCTGCACCTCCTAGAGATTTTGCCCACTTCAACCCATCAAGAAAATCCTCAACACAAAGCATAGAAGGTGTATTGATTATCTTTCCTTTAAAAATATCTTCGTTCAATTTTCCATTTTTTGTCATATAGAAAAGTTGAGGCATAGGCCAAGCTGGAACATAATTCTCAAGCCTCTCAACAGCACGAGGACTTAAAATCACCATACCATGCGCAGCCTCACCTCCCAAAACTTTCTGCCATGAAAAAGTAACAACATCTAATTTTGAAAAATCAAGATATTGCGCAAAAGCTGCAGATGTTGCATCACAAATGGTCAATCCAGCCCGCTCATGGGGAATGAAATCTGCATTAGGAATACGCACACCAGAAGTTGTCCCATTCCATGTAAAAACAACATCACGATCAAAGTCAAGTTGTGTTAAATCTGGTATTTCACCATAAGGAGCTTCAAAACGACGCACATCAGAAAGCTTTAATTGCTCGACAACATCTTTATTCCACCCAAATCCAAAACTTTCCCACGCCGCCATATCAATGCCACGCTCACCTAATAGAGACCATAGAGCAGCCTCAACAGCACCGGTATCTGAACCGGGCATAATTCCTATACGATGATCAGAAGGAACCTCAAGAATCTCACGGGTTAAATTAATAACTTCAGCAAGTTTTAATTCTGCTTCTCTAGATCTATGTGAACGCCCAACTAATGCATTTTTAAGAACATCAAGAGTCCAACCAGGCCGTTTGCTACAAGGACCTGAAGAAAAATTAGTATTATTGGGACGACTGCTTGGTTTTTGTAACATTATCATTATTTCTCCCCTTTTAGATGTTTTTTTCTTTATAAAGAAAAACAAATTATTATAAAGACTAATCAATAATCTTTTTAGAAAAAAGTCAAAAATACTTTCTATTATTTCGTATGCTTAAAATTCACGGAAACTTTATCAAAAAACCTTTCTTAATCATGCTTCTCGGTTGATTCTTTTAATTTTTTGTATCATCACCACGATAAGACAGCATTCTACTAACAATACACTAACGCATCCAATATGCCTATCAAATTTATTTTATGATAAAGATTCATTGATAACTCTCTAGAATAGGGAGATAAACTTATTAAAAAATCAATTATTTTTCTTTTGATGACTGGACAGAGAAAATTTTAATGTTATAACCGCAAGCGCTTTATATTTTTTATGAAGCATGCCCAGATAGCTCAGTTGGTAGAGCAGCGGACTGAAAATCCGCGTGTCCGTGGTTCGAATCCGCGTCTGGGCACCACTTTTTATTTTTCCTTATTTAGTATCTTGTTTTATTATATTTTTAAAACATGATGGATTCGTAAATAAAGGTTAGGGAATAGGATTTTGTGACATGCCTCTCAATTATTGCGAATCAGTTTTTTTAAAGGGCATAATCAACTTCTTACTTAAATAAATCTGAATGCGTATCTGTCCTATCAAAATGGACACGCTTTTCATCAACTATATAAATTAATAACCAATCGGGTTCTATATGAAGATCTCGATGAGGCTTCTAGTTTCCCTGTAATATATGATCATTTAAAATAGATAGCAATTGCTTCTTATGAATTAGAAGTTACATAACTTCTGTGAACTTTCGCATATCTTTTCCACGCTTTTTTGCTCATTTTACATCCTTTTTAAACTTTCCTGAATAACTCACTGAACGCATAATCAGATATCCAGTTGCTTAATCAAATCAGCAATATTTTCAGCATAAAAAACATTTTCATTGCTATCGCTTTTATGAGAAATTTCAAGCGTTTCTTTATTGAGTATCTTATTATTTTCAACGTACACACGAATAAGATCACGTAAAATTTGAGATGCTGGACGGTGTTTTATTTCAGCTATAGCCATAAATGCGCTTTTAGATTCATATCTACTTTAGCTGCTATAAGTCACTTTTTTCACTCATAATATTTCCTCTTTAAGAATTTTAATGATTAACATTATTTAGCTTAGTTAAAAAATTTAACTTAGTTAAACATAGTGTTACTTATCATTAATATTAATTTCTTTTCTTAAAGAAAAAGTTTTTCAACTTTTTGTTAGCCACTTTTTGAGGTGTGAGAAGATACTTTCTAGAGTATCCATAAAGCGGGCAAAATCGATAATAAACATAAAGACAATAAAGGCAATCAATTTCATGATGCGTGACATCATCTTTAAACCTTGATAGGTCTCTATCATCTCGTGAAGGAGTTGTTGTTCTTTTTCTGTAAGATCTTTATCTTTGCTGCTTCGTTTCTTGACCATCTTTCCAACCACATAAATGGGCTCCCTGCTTGTTATGCTTCAAAATATCTCTTGCAAGGTTGGAACTGATGACCGCAACATCCTTGTTATCCAAATAAATGGGCAACCAGCCACCACAAGAAACAGACCTATTTGCCGCGCACCCAACGAGAAAGTTCAGAGCGCACACCAGCATCACTTTTTTGATTAACTTCATTTTCTACCTCAAGCCGCGTTGTTGCTGTCTTTAAAGCATTCTCTGTTTGCTTTTGCCGTTCGCTTTGCTTGCCAAGGTGAAACGCCTTGGCTAAAGCCATAAAAAAAACGGCTAAAGCCGCTGTAAACATAAGAGAATATTTCTTTAGCCAAAAAATCATAAGCGTTGCTCCCGAAAACGCTTGGCGACAATCACTATGCCCGTTACAGCCGCTAAAACCACTATGCCTGCTAAAGCCCATTGCACCGGTCCATTGCCTGCTAACAAACCTCCAAAACCTGAACAAGACCCTATAATCGGGGCAAGTTCTTCTACCTTGAAAAGACCTGTTGCTGTTTTCGTTTCTACCCTTTGATAATTTGAAGAAACATAAGCCCCTTTTGCCCATAATCCCGCTTCTGCTGCTCGGCGGTTGGCTAAACCCGCAAGAGGCTTCCCACCAACCTTATTCCATTTCTGTAATTCAACAGGTACGGCTTCATAATCGCCTTGATTAAGCTTCTTCAACAATGTTGACTTGCGGAAAGAAGCTGTTCCTACGTTATAGCAAAACGATACCAATGCCGCGAATTGGCAATCCGTTAACGAAACCGTGACCGATTCCTCTACCGTCTTCTCAAATTGCTTTAAGTCTTCACAAAGGATTTCTTCTGCTTGCTCTTTGTTAATACACATGCCTTTTTTGACAAGGGGGTGACCCGCATTGTTGGTGTGACCATAACCAATCGTCCAGATACATGCCGTATCTCTATAAGCCTCTAAACGCAATCCTTTCCATTGTTTGATAAGTTCTAATCCTTCTTTCGATATCTTTCTCATCTGACGCTCCATAAAAAAAGCCCCACAAAAGTGGGGCGGAATAAAATGATGTTCTAATCAATCTCGCGCTAATTATAATAAAGTGGCTCGCTACATCCACGGGCGCCTATTTTTTCATCTTCGACATAACGAGAATGCGCAAAGTTCCGCACAAGATGATCATTGTTAGAGCCACCAGTCCAATCGCCTCCTCCCAACATAACATTTATGTCTACACGTAAACTGCTTCCTTGCTCCCCTGTATGCCATTTAGTCACTGGATAACAACCAGACAAATATTGCCACACATAACCGCAACCATCCTCACAACCAATATGCGAAATCATCCGTCTATTGTTTGTATCAACGTGTCCTCCAGACGTCTTAGGAGAAGGCGCTTGATTGTCGACAATACTGGTTGCTTGATTACTTCTATACATGCATGGCGAGAACTCATCACTCGTCAAAAATCTCTTATTAACAGACCAAAAATCAAAAGCATGATCCGCATAGCTACGATTGGTCGTAATCGGAACACCATATGCCGACTTTGCATTTACACCTGTCCCTGATTGAAGATAAATATCAACCCAAATATTATGCCACGGATTGTAAACCATTCCCTCTGGGTCACTACGTGGACGGTGATTTAAACACCAAACAGAATTGGGCAAAACATCCCCCGCTTGATAACCCGATAAGAGATGATATTCAATCTCACCAACATCCGCACATAGCGTATGAAATCCACCAATCTTTTCAGAATTATCCTCTGTATAGCCATCAGGAACCGTCGGATTTTGAGAAATTTTAAAGGATATCTCATTCGTCTGATCTTTTAGGATGAGATATATATAATAATCCTTTCCTGCTTCAAGATCTTCGTCAAAAGACATCCTTCCACGCCCTGGAACGCGGTAAAAGAGGTACCTACCCCATTCTCACCACCATGATAAAAGCGAAAACATGCCCCTTTATTGATCACAAGACCTTTTCTATTTGTCGGATCGGCTTCCAGAATTCTGTGAGGCTGATCAAAATGCACATTCTCTAAAAAATAAGTTGAAAGAAAACCTACTGTTGCCTTGTTGGTGAGCTGATCAACCATTAGATTCAACGTCTCATCCGCTTGAATAAAGAAGAGCACTATTTTGACTCCCTCCATCATTCGTGCTTTTTGTTCAACTAACTCTTTAAGAATGGGTAGGATGCTTTGATGATCGCTTTTGCAAAGATTTTCTTGTTTGTTGACGTTTTCTTTCATTCTCAAAATGAGTTATCATGGCCCGTTCCTTCTTGCTCGTATTGCTTAGACCAAAAGTATCATTGTCCATAAATTGCTGATATCCAGCTATCATGAGATCGGTTAGGAACGAGTCACTTTTCGGAGGTTGTGTAAAATAAATCCCCTTTGAATCCTGCAATTTATATCGAAAACCTGCTTTTTTCATGCACTCATATACTGAAGCAAATTCACTTGCATACGAATTCATATCACTAGAAGAAGCATAAACCGGTTTCCAGCCACATTTTAAAAGTGATTGTTCAATTACAGCCCGATCTGCTTTAGGCTTTTCCCATAAAACCAAAGTCGATGGGGGAGGATTGCCTAACTGACATCCAGCTGTACTTAAGAGAGCCATGCTGCTCAATAGTTTTAAGATTTTTTGCATTTTTCCCCTCCTCCATAGTTTTTTCCAAAAACTCTTGTAAGAAGATGTGAATTTCAAACCAAGAGCTTTCTCCGCCTTTTCAATCTGTAGATTATCAGCCGCATTTTCTTCAGTACGAAAATTGATAATATCATCATTATATTTATTAACTTTATCAATTAATACTGCAACATCATCTAAGGTATAGGTTTTCATGAATCTTCCCCTGCATGGTCCTTAATTCTTTTACAGAGAAATTCATAAAAATTACTTGCGTAATATTGGGGATCATCAAGTGGAAACTTAAGATAGAGCGGGCACTCTCCATCCCGAAATTGAGTATAATCAAAGTAAAAGGTTTCACCAAAATCAGTTGTGCAGATAACAAGTTGTTTGGGATTCGTAAAGCCATCTCTTCTATCGAGCAAATTTCGGTAAACAATATCACCAGCAGGAATACCAGCACAGATTTCATAAATACTGAATATTTCTTCACCTCCAACTTCTCCGCCTCCATAATTTTTTAAAAAACCCTTATAGGAAGAGGTAAATTGTAAATCGAGAGTATTCTCAGCTGTTTTAATCCTTACATCATCAGGAGCATTATCTTTAGTACCAAAATTAATAGCATGACTATGCATATCAATATATTGTGCAACATCCGATAAAGTATAACTTTTCATAAATTTTTCTCCATAAGTCACAGCGTGTTTTTACTAATAATTAGTGTTTCTACTGATCAATATTTCTCTATCATAGCCAATGGAATTGGGATTACATTGATAGAATCATAAGGGATATTTTCTTGAAGGAGCTCTTTTCTCATCTGTGTCTGTAAAATCATCTCGCATTTACAATATATGATATAATTAAAGGGGATGATCATTAAAGCTTAGAGAGCGCCTTTTAGTGTCATTACTCCAATATTTGCAATAATTACTTTTTCTTTTTTCCTGCTTAGGAGACTTTTTTTGAAATCCAACAAATAACTTTTTTGATAAAATTTGTCTTTGGCTTCATATGAGCAACCAAACTCTTGTCTTGATAAAATGAGTAGAGAACTTCAGCGAGAGGACTATCTTGTTCTTGTGTCATAGGATGTAACATAATAGGCCTACAATCGACTCCAATAGGAGCTCTTCCTGATACCATTCTTTCCACATTTGTACCTGTTACTATCTGTCCTTTTTCTTTCCAAGAAGAAACTGTTTCAGGCTCAAACAGTTCATCTTCCTGATAAACTTTTTGACCTTTAAATTCCACAGGCTCTGCTGCCCCCATAATTTTTTTCTTTATCCATTTCATGATTTATAAGCCCCTTCGATTTTTTCAAAATAATCAATGTATTCTTTGTTCTAAATAGACTTAATACACTCTCCTTCCAAGAGCGAGATTATTCCTCGCTAGAAAACTCTGAGTGATTATCGAAATCCTTTTGCCACCTGTTTAATTAAAGCGTAGCTCACTTGCTTCACCTTTGCTACTTCTTTGGCTAAAGCTAATGCACGTTCAAGGTGGGTTTTGTTGATGCTCTCGTCAAAGCCTAGGTGATCCTCTGCCGTAAAGCTTTTCTGATAAGATTGTAAGGTCTCAACATCACCCAATAAAGCAAGAGCGCCAAGATGAAGTAAAGCATAATCCGTATCGTTTGCTTTGGACGTGGTGCTTTTTTCCCAAGGAGCAGTGCCATAATCAGAGCGAAGTCTTTTAGAAAGGTCAATGTCTGTTACCGCCCATTCTAAAGCATCATCAAGCGCCTGTGTTAAACGATCCGCAGTGACTTCTGGTTCAAAGATTTCTAATCCCTTGGCTTCAAAATTAAGCTGTATATCTGGAATATCTTCCGTGTGGGTAGGATCAATGAATTTACAAGCGGTGGAAAGAATGCCCGTGCTAATCATAAAGGCGCTATCAAATTGCGGGTAGTCTTTGGCAATTTCGTCGTTATAAAGAATATCTACTTCACGATCAGCCAATTGATAGCTTGCCATATGGTCATTCTCATTGATTTTCTCGGTTGACCAGCCTAGGCTTTTTAAAAGTGCATGAGCACTTTCCATGGTGAGACGATCATCAGTGTCATCCACTTCATCCACTTCCTCTGCCACTTCAACAGAAGTTGTTTTAGAAGCAACAGATGCTGTTTGCGCATCCAAGCTTAAAATCGGAGCATTTTTAGGAAAACCAGTCCGATAACGGCGTGCAAGAGTAAGGACGTTATCAATAATATGTGCTATGTTTTCCCTTATCAAAGCTGAAAAGTTTTTATCCTTCAAACTTTCCTTATAAAATTTGAGTTTTTCAACATCCCCAATAAGAATAAGTGCAATAAGGTGCAACTTCGCAAAATCATATTCACTGTCTGGGGACAAAGCCGCATAATCATAGATGATTTGATTCACATTTTGTCGATCAGCCCAGCACAAAATATCCGCACAGATCTGCTTCAGTTTACCTTCATCCAATTCAGTACTAGAAACTGCATAAACTTCTTCTGATTCTTTAAGAACGGTATATTGGGGAGTATTGATGAAAATAGATCGATAAGCTGTAGAAAAACCAAGTGTTGAAAGAGAAACCTTGAAGGTAACAAATGGTGTCTCTCCGTTTTTATCAAGGTTGTACACTATATTAATGATACGATCTTTCTTTATAAAATAAGCATTGCAATTGTAATTTTTATCACGATAGACTGTCCAGTCCATCCTTTTTAAGTCTTCAGAAACTGTATTAAGAAAAGACAAATCTTGTAAACTAAGACGATCATCTATAGCTTTTCGCTCATTAAGGATTTTCAGATATTCTTCAGCAAATTGAACGGCCTGGTTAATATATCTCTCTACTTCACGGTCATCCAAAATTTCAGAAATCGTACCGGCTTCTAAAAAATTTTGATAAGATTTCAGGACATCAATTTGACCTGTTAATGCTAAACAAGCTAAATGCCAGACTATATCTATATTGTAGCTATATTTTTGGATAAGCGTTTTGCTTTCTATTGATGCTTGTAAATCTTGGGCACGTGCCCACTGTATTATCCGCTCAGAGATTTTGATAAGCTCTTGCTCATCTAATGTCTCTACACAAATATCAATACCTTTACCAAAACCACTAAAAATCCCCCCCCAATCGTATTAAAAGAATTATAAAGCCCCGTAGGAGAAACGCACCAATATTCGTCACTATAGTGAATACAATTGCAAGCGACAGAAATCATTTCATTAGATATTTCAGCTTCAATACGGACATTGTAATTGTCATGGAGACGTATAAAACCAAAATCAAATTGAATAAAGCGGTCGGGCAAAATCAACCACATTTTTCCAGGCTCCGTAGAAAACCACCCTTGTGTTTTGAGAACGCGCATTGCTGCTGTGAGGCTTATCGAGCGCTGTTTGGTTTTTTTGCGCGTTAGAATATCATCTAATTCCCCATTTTTATAGGCCTGTGCAAAAAAAAGCAGGCGATCATCCGATGTCATTGTTTTATAATCAGCAAATTCTGGCACAGATAGTTTTGGAGTAGATCTATCACTCCTTAAAGCCTCCATATCACCAAGTAATGCTTGTGCAACGGCAGAATGATCAGCAGCTTCCTCGCACAACTTTTTTTCAATATCCTGTGCTTGCGCCCATGCAACCACTTTGTTTAAAGCGGTTGTGATATGGCTTTCGGAAAGATCCGGAACTTTAACATTAAAATCCTCCTTCGCGTAAAACAGCATATCTCCATATTTACGCTGTGATTTTTCACCTCTAGAATATTCCCAGCCAAGACAATAAGCAGCGGTGGTGAGATCAGCCGAAAGCAAAAACTCTTTGCCTCTCTCTCCATAATTTTTTACACCATAGCCAATGTCAATAATGCGATCGGGAAGATGATAATGCGCAAAAGTATCACCCACGTTATCACGATAAGGCTCCCAGCCCAGTCTTTTTAAAATCTCTGTGACATCTTTAGTTTGCATCGTCATTACCCCCCAGCATGTTCCATAATTCTTTTACAGAGAAATTCATAAAAATTACTTGCGTAATACTGGGGATTGCTAGGTGGAAATCTAAGATAGAGCGGGCACTCACCATCCTGAAACTGAGTATAATCAAAGTAAAAGGTTTCACCAAAATCTGTTCTATTGACAACAAGCTGCTGTGGTTTTGCTAAACCATTTTTTATATCTGTTAAGTGATAATAAACAATATCACCAGCAGGATTATCTTCAAAACTTGCGTTATAAATGCTAAAAATTTCATAACCTCCAATTTCTCCTCCTCCATAATTTTTTAAAAAACTTTTGTAGGACGAGGTGAATTGTAAACCAAGAGTTCTCTCAGCCTTTTCAATCAATATATCATCAGGTGCATCCTCTGCAGTGCCAAAGTCGATAACATCCGGATATTTATCAATTAATACTGCAACATCAGCTAAGGTATAGGTTTTCATAGATGATCCCCCTAAAAGTGATTAACAATTCTTGCATTTTTGAAAACAAAAAAGGATGACGGCTTTAACAGTGTATTTCAAAAGGAAACCGCCCAACAAAAGCGTCATTCCAAATTAGCTATAATTCTTTTACAGAGGAATTCATAGAAGTTATTGTATAATATTGTCATATTTGTTATGAGAAAGACCTTGTCCATTGGGGCGAACAATATCAATCAGCGGCACATCATTGCCGGCTTTCCCCACCGTGGGGCGGAAAACAGAGCCAACCCCGTCAGCTGCTTTAATCCCTTGGCTCTCTTGTGCAACAGGACTTCGCGCTTCAAGCGCTTGTGCTTGCAACAACAAAGGCTGAAAAGCTAAGCAAAAACTTAAAACAAGTGAAAGCCCCTTATGGATCCCTCGCTGCAAAACACAAAAAACGCGCTGCCCTCGCTTGTATCCATATCCCAATTTGTGCTTTTGATCTTTCAATCCCCGCATTTTTAGCTCCTCATAAAATTCTTTATCTCTTAAAAAAAACACCCCATATGGGTGTAAACAGAAAGGCGATATTTTTTACCGCCCCTTTGCTCTAAAATCTCAATAATGCCCGCACTTGAAATAACCCTGTCGCATTTCCCTTTTCTCGCACTGTTGATTGGGTTAAAATATTCGAATAAGATACATCAACGTCCGTAATTTCTCCGGTTGCATGGAAACCAAGAGTTGCCCCAACGAGACACCCGCCAAAACTGTTTTTGCTTACATCATTGGCCACGGCTCCCAGATCAAGCGCCATATAAGGGGAAAATTGGCTCACAAATTTACGCCCCATTCTCGAAGAAAAACCTGGCAACAACAGCGACAATTCATTGCGCCAAAACACCCCATTGTTACCGTAATAAATCGCCTCACACACCCCGCGCGCAGATGAATTACCACCAAGCGACATTTGCTCTGAACTAAACAACGTATCGGGTGATAATTGTCCTGAAAACAGCATGTTATAGCGAAAGTTATACTGTTTGAGCGAAAAAGGACGCACGTAGCCTAGAGAAAAAGACAATTTGGAAAATTGCCCTTTGGGAGCATTTTTTGTTGCATTCTCTTGCTCTTTATCATCATAAGCGCCAAGAATTGCCAAACCCTTATGAAACCCTATATGCGCGCTTAACTCTCCTCCAAGCCACTTGCGCGAATGATCAAGCTCAAAGGTTGCAATAGCCAATTTACGGCTGGAAACATCAACCCGACTGCCCATAATAAAATTATCAGAATATTTCCATGTTAACCGTCCTGTAAGCCAGGTCTTTCCCTCTTGATCACGGTCGATAACCCGTGAAATCCACGGTGTCAGCGATAAAGACTTACCCGCAGTCATAATATCGGAAAATATTCCCTTAACACTTGAATGATATTGGCTCCACGTCCCATCAAAACCTGTTGTCCAATAGCCATAGGGAAGAGAAAATGATCCCGTTAGAGTATCACTATTGGGACGCTTGTGAGAAAAATGATACGGACCACCATCCATGGAGCGCTGATAGCTAAACGACCATTGATCCCTAACAGATCATCAAAAGAAAGGCTCAAGCGCGTTTGATAAAGCCCTGTCGCTTGAGCGCTAAGATTATCGCTGGAAAGCGTGATAAGACAAGGTTTCTGTTTTTCAATATGAACATCGAGTATCAAACCACCCGAATTGCACCCCGTACCAAGATTAATGGTGGCTTGGCGTGAGAAAAGTCGATTGATTTGATCAAGCCATTGCTCTATCTGGCGCAGACTGGTCGGTTTCCCAATAAGATTTGGAAAAGCCGTGGTGATTTCTCCCTGAAGTCTCCTCTCAACTTTATGCCCATCCAGAGTGATATCTTCCATCACACCTTCAACAACAACAATCTTGAGATGACCGTGCAGGCAGAGTAAAATAGGCTTAAAATTTGCCAACAGTTAGAGGAATTAGTGTCTAAAAAATTCTGCTAATGAGGTTTATTTTGCTTTTCCTTGACTTTTAAGCCACGCTAGCATGTCTGAATCCACACGCACAGTTAGCAACAGTTTTCGTTGGTTTATAGAACGGATTGAGAACGGCGTTTTTCCAGAACGCATCATTGAGTGACGAAATATCTCTATGATCAATTGTACTGTCCGGCATTACAGCCAGTTTATCAACTTCAACTCTCTGTTTATCTGTCAAAGGTGATAAGTTACCTACCTCAATTTCATAACGAACTTTCTTCTTTATAACGTTTCCTTTCTTTCAAGTTAGCTCGCCGTGCTGAAATAATACGGATTCCCTCTATGCCATCTTTATCGTCATAGACAGTATGCGCTACGAATAATAATAAAAAAACCATCCATGAGCCCTAAAGCTTGCTAACCATACTCTCCGTTTTCAATACGATCTTGTTTAGCTATGGAGAATGAGTCCGAAAAAACACATGCAGCCATTTCAAAACTTACACGGTGCTTTCTAAGATTATTTTTTGTTTTAGCTTCATCCCATTCAAATCTTATTTTTATACCTTATATTAACACATTTATAAGGGTATTATGTACATCAAGAGTTTTAAATGAACACTGAATTATCGATGTTTTTGTACAATTAATATAATTTAATACTTTAAAAATTAGTGATTAATTAACTGAAAATATAAAAAAATAATAAATAATCCTAAGGCGTTATGCATATAATATGCAAATCGAATAAAACTTACAAGCATGTTGAATAAAATGATATTAATTGACTATTTAGGGGTCTGCTCCTGAAAGCAAAAAAATGAATTTTGGTGCCGAAATCTTCAACTTTCGTATGGCTACCTTTGAGAGCTATACAGATAAAAATACCAATAAAAAGTAAATAAAACAGAATGGTATTCCGTGGTACTTTTTAATCCACATACATTTGGCAAAAATTGTTCTTCAGTACAGAACTACCCCTTTTTAAGAATGAATGAGAGGAGCGATTTTTTTAATGGTCAACGCTACAAAGGATGCAATCAGCACTTTCAAGAAACCACCAGCCAAAAAACCTAATGAACTTATTAAAACCGTCAGCAAAGGAACCTGAGTCATATAAGCTACCCATGGTATTCCAAAAGAATAGACTATCCCAATGCCGCCCACAGTATTTATCACAAATAATGTTATAAAATTTAACCGCTTCCAAAACAATTCTACCATTAAACCAATAAAAAATGCAGCAAATGGAAAACTAATCAGATAACCACTCGTAACTCCTGAAAAAACACTAATTCCACCACGACCACCAGGCAATAGAGGTAACCCAATCGCAATAAGAACAAGGAAAAGAAGTGATGCTAAAGCTCCCCTTTTCGCTCCAAGTATAGAGCCTGCTAACATCGGAGCCATAGACTGAGCTGTAATAGGGACACCCAGCGAAAAAGGAAGATAAATAGGAGGAAAAAGACTCAAAACAGCGTAAATAGCGGCAAATAAAGCAATATAAACTAAATCTTTTGTATTCACTGAATTCTTCCTTCACTATGAAAAAACTTTTGTTATTGTTGTATAATTAATAAAAAGTATCAGATTTATAAAAGTACACTTTAAATGCCTTAGATATAGAGAAAAATACTATAATAATTTATTTTAATAATATCACTTATATAAATCACATTAGATTCTACAATGTTTAATTACATCATAGATTACTATGGTTAAATTCAGTAAACTTATTGTGATACATGAATATCATATAATAACAGCATAACAAAATAATACATTTATTTTAGCTTGTTCTTATTATGCTTTGAATGAATGAGAGGAACAGATCTTTTAATCGCGAGTGCAACAAAGGATGCAATCAACACTTTTAAACAATCGCCTATCAAAAAACCTGATGAAGCCATTAAAACCTTCGGTAAAGAGACTTTGGTCATATACGCTGTCCATGGAACACCAAAAGAATAAATTATCCCAATGCCACCAACAATATTTATCACAAATAATGTTATAAAATTTAACCGCTTCCAAAACAATTCTACCATTAAACCAATAAAAAATGCAGCAAATGGAAAACCTATTAAGTAACCACTTGCAATCCCTGAAAAGACACTGATCCCACCGCGACCACCAGGCAACAGAGGTAATCCAATCGCAACAAGAACAAGAAAAAGGAGTGACGCTAAAGCACCCCTTTTTGCCCCAAGAATAGACCCTGCTAGCATCGGTCCCATCGATTGAGCTGTAATAGGTACCCCTAGAAGAAAAGGAAGATAAATAGAAGGGAAAAGGCCCAAAATAGCATAAATAGCGGCAAATAAAGCAATATAAACTAAATCTTTTGTATTCATTTAATTCTTCTTTCACTATAAAAAACTTTGATTATTATGAGATGCTGTATCAATGGTATCAGCATCATAAGAACGCGCTTCCAATGCTTCAGCCACTTCTGAAGCCATTCTTATGGTTCGTATAATTAAAGGTATCGCAAGAGCGACAATGTTAGTATTAAGTCCCCGTGCTTGCTGTGCTTCATGTACCTCATTAAACTTTTCACTCAAAAGAGGAATAAACCTGATCGCCATAGAGATAACCATACTCACTTTTGATGGATTTATACCAAAACAGCAAAAAGGCTGAAGCCCAACTTCAATTGCATCCACCATATCTGAAACTTTTGTTGTGAATGAAACAAGTGATGATAAAGAAAAGAGGATAACAAGACGTAATATGACCTCAACCCCCGTAAGCCAACCGCTAAAAATAGTTTGAAATACAAATAGAAGAACTAAAAGCAATCCCATCGATTTAAATTGCTTTATCGCAGTTTTGAGAGGGACCTTGGCGACTCTATAGAATAAGATGACCAACAACAAAAATAACCCAAGAAGCGCTATGGAAGAAACCATTATTATAAAAGTTCCACACGTCGCAAGAAATAATAACTTAACTCCAGGACTTAACCTATGAATAAACGTATCCCTTGGAATATATAAACCGATCATGACATTCTTCTTATATACTCCTTGATAGCAACAAAAGGTACATCATCAATTGCTATCTCCCCCTTATCAAAAACCAGCACTCTATCAAACTTTTTCAAAAACTCCAAATCATGCGATACAACTATTGCCGTTTGTGGTAATTCTTCTATCACTTGCGTAACGCGATGCTTATTTCGCAAATCAAGTAATGTCGTCGGCTCATCAAAAATAATGTAGTCTGGTTTCATTGCAACTACACCGGAAATAGCAACGAGTTGTTTTTGTCCACCACTTAATAAATGGACAGCGTGATTTCTGAAGTCTTGAAGTTCATAGCGCTGTAAAATTTCATCTACACGCTCCTTAATTTCATCTTTACTAAGCTTTAAATTTTTGAGACCAAATGATAAGTCCTCTTCAACTAATGGTAAAACAATCTGATTATCGGGATTCTGAAATACAAATCCAACTTTACGCTTTACTGCTTTTGCATCGCGCTTGGTATCAAGCCCATCAACGCTTACAAAACCGTGAGATGGTAATTGGAGTCCATTAATAAGACGAACAAATGTACTTTTTCCAGAACCATTCGCACCTATAACAGCAATTCGTTTTTCGGTAAGCTGTACAGTAATATTCCTTAAAACACACAAATCACCAAAAACTTGTGTTACCTCATCAAATTTTATAGTCCCCAAGATTTATTCCAATCAATCCCTTTTATTAGCTCTTCTTTCTCTATCGTTTCAGTTTATAACCTAAAAGTAATAATAAGCACCATAGAGGAATAATAATGACTGCCAAACTCATATCAGGCATCTGTACAGGAATATATGTTTCAAGAAAAGGCACGCTTATTCCTATCATATCAAAAAGTCGAGTCATCAATCCATTTTGCCCAAAACCACTGATAAACATAATGCAAAATAATAAAGCAAGAAAGCAGAGACAAAGATAGTTAGCGTAAGGATATAAACCAAAC
The DNA here is from genome assembly GCF_042193375.1 of Bartonella sp. TT67HLJMS. Classification (NCBI taxonomy): domain Bacteria; kingdom Pseudomonadati; phylum Pseudomonadota; class Alphaproteobacteria; order Hyphomicrobiales; family Bartonellaceae; genus Bartonella; species Bartonella sp. TT67HLJMS. The sequence goes on from NZ_JBHILP010000002.1 coordinate 210,047, forward strand.
GCATAAGTAAAGTTGCCTTTTCTGTTCTTATGTGCATTGCGAAATTTCAAATGAACAATAACAATAATAGCCCAAGTAATCACTGCTGCTGCAGTTGCAAGAGCCATGATCCGCATGAAACTATTATCAGGAACAAGAGCATTAACAACGACAATCAACACCGTACAGAATGATGAAAAAAGGATAGCAATATAAGGAACACGAGCAGCACTCAGTTTACTAAAAATATGTGGTGCATTTTTTTGTACAGCTAAACTATAAAGCATACGTCCATTAGAATAAATGCCACTATTGTAAACAGAAATAGCAGCCATAATCACCACAAAATTCAAAATATGACCAGCAGCAGGAATTCCTATAGTCTCGAAAATTGTAACAAAAGGACTACCATTTTTTCCAATCATATTCCAAGGGCTGATTATCATAATAACGCTGATAGAACCAATATAAAAAATTATAATCCTCCACATAACTTGACGGATAGCCGCTGGAATTGTTTTTTGTGGATCAGATGCCTCTCCAGCAGCAATACCAATAAGCTCTGTTCCTCCAAAAGAAAACATTACTACAGAAGTCGCTAAAACAACCCCTACTGCTCCATAAGGGAAAAAACCGCCATGGTCCCAAAGATAATGAATATTCGCTTGATTTTCCCCTAGTCCAGTGACAATGAGAAAAATTCCCAAAATAATCATACCAATAACAGCAGCCACTTTGATCAAAGCGCAAGCAAATTCAAATTCTCCATAAAAACGAACATTAAACAAGTTAATGAATGTAACAAATAAAAGAACAACGAAAGATGCCTTCCAGTGATCAATCAAAATCCAATGATCAAGGTAAAACCCTATCACTGTAAGTTCAGCCATGCTCACAAGAATATAAAGAAACCAATAATTCCAACCTGTTATGAAACCAGCTAATCTCCCCCAATATTTATAAGCAAAAAAACTAAATGCTCCTGAAGACGGTTCTTCTACTGACATTTCACCAAGCATTCGCATAATGAAATACATAATAAGTCCGCCGACAAGATAAGATAAAATGACTGAGGGACCAGCTAATTGAATTGCCTCGGTTGACCCATAAAAAAGTCCCGTCCCAATAACGCCACCCAAAGCAATCATTTGAATATGGCGATTTTGAAGGCTACGCTTCAATTCATTGTGCTTTTTTTCAAACATCATGCCTCATTACTTTTGTTGAGCCTAACCTCAACTTTTATCGAAAAATTAGGCACCTTTTTCAAAAAACACAAAACAAACGTAAACTTATTTTCTTATCATAATGCAACTCCTTATTTTTTTGTGCATTATACATATGCCCCGTTGAAGTTTTAAGAAAAAATATGCTCCACTATTTATTTAAATTAATGTCCTTCATTTTCGTTACACTAACCATTATAGCATTGGTCATTGATAACGCACACTCTGTAATCACATCCCATTGGACAACAACCCCCTTTAATAAAATTTTAATAAACCTTCTGCAAACAGATGTCTATCACCTTAATCAATCTCTATGCAAGGTAATGCCTGATTTTCTGTCCTCAATTTGCATTACTCTCACTTATTTACCAGCATGGTTTATCTTTGGTGCTTTAGCAATAGTATTTTGTATCTTAAATTACGAAAAACAAAAACCTTTTCACCAAATATCATATACATATAACGAAGAATATATTTAATCTTGAAAAAGACTTCTAGAGCTTTTTGTACTATACACAACCGATATCGCTTAGAGCACCTCACCCGATTAAAACAACTGAAAATAACTTGATCATCAGAATGGATTAAAACGCTCTATTATAAATATACGCGCTCACTTATGATTTCTATGGATAACGATAACATCGCTTCATTTGTATCAATTTAAAAAAATTAGCGAATAAATCTAACTCCCATCTATAGAAAACTCTGTACAGAAAAAACTTAACATATTGAAGTTAATATATTTTTATGGATGCTTTTTTATACTCTACAAAAACTTTTCTTAATTTTAGTACTAGAAATCACATATAAAAAACGTCTTCTAATATCAGCACTCCTTATAAAATTGGAACTTCTTGAAATTAATGAAGAAGCTTATAAAAATTATTCTACAAATCTAACAAAATGCGTTAAATAAAAACTAATCTGTAAATAATTGCAATTGTAATAAAGAACATTTCGCACCTTCCTCCCACTGTAATATCCACCCTATTACATCTAAAAAAATCCAAGAGAATATCAACAGAAGAATTTTTAAGCACCTTCTCCCTATTGAGAAAATGGTAAAATAACAGCTTCAGTAACACTCTGTTCTTTTAAATCTGAAAATCGTCTCACTAAGACATCAACTTTTTTAGATATCTCATCCAAACTTTTCCATTGATTAGTTACCACTCGAGAAAGTTCCTCAATGAATTTTTCTTGGTAAGCTAGCTTTATTTCTAGTTCTATCAGCCGATCTTCATCCGACATGATCTTACTCCATCTTAAATAAAAAAACGTGATTAATTTTATTAATCCTCCCCCTTTTTCTTCCCCTAAAAATGAGAAGTAACTTTTCAACTAATTCTACTCATCTTATTTGCACATTATAAAGGGTTTATAATGATCTTTATTTTCCTAATCACTTATTCAACAAATTTCTTTCTTAAGAATCAGAAATTTTTTTATCTTTACTAAGTTATCTTGACACCATTTTCTATCCTAAGGATCTACATTCCCAGCTTCTTAATTTGAGTGCTATCGTAAATTGGAAAGCATTTATAGTATTAAGATCAAAGAATACTGTCCTCTGACTTTTACATACTTCTCCTGCAAATTATTATCATATTTTATAAATTATTGAAAAAATGCATTCTTGCTTTTATACGTACTTTTAGCTATTACCCTCAAATTAGTTTTGTCTCATTGATTTACAAACCTATGCCGCATTAGCTCAGTTGGTAGAGCACATCATTCGTAATGATGGGGTCGCTGGTTCGAATCCGGCATGCGGCACCACTTTTTGTGTTTAGCATATTGAAATATATAGATTTTTTCTTTAAATAGCCATTTTCAGACCACCTTTTAGACCACCTTCTACAGTTTATATAATTTTACCTAATTTGTTCTTATTTGCTCCTTATTTTTCTTTGGAGTGAAGGCTAAGATCTCTTTTTTTCTCCATCTCACTGCTCTCCCTAGCTTATATGGCTCCGGAAACACCCCCTGAAGCACCCAATTGCGAATCGTTGTTGTGGATACACTAAAAAGCTGTGCACACTCACGTGTCGTTACATATCTATCTCCATCATCAAATATCATCTCATTACCTTTCTCTTTTTTATGTTAATTAAATGGGTGGGGGTGCTTAAGCAAGAGGAGAAGGAGAGAGCACCCCCATAGGTTTAAGCAGCTTTTGCCAAAATCTTTTGCATCTCTTGTTCTATTTCCCCTAAAAAGATTTCGACCGCTTTATTAATCTCTTCAATGTGTTTCTCATCACGGAGGACGCGTTTGACTTTCATTCTCAAACCAGTAGATTTGCCTACAAAGTTTGGATTATAGCTAATGAAATCACACCACTTTCGTCCTGTACAAGCCATTTGGAATTGCATTTGTGCGATATATTCAGGCTTGATTTCGTCATACATAAAAAAACGAAGATGAGTCGTTGATTGTGGACATTTGACTTCGATTAAACCGTCCTCTCCAATCAACCCATCAGGACTTGCCCCCGCCATTTTCATTTTTGGGTGGGGGATAAACCCGCATCTTGTGACTTCTGCGTCATAAATGAATTCATATTCTCTTAAGGCATTCTCTTCATATGCAATGCCCCATTGCATAGCAGGTGTTGTATAAGATTGGCTTATTTCTTCTATTAAGCGTTCTGTCATGAGTTTCGTTTTGTAGTCTTCATATTTGCTTGTAGGCAAACCTTTTGCTGTCTTACTGAGTACGTTGTAAACGTTTGAAGCAGTGACTTTTCCTAGCCTTGCTTGAAACCATTCTGCTGTTCTTTGCTCCATCTCACACCGCCGTTTGTTGTTGAGTTGGTGCATATTCAATATCTTGTATAGGTGCATCTAATTGCTCTTGTTGTGCTTTTTTCATTTGTGAACGTTGCTTCTTTTTCAAAGAAAACAAAGCGATTTGAGCTTGTTTATAAGACATATCTGTTAGATTTTTTGCTCCTACGAAAGAGATAAGCTTACTTTCTTCAGATTGTGTTTTTTTAATTAATTCTTTGATTTCATTCATTTGTTTAGGAGAGATACCTGAAAGAAGCGTGTTGCCATCTGTATCGTCTTCTTTTCTTGCGACATTAAGAAGCATGCCTAAGAGATATCTACGTGCGTAGGTGAGAGTAGAACCAACCGCTTGTATGTTATTTTTGCTCCCTGTAGCGTCAAAAGGAAATGTTCCTTCTGTTGATATTTCATTGCCTGATATATGCTTTAAAGTCATTTCTACGGTTACGTTGTCTGAACTCTGCTCTTTGATACGAGAGAACAAGGCAAAGTGATGTGTTGCAAGAGTTTCTTTGATTGAATCAATATATTTATCAAGCGTGGTATAGAGGCTTTTAATATGTGTATTAATGGCGTTTTGTTCGATATCTTTGTATTCCATTTGCATAGCAGAAAGATCACGGACAAAGTTTTGACGCTCTTGTCGTTTTATCTCTTGTTCTCGCAATTCAAGAAGACGCTTGAGACGATCCAGATCAACATCATTGTCTAAAGCTCTTTCTAAAATCAGCTCCATAGCTGTAGATTTGACTTCACAATCGTTCGTTGTTTCCACTAATTCCGTTTGTGTGGTACTTAGTTCACTCATCTTGATTTCCTCCTATTTGAGCGCAATTCCCCCGTGGCGTGAATCACGCTGGTGTTTAAAAGTTGGTTGGTTGTTACAATCCTGTTTCTAGAGACTGTGTGATATTGACCACCTCCCCGTCTGAAAAGACGAGGAAATGAAATCATATTTTAAACTAAGCAGCTTTTACGACAGATCTTTCTAAGACCTGTTTCGCTTCTTTAATGAGAGCTTTATATTTTCTGTTTTCTTCATCTACTCTGAAGGCATCAAGAAGACGCACATGAATTGGACCTAAAAGATATAAAACTTTTTCACCAGCGTTCATTCCCTCCCAATAGCTTGGCAAATCAAAGCGTGTATCACGATCATAATCAACAGATTGGTTTCTTAGTTTTTTCTCACACTCAATAAAGTAACGACGTGCCTGTCGTCCTTTCTTATTACGTTCAACCATGGAAAGCTCTTTCGCCATATCTAAGGTGAGATGATATTCTACTGCTATAGCATTGTTCGCTTCCATTTTTTTGTGGAAGAGAATAAAATCTTGCCTTTCAAGAAAAGAATAAGCAATGATGCGTTTTTTTATCCAAGTAGAGAAATCTTGTTTGCTTTCCAAAAATGCATGCAACTCACGCGCATTAACGGTTTGAACTGTTTCCTGATCAATTGTTTGTTCTGTAATTTTTATAAGAGTGTTCATAATGAACTCCTATGCAGTTAGATGTTTTTCATTGACATCCAATAAAGGATGCCGGGTGCTGAAAAACACGGTGCATAGTCCGTCGTTACGCTTTCCCCATAAAGAGTATTGTATAGCGTAACTACACCCGACAAAGTCATTATATGCGTGTAACATACAACGAGTCAAAGCCTTTAATATGCGGAAAATAAACTGTTTCGGCAATTCATCCGCTATGCATCTAAGGTGTTTTTCAAGCACCTGATTCGACAATAGACATACTGATATTATTTTGTCAATTAAAAATTTTGAAAATTGACGCAAATAAATCATATCGATTTTATCAGTAAATTCGTATTTCTTTTCCATGATTGTTTCTCTTAATGCATGCTTTGTCTTTTAATCTCTTGAGACAGCAGCCCCATACCTTTTGTGGTGATTTTTGCGCAAGGAATGACCTTTTCTATTCCATTTGCGGTTTGAAGTGTGATGGTTGGACAATCCATAAGTTTCTTTTGGATTTTGTCTTGATAAGGAAGCAAATTTCCACCTGCTGCTCGTCTGTAAACCCAACCTTTTTTCTGTAAGAAGAGAATGAACTGTTTTGGTTGCATCTCGAGTATTTTAGCGGCTTCTGTAAGACCAAAAAGCCCATTATGGCGCTGTAAGCTTTCAAGAGCCATTGCCTTTGGTGTTAAATCTTCAATGATGGTGTCTTTTTGATCTATTTGACCTTGTAGGTAATTCAAAAAGCCAATCATAGCCTTTGGACTTGAGTAGTCGATTTGTGGTGTTACTGCTTGCTTTTCCAATTCTTGCCAACGGTCTATAATCCTAGCACGTAATGTCATGCTGTAACCCGAAACTAAGATAAGGCATTCACGTTTAGGAAGGTTGTAACAGTTTTGGGTCTTACCCTGTTTATCTAAATAGGTGGATCCAAATTTGGATTGACCCCCTTCAGGATATAATTCTCCTAACATTTGTCGAATATCACGCATAATATGCGCATGTTGCTTACCGCATAACTCTGCAATTTCACGACTAGACATGGTTGGAACAGTTTGGTTATTAAAATTGTTTTCTGCTGTTGTGATAAGCTTATACATGATGAACTCCTTTCAAGAAGTTCGTATTTTTTTCAGATGTTATAATAAGGCTTTTCATCATCACCCCCTTAATTAAGAAAAACACAAGGTTTGATATAATATTCTGTCATAGTTTCTATGACGTTCTGCTTGAGCAATTTTCCTTGCTGCGTGAATTTTGAAATAATGATTATCGGTTTTATCT
>NZ_JBHILP010000020.1:0-8257 GCF_042193375.1 Bartonella sp. TT67HLJMS
AAAAAACATATCACGATTACCAGCATTTTCTCGTGCCATTTTTAATGCTTTTTAGGCATTAAAAAAGGGGGGGTGTTGCCTATACCCTACAAAACCAAATATTTCTATAGCATGACAGAATGAGTAATCACACCGCCCTATGGTTCTCCTCTTCCCCGCGTTTCTAGGCTCCGCTTTTAAAGTCAGTGGCAATTTCTGTAAATGCAAAAGCCGCCCTTAAGGACGGCAAATGAGGATGGTGCAAAAGTATTGCCTTGATTATTTTTTAAAGAACAAACTAGGTGGTGTACTATTTTTGGAAAGCTCTCGTGAAGAAATATGATGATGGAGAAGCTAGGCATTATGATAAAATACACTTCTGACTCTATAAAGAGAGAAAATCTGAGTTGAGATTTAATCCCTGCAAAGCCTTTATACGTATAAATTACATATTCTATAAAGCCCCACTTCTAATAAAAGCAATATAGGGGAAAGTTTGAGTGAAGAAGTATTATCTTTTAGTGCTTTAGAAGTATGGTTTTAAGATAAAAATATCGTTTTAGCTCTATAACAAGTAGTATTTAGAACAAATGGAATAAGGAGCCAATAAGATAGAAGAAGGTCTTTTTTTCTAATAGCCATAAGATTTTGTGCTCTTAGAATTACTTGAGAATTATCTTTAAGACTTAAGCGCCCCCATTCCCTTGGCATATTCTTCTCTATAGCTTATAAAAGCCGATATTCTATAGCGGGGATAAAATTTAGTGATCACGTACTCTATGGCTTCCCCTCCCCACTGCCAGCTTCCATTCAAACATCAGTACCAATGGCTGCAAAAGCAAAAAGCCACCTCTTCTTTTTCTCACGCAGAAAACTTTTCCCTCATCACGCTCGTTTCAAAAAGAGATCGCAAAAATCATCAATCCTTCAAAGAACATGCCATCCTAGAAGCGGCCAATGGGGCTAGAGCAGATGTCCAAGTTGATAGTATGGAGGGATATAAGTCCCTTTCAAAACAGATAGTACATTGCGCCAAGTATAGGGGGGTACAGCGTCTCATGGCTTTCTCAATTATGATTTATGTATGTTAGGATAGGTGTAAGAAGCTTTTTCAGCTCTCTAGATGCTTTAACGATAAGAGAATGGCCAGCAGATACAGAACCACCCTTACGTTCTTTTTCTGTCTGTTCCGATACACAAATTAACAATCGTCGCAAAAACCAAGATGCTGCTGCAATGGATGCATAAGATCTTGTATTACCGGCTATAACAGATGCACAAGAACTTGTTTTTCTCAAGTTAATTTGAGAAGCATCAGAGAATTTTTGAGACCAATCTAGATTGAGCGCTATTTTTTGCACTCTATCGTGAACAAACACTTGCTAAGAGGCATAGGGCTTGGCATCACCACCATTGTCTGTCTTTCCGCCCCTATCCAATATGTCAACAGTTTATACGTCAAAGATACAGCAGTTATCACACGCATATTACAGCAAATAGGCGGAGCTTTGGGGGGTGTATTCGCTGGCTTTTTGATCCATTCGCTGACAGAGGAACACCTTTCCCTCAACCAAACATATCTCATATTCTTTATATTCTCTATCGCTGCATTTTTACTGTTTTGCCTCGCACTCTCCTTATCGCATAAAGAGAAGGGCTCCGATTTATGATATGCTTTGTTTGAACGCCTTCTCAATAACCTTTTCGGGTACGTGCATTTTTATATTTTCACGTTTTATCATGAGCGCAGTGTCATGTTTAGATTTCATTTGATTTTTATGGAAGTTATTAGTTTTGGGACTTTGGTTGCGGGGGCAGGATTTGAACCTGCGGCCTTCAGGTTATGAGCCTGACGAGCTACCGGGCTGCTCCACCCCGCGTCATATATTTTAGAACAAGATTTTTTTATTGTCTACTCTGAGTATTGAGCATTGATATGATTATATTTTTATTTATGAATTGTTAGATATCATGCATTTAGCAGACCTGGCGGCGACTTACTCTCCCGTGCCTTAAGGCAAAGTACCATCAGCGCTGGAGCGTTTCACGGCCGAGTTCGGGATGGGATCGGGTGCGTTCACTCCGCCATAACCACCAAGTCAGCAAAAAGCATGAATGATGAGAAGCTGGAAATTTTTATATTTTATGAATGGATATAGGAAATGAGAACGATCAAGTCGATCGAACGATTAGTATCAGTAAGCTTCATGTGTTACCACACTTCCACACCTGACCTATCAACGTGGTGGTCTACCACGGTTCTCAGGGAATACTAGTTTTCAGGTGAGTTTCCCGCTTAGATGCCTTCAGCGGTTATCTCGTCCGTATATAGCTACCCTGCTATGCGGCTGGCGCCACAACAGGTCCACCAGAGATACGTCCATCCCGGTCCTCTCGTACTAGGGACAGGTCCTGTCAATATTCCAACACCCACGGCAGATAGGGACCGAACTGTCTCACGACGTTCTGAACCCAACTCACGTACCGCTTTAAATGGCGAACAGCCATACCCTTGGGACCTGCTCCAGCCCCAGGATGCGATGAGTCGACATCGAGGTGCCAAACAACCCCGTCGATATGGACTCTTGGGGGTCATCAGCCTGTTATCCCCGGCGTACCTTTTATCCGTTGAGCGATGGCCCTTCCACACGGGACCACCGGATCACTATGACCGTCTTTCGACTCTGCTCGACTTGTCAGTCTCACAGTCAGGCAGGCTTATGCCATTGCACTCAACAAACGATTTCCGACCGTTTTGAGCCTACCATCGCGCGCCTCCGTTACTCTTTAGGAGGCGACCGCCCCAGTCAAACTACCCACCATACACGGTCCCGAATCCGGATAACGGACTGCGGTTAGACATCCATATCGGTAAGGGTGGTATTTCAAGGATGACTCCACAAAGGCTAGCGCCCCTGCTTCAAAGTCTACCACCTATCCTACACATACAGACACAAATGCCAGTGTAAAGCTATAGTAAAGGTGCACGGGGTCTTTCCGTCTAACCGCAGGAACCCCGCATCTTCACGGGGAATTCAATTTCACTGAGTCTACGTTGGAGACAGCGGGGAAGTCGTTACGCCATTCGTGCAGGTCGGAACTTACCCGACAAGGAATTTCGCTACCTTAGGACCGTTATAGTTACGGCCGCCGTTTACTGGGGCTTCAATTCAATGCTTGCACATCTCCTCTTAACCTTCCAGCACCGGGCAGGCGTCAGACCCTATACGTCGTCTTGCGACTTCGCAGAGCCCTGTGTTTTTGGTAAACAGTCGCTACCCCCTGGTCTGTGCCACCCTCTAACGGTTGCCCGCTAAAGGGTCACGCTTCTTCCGAAGTTACGCGTGCAATTTGCCGAGTTCCTTCAACGTAGTTCTCTCAAGCGCCTTAGTATTCTCTACCAGTCCACCTGTGTCGGTTTGGGGTACGGTCTATATGTGGGAGCTATTTCCTGGAACTGCTTCACTGCAAGATCAATCCAATAAGACCTTACAATATACGCAATCCGTCACTACCCACAGGTCCACGAATATTAACGTGGTTCCCATCGACTACGCCTTTCGGCCTCGCCTTAGGGGCCGACTCACCCTGCTCAGATTAACTTTAAGCAGGAACCCTTGGACTTTCGGCGAGGGAGTCTCTCACTCCCTTTATCGTTACTCATGTCAGCATTCTCACTTCCGATACCTCCAGGAGCTCTCACGAGTCTCCCTTCACAGGCTTACGGAACGCTCCGCTACCACTTACTCCCTAAGGAGTAAATCCACATCTTCGGTGTATGGCTTTAGCCCCGTTACATTTTCGGCGCAGGGACCCTTATTTAGACCAGTGAGCTGTTACGCTTTCTTTAAATGGTGGCTGCTTCTAAGCCAACATCCTGGTTGTTTTGGGATCCTCACATCCTTTCCCACTTAGCCATAACTTGGGGACCTTAGATGGTGGTCAGGGTTGTTTCCCTCTCCACGACGGACGTTAGCACCCGCCGTGTGTCTGCTAGTTAGTTCTTCCAGGTATTCGGAGTTTGGTTAGGTTTGGTAATCCGGTGAGGACCCCTAGCCCATCCAGTGCTCTACCCCCTGGAGAATTCGACTAACGCTCTACCTAAATAGATTTCGCGGAGAACCAGCTATTTCCGAGTTTGATTGGCCTTTCACCCCTAGCCACAAGTCATCCCAATCTATTGCAACAGATACGGGTTCGGCCCTTCAGTAAGTGTTACCTTACCTTCAGCCTGCTCATGGCTAGATCACTCGGTTTCGGGTCTAATCCAACGAACTGAACGCCCTATTCAGACTCGCTTTCGCTACGCCTACACCTACCGGCTTAAGCTTGCTCGTTAGACTAAGTCGCTGACCCATTATACAAAAGGTACGCCGTCACCCAGAACGAATCTTGGGCTCCGACTGTTTGTAGGCATTCGGTTTCAGGTACTATTTCACTCCCCTTGTCGGGGTACTTTTCACCTTTCCCTCACGGTACTGGTGCGCTATCGGTCATGCACGAGTACTTAGGCTTGGATCGTGGTCGACCCATGTTCAGACAGGATTTCACGTGTCCCGCCCTACTCTAGGACTTAAATCAGATTTACGTATACGGGACTATCACCCACTTTGGTACGACTTTCCAATCGTTTCTACTTTTCTTAATCTAAGCCACTGGCCTGGTCCGCGTTCGCTCGCCACTACTAACGGAGTCTCGTTTGATGTCCTTTCCTACAGGTACTTAGATGTTTCAGTTCCCTGCGTTTGCTTCTTACACCCTATTTTATTCAGATGTAGATACCTTTATCTGACGACTAGAAAACTAAACTGTCTTTTTGCAAAAACAGCTTAATTTTTCTAGCCATCAAAGGTGGGTTGCCCCATTCGGAGATCTACGGATCAAAGGTTATTCGCACCTCCCCGTAGCTTATCGCAGCGTATCACGTCCTTCATCGCCTGTGCATGCCAAGGCATCCACCAAATGCCCTTAAGACACTTGATCGTTCTCATTGCCAATATTCATTCACTGTTTGTCCGCATTCTTTGTCTTGTGCAAAACAAAGCGCAAAATAAACATAAATATCAGCAGAAAAGACCAGCTTCTCGAGATATACTCAATGGCGCGGTTAAGCTTCCAATCATAAGCAAGGGGTTTGAGCATTCCCTTGCGACACAATGTCCCTTTTTCTAAATTAAGATTTCCTCTTCAGATAAAGGCCTTTCTTTTAAGATCTTTTTTAAAAATCTGTTTTCAAAAACCTTTTTTTAACAACAAGCATTTTCCCAAGAAAGTATTTTTCTTAACAAAAAACTTGTGCCTCAGAAGGAACCTTAAAAAAGGAACATGTTTGAATATATCTTCTCTTCACAATTTCAATAGAACAAGCAAAAGGGTATAACCCCCCTTACTAAACCGTGTTCTCACAACACGATGATGACCAAATGGTGGAGCCGGACGGGATCGAACCGACGACCCCCTGCTTGCAAAGCAGGTGCTCTCCCAGCTGAGCTACGGCCCCTAAATAATGCTCTCTCAAATCAACCATAACCAAATTCATCAACTTGAATTACCTGTCCTGTTTTGATTTGTATCATGTAAATTTATCTGTACCACTGAAGGGACAAAGCCTCTTTGGAAGCTTAATGGGATAAATTTAACAAACAATCTCTGAATGATAAAATAAAATCTTTAAAAATAAACAAAGATTGAAGAGGCTTTAATACGCTTAAGCTTTATACTCTTGGATAAGCAAAAAACGAGCATAAATTGGTGGGCCTGGGAGGACTTGAACCTCCGACCTCACGCTTATCAAGCGCGCGCTCTAACCAACTGAGCTACAAGCCCTCCGGAATAAACCGGAAAACCTTCCCCGGTATCATCTTAAATCACAGGAAAAGCTTTTTTAGTTATTTCCTTTTAAAGCCTTTTTTAAAACCCATAAGTTCTGAGTAAATCCATGGTCTTTAAAATCCATGGCACCTTGAAACGCATGTTTTTCTTTGAAAAACCTGGAGGGATTATGATGTAAGGCTTTATTTTAAGAGATCGCCAGAAGGCTTGGGATCATCATCTGAAGAAAGAGAAACGAAGACGGCTAGTCTGCTTTTATATTGTCAACACATGAGCACTAAGCCCTCAAATATTTCTCTCAACAGAGGTAGGGGCCTCAAAGAGACGGGGGGGGATCCTCTTTATTACAAAGAGGGGTCTCTTTTTTGTGAGAGGGACTCATTGAGAGTTAGCGTCATATGCACGGTTTAAACGGACTAAGTTTAAACCTTGTGTCTAATCAGATCAAAAAGGGAGGGATTTTTAACAAGCCCTATTCTTGATCATCCTTAGAAAGGAGGTGATCCAGCCACAGGTTCCCCTACGGCTACCTTGTTACGACTTCACCCCAGTCGCTGACCCTACCGTGGTTGCCTGCCTCCTTGCGGTTAGCACAGCACCTTCGGGTAAAACCAACTCCCATGGTGTGACGGGCGGTGTGTACAAGGCCCGGGAACGTATTCACCGTGGCATGCTGATCCACGATTACTAGCGATTCCAACTTCATGCACTCGAGTTGCAGAGTGCAATCCGAACTGAGATGGCTTTTGGAGATTAGCTCGACCTCGCGGTCTCGCTGCCCACTGTCACCACCATTGTAGCACGTGTGTAGCCCAGCCCGTAAGGGCCATGAGGACTTGACGTCATCCCCACCTTCCTCTCGGCTTATCACCGGCAGTCCCCTTAGAGTGCCCAACTAAATGCTGGCAACTAAGGGCGAGGGTTGCGCTCGTTGCGGGACTTAACCCAACATCTCACGACACGAGCTGACGACAGCCATGCAGCACCTGTCTCCGATCCAGCCTAACTGAAGGAGGGTGTCTCCACCTTCCGCGATCGGGATGTCAAGGGCTGGTAAGGTTCTGCGCGTTGCTTCGAATTAAACCACATGCTCCACCGCTTGTGCGGGCCCCCGTCAATTCCTTTGAGTTTTAATCTTGCGACCGTACTCCCCAGGCGGAATGTTTAATGCGTTAGCTGCGCCACCGAGCAGTAAACCGCCCGACGGCTAACATTCATCGTTTACGGCGTGGACTACCAGGGTATCTAATCCTGTTTGCTCCCCACGCTTTCGCACCTCAGCGTCAGTAATGGACCAGTGAGCCGCCTTCGCCACTGGTGTTCCTCCGAATATCTACGAATTTTACCTCTACACTCGGAATTCCACTCACCTCTTCCATACTCAAGATATCCAGTATCAAAGGCAGTTCCAGGGTTGAGCCCTGGGATTTCACCTCTGACTTAAATATCCGCCTACGTGCGCTTTACGCCCAGTAAATCCGAACAACGCTAGCCCCCTTCGTATTACCGCGGCTGCTGGCACGAAGTTAGCCGGGGCTTCTTCTCCGGTTACCGTCATTATCTTCACCGGTGAAAGAGCTTTACAACCCTAGGGCCTTCATCACTCACGCGGCATGGCTGGATCAGGGTTGCCCCCATTGTCCAATATTCCCCACTGCTGCCTCCCGTAGGAGTCTGGGCCGTGTCTCAGTCCCAGTGTGGCTGATCATCCTCTCAGACCAGCTATGGATCGTCGCCTTGGTGAGCCGTTACCTCACCAACTAGCTAATCCAACGCGGGCTCATCCATCTCCGATAAATCTTTCTCCCTAAGGACGTATACGGTATTAGCACAAATTTCTCTGTGTTATTCCGTAGAGATGGGTAGATTCCCACGCGTTACTCACCCGTTTGCCGCTCACTCTAAAAGAGTGCGCTCGACTTGCATGTGTTAAGCCTGCCGCCAGCGTTCGTTCTGAGCCAGGATCAAACTCTCATATTGAAAATTCGATTTGGCTATATTTGGTCTTTATTGCTCCTTAAAAATAAAGAGCACCAATTAAATGGTCACGCTTGAATCGACGAGAACATATTTTTACACACCTAAATCTAACTCTAAAGTTAGATCCGGTATTAACATCTTCTCTAAAAAACGTGCCGCCATATTCTTTTTGGAAATCTCAAATATAAACTTCAAAATCTCCGCAGACTATGCCGCCCACGTTTCTCTTTCTTCTTTCTTCTCTTGTCAAAGAACAAACAGTCAATAAACCGTTTCTAAACCAAAAAAATACCATACACTAAAAAGCGTAAAATAAAAACCTAAAAGGCAAAACACCGCGTATATGATAATTCTTAGTCAATAAAACAAGAGCAAAACCAACCATCGCAAGCAGAAACCGCTCTCGTTACTCGTCGTATATAGTACTCTTTCAAATAAAGAGTCAATATCATTTTTTACTTTTTTT
>NZ_JBHILP010000021.1:0-6947 GCF_042193375.1 Bartonella sp. TT67HLJMS
AGATAAAACCGATAATCATTATTTCAAAATTCACGCAGCAAGGAAAATTGCTCAAGCAGAACGTCATAGAAACTATGGCAGAATATTATATAAAACCTTGTGTTTTTCTTAATTAAGGGGGGTGATGATGAAAAGCCTTATTATAACATCTGAAAAAATACGAACTTCTTGAAAGGAGTTCATCATGCATAAGCTTATCACAACAGCAGAAAGTACTTTTAATAACCAAACTGTTCCAACCATGTCTAGTCGTGAAATTGCAGAATTGTGCAGTAAAAGACATGACCATGTTATGCGTGATATCAAGAAAATGCTTGAAGAACTTAACGCCCCCAAATTTGGGGTGGTTGATTTTAGTGGTTATTATCTTGATAGCAAAGGGGAAAGCCGCCCTTGTTATAACCTCCCCAAACGTGAATGCTTAATTCTCGTATCTGGTTACAGCACTGCCTTACGAGCAAAAATAATTGATCGTTGGCAAGAATTGGAAAAGCAAGCAGTAATACCACAAATCGACTATTCAAGTCCAAAGGCTATGATTGGCTTTTTGAATTACCTACAAGGTCAAATAGATCAAAAAGACACCATCATTGAAGATTTAACACCAAAGGCAATGGCTCTTGAAAGCTTACAGCGCCATAATGGGCTTTTTGGTCTTACAGAAGCCGCTAAAATACTCGAGATGCAACCAAAACAGTTCATTCTC
Source organism: Bartonella sp. TT67HLJMS (assembly GCF_042193375.1). Classification (NCBI taxonomy): domain Bacteria; kingdom Pseudomonadati; phylum Pseudomonadota; class Alphaproteobacteria; order Hyphomicrobiales; family Bartonellaceae; genus Bartonella; species Bartonella sp. TT67HLJMS. The sequence continues at coordinate 707 of NZ_JBHILP010000021.1, forward strand.
TTCTTACAGAAAAAAGGTTGGGTTTACAGACGAGCAGCAGGTGGAAATTTGCTTCCTTATCAAGACAAAATCCAAAAGAAACTTATGGATTGTCCAACCATCACACTTCAAACCGCAAGTGGAATAGAAAAAGTCATTCCTTGCGCAAAAATCACAGCAAAAGGAATTGGTGTGCTGTCTCAAGAGCTTAAAAGACAAACCATGCATTAAGAGGAGGTTATTATGATAAAAAAGAAATACGAACTGACTGATGAGACAATCGAAGTTAATGGCAGAACTCTCCACCGCATTCGCGCCTTACGAGACTTTGGAAACGTCGAGAAAGGCGATTTAGGGGGGTTTATAGAGCATGAGGGCAATTTAAGTCACGAAGGGGATTGCTGGGTTGGTGATAATGCATGGGTTTATGAAGGTGCCCGTGTTTATGATGATGCACAAATTTCTGATAATGCTCAGATTTTTGGTAATGCAGAAGTTTACGAGGGTATACATTTTTATGGATATACAGAAGTTTACGGTGATGTACGTGTTTTTGGTAACTGCGATGCTATATACATTGTCAATGATGCAGGTGCTTATGGGCATGTTGATAATACTGACCTCATCTCAACTAGAGAACAAACTAGATGAGAAAATACGAACGACTAATCTTATAGTCTCTCTATAAACCGTTTCTAACCACACAAACAACTTTTTAAAACAAGCGTGATTCACGCCACGGGAGAATTGCGCTCAAATAGGAGGAAATCAAGATGAGTGAACAAAACACTAACCTAACAGAAGTTGAAAAACCACATCATTTAGCGGTTAAACAAACTGCTATGGAACGCATTTTAAACAGAGCTTTAGACAATGATGTCGATATGGACCGCTTAGAGCGCCTGATCGCATTACGAGAAAAAGAAATAGAACGACAAAACTACGAAAGATTTGCCAGTGATCTTTCGAATATGCAAATAGAATATCAAAAAATACAAAAAAACTCTACAAACACCCATACAAACAGCCAATATGCAACCCTTGACCAGTACATTGATGCTGTAAAAAATACTCTTGCAAAACACCGATTTGCTTTGTTTTCTCGTATCAAAGAACAGAGTTCAGACAATATAATTATAGAAATGACTTTGACGCATCCGTCTGGAAATAAAATCTCAACAGAAGGAAAGTTTCCTTATGACACGAAAGGATGCAAGTCAAATATACAATCGGTTGGTTCTGCAATCACATACGCACGCAGATATCTGTTAGGTATGCTTCTTAATGTCGTGAGTGAAGATGATGATACGGATGGGAACACACCTATTAAAAAGGCTTTTCCACAACAGATCAATGAAATCAGAAGACTCATCGTACAAACCCAAGCAGAAGAAGAAAAAATACTTGCTTATGTCGACGTCAAAAAGCTTGACGATATGTCTGAAGGACAAGCACAAACGGTATTGCATCTTTTGAAAAAGAAACAAAACAAGCAAAAGGTGGAAACAGATTCTACTATACAAGATGCCGATATAGCAACGCCACAAGAGCAACAAACGGCGGTGTGAGATGAAACAAAGAACAGCAGAATGGTTTCAAGCGCGCTTGGGTAAAGTCACTGCTTCAAACGTTTACAACGTACTCAGTAAGACAGCAAAAGGTTTGCCTACAAGCAAATATGAAGACTACAAAACGAAACTCATGACAGAACGCTTAATAGAGGGAATAAGCCAATCTTATACAACACCTGCTATGCAATGGGGTATTGAGCATGAAGAAGATGCCTTAAGAGAATATGAATTCATTTATGACGCAGAAGTCACAAGATGCGGTTTTATTTCACACCCAAAAATGGAAATGGCTGGTGCAAGTCCTGATGGGTTCATTGGAGAGGACGGTTTAATCGAAGTCAAATGTCCACAATCAACCACGCATTTGCGCTTCTTTATGTATGACGAAATCAAACCTGAATATATCGCACAGATGCAATTTCAAATGGCATGCACTGGACGCAAATGGTGTGATTTCATTAGCTATAATCCAAACTTTGTAGGCAAATCTACTGGTTTGAGAATGAAAGTCAAACGCGTCCTCCGTGATGAGAAATACATTGAAGAGATCAATAAAGCGGTCGAGATTTTTTTAGGGGAAATAGAACAAGAGATGCAAAAGATTTTGGCAAAAGCTGCTTAAACATATGGGGGTGCTCTCTCCTCCCAGCACCCCCGCCCTTTCCTAACAACTTTTAAGTAATGCATGATTCACGCTACGGGTGGATTGTGCGCAAATCAAGGAAATAAACCATGGAAAAGAAATATGAACTTACTGATGAAACAACTGAGGTTGATGGCAAAACTCTCCACCGCATTCGTGCCTTACGAGACTTTGGTGGTATTAAAGCAGACGACCTAGGCGGTCTTATAGAGCATGAAGGCAACTTATCCCATGAGGGCAATTGTTGGATTTGGTATAAGGCTTGTGTTTTTGGAGATGCCCGTGTTTATGGCAATGCACTTGTTTTCGATGAAGCAAAAGTTTCCGATAATGCACATGTTTACGAGAGCGCACACGTTTTCGATGAAGCGCGCGTTTACGGTCGTGCAGAAATTTATGGAGAAGCAAAAGTTTACGGTGAGGCATGCGTTTACGGCAGGGCAGAGGTTTACGATTGTGCACGCGTTTTCGATGAAGCACGTGTTTACGATAAGGCAGAGGTTTACGGTTGTGCACGCGTTTACGATTATGCAAAAGTTTTAGAAAATGCACATGTTTACGGTTATGCATATGTTTCCGATAAGGCAGAAGTTTATGGCAATGCAAAAATTAAAGACGGACATGTGTGCGATAGTGCAAGGATTTATGGTGATGCTAAAATTTATGATCATGCAGAAGTTTACGGTAATGCATGCGTTTCCCATAATGCAGAGGTTTATGGTTATGCCAAGGTTTTTGGTGATGCCTTGGTTTTTGGCAATGCACATGTTCATGGGCGTGCAAAAGTTTACAATGATGCACGCGTTTACGATGAAGCACGTGTTTATGATAAGGCAGAAATTTACGGAGAAGCAAAAGTTTACGGTGATGCAGAAGTTTATCGTAGCGCACACGTTGATGACTATAACGCCATATCAACTGGAGAAAAGACCAGATGAAAAAATATGAACTGACAGATGAAACAATCGAAGTTGGGCGCAAAACGCTCCGCCGCATTCGTGCATTGAGAGATTTGGGGGACGTCAAGAAAGGTGATCTTGGCGGCTATATCGAGAAAGAAGACAATCTAAGTCATGATGGCAATTGCTGGATTGGGGGTTATGCCAAGGTTTATGATGATGCTAAGGTTTACGAAAATGCACAAGTTTATGGTTATGCCGAGGTTTACGGCAATTCTCGTATTTATGGCAAAGCAGAAGTTTTCGATGAACCATGCATTTACGGTCATGCAGAAGTTTACGGTGATGCATATATTTGCGGTGAACCGCACGTTTTTGATAATGCAGAAGTTTATGGCAATGCACAAGTTTACGAAGAGCCATACATTTACGATAGGGCGCGTGTTTACGGCAATGCGCAAGTTTACGGTGATGCGCATGTTTACGGTCATGCAAAAATTTACGGTGAAGCATGTGTATGTTGGGACGACTGGATTGATGACGATAGAAGAATCTCAACTGGAGAAAAGACCCGATGAGAAAATACGAATTGACTGATGAAACAACTGAGGTTGATGGCAAAACCCTTCACCGTATTCGTGCATTACGAGACTTTGGTGGTATTAAAGCAGACGACCTAGGCGGTTTTATACAAAAAGAAGACAATCTAAGTCATGATGGCAATTGCTGGGTAGGTGATGATGCAAAAGTCTATGGTTATGCCAAGGTTTTTGGTGATGCACATGTTTATGGAAACGCTCGTGTAGATGGTCATGCAAGAATTTATGACAAAGCCAAGGTTTATGGTGATGTCATTATATCATGCTCCAATTTCACGTATGAGGATGATGTTAATTATGGAAATGTTGAGATTTTTGGAGATGCAAAAGTTTATGATAGTGCTCGCATTTATGACGCAGTCAAGATTTTTAGAAATGCCGAAATTCGTGGATTAGCTAATATTCGCGGAAACACGAGAATTCCTCAAGACATAAAAATTTAACAACCAACCAGCCTTTTAACACCAGCGTGATTCACGCCACGGGAGAATTACATCTAAAATGAAGGGGAATAAACATGCCACACCGCCCACCTACTATCACGCAACCAGCTATTGCTCGTGCTTTAAGAGAAGCTAAAAAACAAGGATGTGAACTCATAGAAATCAAACCTACAGGGGAATTATTAATTCATATCAATAAAACCATAACACCAACAACGACAGATAATACTTATAGCATTGACGATTTTCCACCGCTTGAAAATGAACAAGAAGACTATGAGACCAGCAAAAGCTGCCCCTCTGTCGACGGTATAAAGTTTTAGCCATGCCAAAACGCCGTCCACCGCATCTTGTTCGTGAACGTACACGCCATGGTAAAGTTATATGGTATGTACGTATTGGTCATGGACCACGGTTTCGGATTGAAGGAACCTATGGAACGCAAGAATTTGTTGACAATTATACGCTGGCTATTAAACAAGCGCAAAATGGCTCCTCCAAAACAAAGAGGCATACCAGACTCACAGAATGGTCTTTCGATTGGTTGTTGCATCAGTATTTACAAAGCATGCAATGGCATAATCAATCAGAATCTACTAAAAAAGTTAAATATCGAATTCTGAATAATGTTTCTAAACATATCGGTGATCGTGCATATAAAAGCATAAACAAACAACACATTCTTGAAGCCGTAGATAGAAGGCGAGAGACCCCCGCGGCGGCAAAACATTTTTTGACCTCTTTAAACGGTCTCTTTAATTGGGCGGTTGATAATGCCCTTTTAAATAGAAATCCTGCCTTTAATATAAAAGCACCAAAATCTTTAAACAGTGAGGGATTACTGCCATGGCTAGAAGAGGACATAGACAAATATTATCACCGTTGGTCACATGGTACACATGAACGCGTCTGGATTGATGTTCTTCTTTATACAGGCTTGCGTCGTGGTGATGCCGTTCGTATCGGCTGGAAAGACGTCAAAGATAATATCATTTATCTCAAAACAGAAAAGAGCCAATTTAAAACAGATGTTTTTCTTCCTATTTTACCAGAACTAGAGGAAACCCTTAAAATTGGTCCCATAGGTGATGAAACATTTATTTGCGGTAAAGAAGGTAAAAAACTGACCAAAGAAAGTTTTGGTAATCTGTTTCGTAAAGCTTGTAATGCGGCGGGTATTAAAAAATCAGCGCACGGATTACGAAAATTAGCAGCAACACGTGCAGCCAATGCTGGTGCGACAGTTTCGCAAATGAAAGCGCTTTTTGGCTGGACAGAAGATAAAATGGCATCCCTTTATACCAAAACAGCTGATAGAAAACGACTTGCAATAGAAGCGATCAAAAAGCTACAAAAAAGTTCGGGATAAACATGAAAATAAGTTAAAAGAATCAATGGAATCAAAATTCCCGAACTTATATATAACCTATTGATTATATATAAATATAACGTTCCCACCCCCTCCGCCACAGCACTTTTATGGTGCTATAGCTTATTGATTTTGTATGTAGCTTGCCAGCGGGTTTTGTATATTTTGACACTAGGTTTTGTACCAATTTATTTTTTCTCAAAGAGTTTTAAAGGTGTTCTCAAAGGGTCTTCAAAGACCTTTCAAAGATCATTTAAAGCCTCTTTTTCTTTTCTGCTCAAAATCGCAATTTGAGATGATCAATCAAATTGACTGATGATTTTTCTGTATCCTAAGCACATTATTCAGGACATTATTAAAAAGAGAAGCGTTTAAGGAATTGAGTAGACATTACCTTATTGCTGTACTCATGCAATTGGTGCAAGTTGCACCTATTCCTCATCACGACCGATCAAAGGGTCAAGTTGTCCCTTTGATTTTCTGTCACTCAGAGGTTTCCTTTTCTCCTACCTCTTTTCCCTTGTTTGGTGCTTCTAGTGTGATTTCTGTGGTGTATCCGCTTTGTTTTTCATAGCAGTGGGTGACAGTGGAAGCTTTCCATGGACCATTGATTTCGCCACGAAACCCTTGAAGAAGCAGAGGTTGATCCGCCATAATTTCAGGGCGCCCCGCAAGGGTCAAAGAACCACTGCCCACAGCACGACACAACCTGTCCGACTCGGAAGTAGCAGCAGCTCG
>NZ_JBHILP010000022.1:0-1899 GCF_042193375.1 Bartonella sp. TT67HLJMS
ACGAGATCTTTGAGCAATATCAAGGAGATTGCCATCATTATCTTTTTCGTTTTTGCTGATTTTCAACGTCCATGTTGTATCGTTTTTCAGATCAAAGTGTACATTTCTGTCTTGAGCAATATTCGCTCTGCCTTCTAGAGTAGACTGATCAGCGCTTAATGTAAAAGTGCCGTTGGAGATCTCTTTTAAACCCACTTGGTTCCAAACCCCTTTTTCTTTCAAATAAATGCCGTTTCCTAGTAAAACATCGGCATGGATTTCTGAATTTTTGAGATTTGCTGTACCGATTGCCAGATTTGCATTATTTTCAATATCGTTGTCAGTGAGAGCTCCAATAAGAATTCCAGTACCATTTTCAACGTGAATATCTGCATTGGTTAAATTGATTTCACTACTTTGATGTTTTTGGGGATCATCCGATTCATTGAGTTTGGTTTTAGAGAGACCTAAAAACTGCAAGCCGCTAATTCCTGCTGTTACAGAAACATTTTTGAGATCAATAAGTCCACCATATGCTACGGCTAGTGCAACTTTTTTTGCTTCTATTTTGTTTTCTACAGCACTTTGTGCTGCTTTAGTATCACCATTAATCATCTTAATCGTGCTATTATTTCCTGCAAAAAGACCTTCATCAAAATTTTGAATGGTTGTTTTACCATTTAATTCGATTGCACTATCAGGTTCTGAAGCGTTTACAGCAACGGTCTCATTTTTACTTTCACCACCGGTCATTGTTAAATCTCCGCTAATGATTTTACTCCCACCATCTGCATAAAAACCTTCATCAACATTTTCAATAGTTGTTTTGCCCGTTAACGTAATTTCACTCCCAGAGTCCGCTGTCCATACACCAGAGCGGTTTTTGTCGGGGTCTTGATCAATTGCTTCACCACCCATAACGGTTAAATTTTCACTGGTAATTTTACCACCATCAACTGCTCCAAGACCGTTCAAAGTATTGTTAATTGTTGTATCGCCATGCAATTCAATTCTGCTATCAGGACCAAAGGCCTCTGCACCGGTTCCTTTGCCATCTGTTGTTAAAGCAACATTCGTGGCGTCAATTTGTCCGCCTTTTTCTGCAAATAATGCAATTCGCGCATCCCCTATTGTTGTTACTTTTCCTCCTGCCATTGTGATCTTAGATCCTGAACCATCTGCACGGAGTCCATTACCATTAGATGATGCGACTGTAACATTGTTGTTTAAAGTAATGGTGCTGTCTTCTTTAGCATATACCCCATCAGTTTTTCCATCGAATGATCCTCCAGAGACTGTTATTGTGGAGTGATCATTTGCAAATATGCCTGTGTTTGCTTGAGTGACGGTTACATTGTTTAAAGTCACAGTGCTTTTTTCGGCACTTATTCCCTTATCCATCAAAGCGCTATCGTTACCGCTCGATATGTTCACATTTTCCAGCGTGTTTTTATTTTCATCACTTCCGCTAGCGTTGAAAAGGGCACCTATTTGAGAAGCAGCAATAGAACCACCGGTCATCTTGGCTGTCGCTCCATTTTTTACATCAAGGCCGTTTACAACTTTTTCAATGGTTGTTGTGCCTTTTAATGTAATGACGCTGTTAGCGCCATCGGCTTTTGCGCCAGTTCCAGTGCTATCTGTTGTTGTTAAAGCAACATCCGTGACATCGATCTGTCCACCTTTTTCTGCAAATAATGCATTTTGTTTTCCACTGACAGTTCCTCCCGTCTTCGTGATTTTTGCTCCTGAACCTTCTGCATGAAGTCCAGAACCATCAGATGATGTAACCGCAGCTTTTTCGTCTAAATTAATGGTGCTGCCTTCTTTAGTATATACCCCATCAGTTTTTCCATCGAATGATCCTCCAGAGACTGTTATTGTGGAGTGATCATCTGCAAATATGCCTGTGTTTGCATT
>NZ_JBHILP010000022.1:1999-6065 GCF_042193375.1 Bartonella sp. TT67HLJMS
CAGAACCATCAGATGATGTAACCGCAGCTTTTTCGTCTAAATTAATGGTGCTGCCTTCTTTAGTATATACCCCATCATTTTTTCCATCGAATGATCCTCCAGAGACTGTTATTGTGGAGTGATCATTTGCAAATATGCCTGTGTTTGCTTGAGTGACGGTTACATTGTTTAAAGCAACAGTGCTTTTTTCAGCATTTATTCCTTTATCCATTAAGGCGTCATCGTTACCGCTTGATATTTTCACATTTTCCAGCGTGTTTTTGTCACTCTTATTATTCTCGAAAGAAGCACCAATTTCAGAAGCTGTAATGGAAGCGCCGTTTATCTTGATTGTCGCTCCATTGTTCATTACAAGTCCATTTTTGAATTTTTCAATGGTTGTTTTTCCATTTAACTCAATCTTGCTATTAGGTGTGTAGGCCCCTATACCAATACTTGTTCCTTGGGTTGCAGAACCAATTAGTGTTAAATCTTCACTAACGATTGCACCATTTAATGCCATAAGACCATAGCCTGTGGCGTTTTCAATGGTTGTTTTTCCATTTAACTCAATCTTGCTATTAGCATCTTGGGCGAGCACACCAACAATAGATTCTCCCGTATTAGGTTCTCCAGATTCATTAAGGGTTATCGTTAAATCTTTACTAGTAATTACTGCACCGTCTTTTGCTTGAAGCCCGCTAGTAACTTTTTCAATGGTTGTTGTGCCCGTTAACTCAATCTTGCTACCAGAATTTATGGCTACTAAACCAATATCGGTTGCATTTATTGTTAAATTTTCGCTGGTGATTTTACCGCCTTCTCCTGCAAAAAGTCCGTTCTTAACTTTTTCAATGGTTGTTGTGCCCTTTAACGTAATTTCACTGCCGGAATTTTTCGACGCTACACCAGTGCCGAATTTTTCAGGATCAGGAGAGGTTACTTTTAAATCTTCACCGTTGATTTTGCCACCACTTGTTGCCTCAATTGCATCATAGGAACTGCCTTTAGTGGCAGTCTTTGTTGTATCTTTTACATCATTTTTAAGAACATTTTCAGCATATGCGTTGAATTGGGTGCCAAACAGCGTAACAGCGATAGCCGCTGTACAGAGTAACAGAGATTTTTTATACATTGATATTTTCCTAACTTATAAGCCCCACACATTCCTCCCCCGCTTACTAAGAAGGATATCAAATGGATGGTTTTCTGCTTTGAGACGAATAGATTGTTTTTATTTGCGTGTAAAGTATAATTATAAATTTTATAATAAAATACATAATGTTTTATTCTAAATTTATTTTATTATTCATTGTGAAATAAATATAAAACTAAATTATAAATAAAAATTATTTTATAATATTAAAAATTAAAATATTTAAATCACTAATTTATTAAAAATTTATAAAATAATTGAAGATATTAAAAGTTGTTTATAATTTTTTAATTGTAGATCATCGTTTTATTATTGTGGATTATTTAGAGATAAACTTTGTTGAGTTATCACAAGAAAGAAAATAATGGAGAAGATATTAAAAAAGAAACCAGAAAAGAGGAAATGAGCAATAAAGAATAGCAGTATCTATGCTGCTGTGAGTATACAAAAAAGAAAGCTTGTCGTTTGACAGGAGTTTTTTAAGTGGGAATAGGTGAGATTGGGTGGGAATTTATGATTTTTTTAAATGATTAATTTTCACCATTAAATGCGCATTTTGTCAAAATGGATTTTTACATCTAAAAATGAGAAAAAACGAGAAAAAACTGTGTTTCAATGGAAAAAATAGGAAAAGGCTTTGAGGATTTAAAAACTCTGTGGAAGCCTAGAAAACCGCCTTTGAAGACCCTTTGAAAAAAATCTATAAATTGTGAAGTTTGCTCCCAAATCAGCCAAAAAAGCAAAAAAAGATATGATATTTTAAAAACAAATTGTTATTAAAAATCTTAATGTAAGGAGAAAGGCACCTTCATTTTCCATTTTTAATGATGGTTAGGTTGGGTTGGTGTCGTTCTTGAGTGTTTTTTCAACCTCTATTTGATGTTTTAAATGCAATTTTAAAAAGAGGCAAGGTAAGCTCTATTTCTTCACTGTCGTTGATGTCTTGAATAAGCTCTTGTAACTTTTTATAAAGCTCTGCCGCGAGTTCCACTATATCTTCAGGGGAAAATTTAATTATTGCATTTTTGTTATTTGATTGCTCCCTTTGTACGGATGGCAAATAGTGAGGGTGGTATTAGTATTAAACTAGCAAGTCCTTTTGCGGCTGCGATGTTTATCAAACGTGATAAGTGAAGGGGAGGTGTTTTTTTTGTCTCCTTCCAATCAAGATGTTAAAGGCATTTTAGGTACGGCGCGCCCGATTAGCTATTTTGATGGCGAAATCGATCATGAGGCAAAGCGTTTCAATCAAGCTGATATTGCTACCTTTATACTAGCACGGCTTAGCCAAAATATGCATTTAGATAATACTGTAGGGAAAATGGCTGCCAATGGACGCATTTTATGGGGAAACCATACCAACTCCAGTGATCCACTCTGGCGTTTTGTCAATGTAGTGTGCACCTGTGCAGCGTTGAAAAAACTATCACTAACAGTTTTAGCCCTTGGGCTAATGACGAGAATCTGACTTCTCACTATGTCATTGCTATTACCCGCTCTCTCACGCAGTTTCTTGATGATCTGATTGCGCGGGGTGCACTGCTGGGGGGCGGGTTTGGTTTGATCGCGATTTAAATTGCAACAGTATTTTACAATTAGGACAGTTTCGGGTGAAATTTGATGCAGAAGAAGTGCCACCTTTAGGAGATTTAATTTTCGGTAGCCGGTGTAATAGCGCATATTTGATTGGCTTACTGAAGATATCCAAAAGAAAATGATGCACACTTTTGGCGATACGTTTGAAACTTATCGTAAAGCAGCAAGGAGTGAAGCATGACGTTACGCATTGTACGCGGTTTTATCCTGATTGTTGATGGTTTTATGGGCACCTATCACAATTGACAGATTTTTGTAAATCTTTGCCTCATCGCATGAAGGGGTGGTTTGGGTCCATTAATTTAAGAGAGTTTTTGCCAAGTTTTTTGGGAGGCACAACAGCCATTCAACCGATTGCACAATTTGCGGGGGCGGGGCATGCCAATTACTCTGTGAGAGAACAAAGAGAGAAAGACCGCTCCACTACCACCCACAATCAAAATGTAACAGTGCATGTCAATGGCGCCCGTGATCCTGTGGCCACTGGTCGTGCGGTTGCCCACGCCATTCAACGGGCACGTGCCAATGCTCTGCATGGGGGAACAGAATGAGGGGAGGGAGCCTATGAGAGATCCTTTGATGATGTTAGGACCGCATCAATTTTATGTGGACTGGCTGAATTTCCAATCCTTTGAAGAAGAGTTTTCTGCCTCATGGGTTTGTATGGAGCGTTTTGGCAAGTCCCCCAGTTTGCAATTTACCGGCTATGGCAATGATGCAAAAACCATTCATGGAGTTTGGTTTCCAGAAGAATTTGGTGACCGTGTAGCCATTGATGCCATAAGCAGAACGATTCGAAGAGCAAAGCCTGTCCAGATGCTTCGTTGGATTAATGATACGACCATAGTGTCCTTCTCCATGGTCCCGTGGTGATCACCACGATCAATAAAGAGCACGACTATATCAGTCGCTCTGGTCAATCACAGCGCATCCGCTATTCCATTACTCTCTTGCCCTTTTTCAATGGCGGAAAACCGCAAGGACAATACCAGGTGGGACAGACTCCATGAATATACCAGAAAAGCATGTTGTTGTAGAGCTAGAGGATATGAGTCTTGATCTTATCTGCTTTCACCATGCCATGGCAGTGTTCAGAGACCGCATCCAAGTTGGGGCATTAAATGGCTATTTAGAAGCTACCTTGGAAGCCAATCCAGAGGTTGCCAAATATGGTGTGTTTTTACCGCGGGGCTTAACGGTTATTCTACCTGAATTTGTGTTGTCTAATCCCCAAAGCATGGTGAAGCGGTTATGGGACTAATGCGCACATACCCCTTTATTGTGGTCAAGGTGGGAGATAAACCTGTTCATGAGGTTTTTTACCAGCGTCTTTTA
>NZ_JBHILP010000023.1:0-5818 GCF_042193375.1 Bartonella sp. TT67HLJMS
ACGAGATCTTTGAGCAATATCAAGGAGATTGCCATCATTATCTTTTTCGTTTTTGCTGATTTTCAACGTCCATGTTGAATCGTTTTTCAGATCAAAGTGTACATTTCTGTCTTTAGCAATATTCGCTCTGCCTTCTAGAGTAGACTGATCAGCGTTTAATGTGAAGGTGCCGTTGGAGATCGCTTTAACCTCTTTACCATCCCACAAATCTTTATCTTTCCATGACATTTTGTCCCAAAAAATACCATCTCCTAATAATACGTCAGCATGGACTTCTGATTTTTTAAGATTGACTGTGCCGATTGATGGGGCTGCCGCATCTTCGATGCTTTTTTCAACAACAGTTCCAACAAAAATTCCTGTACCATTTTCAGTATGAAGCTCTGCATTGGTCAGATTGATCTCATTGCTATGATATTTTTGTGGATCATGCGAGCCATTTGGATTGTTGTCAGAGAAAGTTGCGAATTGTAAACCGGCAACTTCTGCTGTGGCAGAAACATCTTTCAGATCAATATGTCCGCCATTTATTACAACCAGTGCAGCTTTTTTTGCTTCTATTTTATTTTTCTTCCCATTCTGAGGAGTGTCGGATTGGGGATCTAGATCTTTAGAATTAGTATCAATAGCGCCATTAACCATCTTAGTTGTGCCATCTTCACCAGTAGCGAGACCAATATCAACATTTTGAATGGTTGTTTTGCCATTTAATTCAACTATACTACCGGCCTCCCAAGTGCTTACACCAACGGTTGCTTCTTCGGACTCACCACCGATTATTGTTAAATCTCCGCTAATGATTTTACTCCCACTATCAGCGTAAAGACCTTCATAAAAATTTTGAATGGTTGTTTTGCCCGTTAACTGAATTTCACTACCAGAGTCCTCCGTCCATACACCAGATCGTGCTTCATCGGGGTCTTGATCAATTACTTTACCACCGACTATTGTTAAATCTCCACTGGTAATTTTACCACCATTATAGGCTCCAAGACCGTACGAAACTTTTTCAATAGTTGTATGACCCTTTAATTGAATTTCACTATTGGGATCAATGGCTATTATACCAGAAATACTGTATTCTTGGTTTTCATAAGCAGTTATTGTTAAATCTTCGCTGGTGATTTTACCACCTTTTTCTGCTCTCAGTCCGTTTCTAACTTTTTCAATGCTTGTTTTGCCTTTTAATTCAATTATGCTTCCAAAGCCATTGGCATTTGCACCGTTTCCGAAGTTATTGGTTGTTAGAGTAACATCCGTAATTTCAATACGTCCACCATTTTCTGTAAATAATGCGCCTCCATGTCCATTCAAACTTCCTCCTATGACAGCCCCTCCTTTCATTGTGATCTTGGATTCTATACCATCTGCATGGAGTGCATTACTCTTAGATGATGCGACTGTAACATTGTTGTTTAAAGTAATGGTGCTGCCGTTCCCAGCATATACCCCATCAGTGTCCCCATCGAGTGATCCTCCAGACACTGTTATTGTTGAGTGATCCTCTGCAAATATGCCTATTAGTGCTTGAGTAACGGTTACATTGTTCAAGGTTACTGTGCTGTTTTTAGCACTTATTCCTAAGGGTAGTAAACGGTTATCGTTTTCACTCGATATTACCACATCTTCCAGCTTGTTTTTTTTACTCTTACTGTCAGAAAAGGAAGCACCAGTGCTAGATAAAATGCCAGATGAGGAGGCACCCGTTCCAGAATATGTAATTGTTCCCTTAGTCATTTGAAGTGTAGCACCGTCTTTGGCTTCAAGGCCTAAGAAAATACCAGAACCAGTGCCTTTAATGGTTGTGCCCTCCAGTAACTCAATTGCACTGTTAGCACCTTCTGCTGTTACAGCATAGACGGTTTTGTTCGTGTCTTGGTCTATATCTTTATTCGTAACAATGGTTAAATGTTTTCCAATGATTTTTCCGCCATCTTTTGCGTGAATAGTTTCATAGGTTTTATCGGATACTGGTACTGTTTTTCCATCAGAAACTTCGAGGGTTTCAGCATGTACACTGAACTGGATGTTGAACAGGATGATAGCGGCTGCAGCCGTGCATGATAAAAGGGATGTTTTATACACCAATATTCTCCTTATGAGAGCCCCAAAATATTCATTCCCCCGAAAACTTCATAAGAAGAAGTGAAAATGGATAGTTGTTATTAATTTCGATAATTGTCTTTAGTTTTGTAAGATATTTTTGTTTTCTTGTCAAAATTAAAAATTAACTGATATTAACATTATATGAATTTATATTTAATACACAATGTTCTTATAATTGTTTATATTATATAATTAAATTTAATGTAAATATATATTATATAAATTTAAATATTATTATAATACTTACATATTTTATATTGTTTTTTTGTAAAGTAATAATAATGTTTTTTATGATACTTCTGCAGTTTTATATTTTATCAAAGTGAGTTATGACTGTAATACTTAAACACTGTTTCTAGAACTTTTGATTATTTCTACCTTATTTATCATAAGATTCTAATGTATTTGATCTTGATATCCAAAGGAGTTGACGACTCTAGCATACAGAACACATTTTTTCTTCTGTGGGGGATATTTTAATAGTATACGAACATTTGATAAGTTTTGATAAATAACTAGTTTTTTGTATCTGTTGATGTATCGATAGCATTTGACAGAGCCCAAGCTCATTAATCTCAATAAATTAAAGTGCTTGAAGTTGAAGGTTTGAAACCAACAGTGCTTTTATATTATCAAAGTGCACCTTCATTGAAGGATCATTGCTTTCGTTCTTTTGAATTTTTGACACACTCTTGACAAGAAAATCTAAAAAATTGCTTCTGAAGAATTTTTTATAATATAATAAAATATGTAACGTTTTTATGGTGATAGGTTTATGAGATATAAAGTTAAATTGGTAATTACCGTGATTGCTTTTACTCTCTCTGGTTGTTTTAACCTTGATTCTGAAAAGTCAAGAAGGGACGAGAGGCTTTATCATGATGCATTCATGGGCTGGTCTATGAAAGAAAAGTCTCTCGCAAAAAATTATACTGCTATCATCATGGCTGATCCGCAACCGTGGCGTTTAAACTCTGGTGATGCCAATGGAATAACAAACAGAGAGCCATGGTTAAAGATAAATGAGCAGGTTGCTGGTGTGATAAAAGCGCACAAGGCCGCGTTCCATATTGTCAATGGTGATCTGACGGAGTTTGGACAACAAAAGAACTATGATGATTATAAAAATGTTTATAAAAATTTTGGAGCGCCTGTCTATGAGGGGCTAGGGAATCATGATTATGCCAATAATGTTGGTAATTGTACAAATCCTCAAGAATTCAGTTTTTACAAAGATGCTTGTGCTATAAGTGCAGTTTCAAGAATGGTATCGGAAATCAAAAAATATCGTAGTCAATTATCGCATTTCAATGCAGATGTTACTGAAAGTTTGGTTCCCATTTCGGGTAGAAATATTCGCTCGATAAGGGGAAGTTTGAGTTATTCTTGGGATTATGGAGATGTTCACTATGTGCAGCTTCACAATTATCCAAGCTATACGGTTCGTTTGATGGGACAGTCTATGCAGGTGCAAATCAATAAATCTTTAGATTGGCTTAGGAACGATTTAGCTGCTGCTGATGCAAGAGGTAAAGTGACAATCATTAATTTTCATGATGCGCGTGCTGCTTCCATTGACGGTGAATCCTTTTTTATTCGTAAAAAGAATGCTAAAGATTTGTCGGTCTTTAAGTCAATTATTACTTCTCATAATGTTAAAGCAATCTTCGTGGGTCACACGCATTATCAGTCTTATTGCCGTGCGAAAAATGATAAGGTTTTTGGAAATATCCCTATCTATACAGCTGGTGCGCTTTTTAATGGAGATTATTACCTCATAGATGTGAAGGGAAAGACCATTCACGTTAAAGCCTATAATGGAGAAATAGGAAAACCGCTTTTAATTAAAGATCTTGGTGTTATAGGGAAAGACACCCAATTTTCCGCAAGTTGCAGTCAGTTATAATAGTTTTTTTTCTTTGTTTTAAGGATGAGGGAAAAACTTATTATATGCGCGGACTTGAAGAGCAATGAGAGTGTCTAAGTGTCACTTAAAAGTAGAATGAAAAATCAGACATCTTTTTCATATTTTTTTCAAAAATACTAAAATATCAGGTTAAGCGCTATAAGTACAATGGTTTAATGTGAACAGAGCTTTAATACAAAGCGGAATAATGGTTTGTTATTCTATTTTTTCTTTTTAGGCTTTCATCTTTGAAAAGAAGAGGAGGCTGTCGAGGAAGTATCCAGAATTACCAAGAAAGATTTTTGTTTTGATTAATTTTTTACTTATAATCTTCAAACAATTGATGTTTTGTGATGCTGTACAATTTCTTTTGATTAATCGTATGAATTTTTAATTGTATTACAATTTTATCTTCTTCTTTTATACGTAAGTAAATAGATACAATACGATACAAATATTAGTGTCTGTTTATAGTGGTTATGGTTTCACGCAATTACTCTTAGATGACACTCATATGTCTTGACAGTTTTATCTTTGCTTGGAGAGAAGTGTAAAAAGGGGATTTTAAGAAGTTTCAGTTTAGAAAGAGCTTTTTTGCCGCGAAAAGCTCTCTGATGATGCCAAGGCAAGTATGGAACAAGCAGGGGAAGATTTAGCGAGTTGGATTGTCGATGGTTTTATGGGCACCATCTCACAATTGACAGATTTTTGTAAATCTTTGCCTCATCGCATGAAGGGGTGGTTTGGGTCCATTAATTTAAGAGAGTTTTTGCCAAGTTTTTTGGGAGGCACAACAGCCATTCAACCGATTGCACAATTTGCGGGGGCGGGGCATGCCAATTACTCTGTGAGAGAACAAAGAGAGAAAGACCGCTCCACCACCACCCACAATCAAAATGTAACAGTGCATGTCAATGGCGCCCGTGATCCCATTGCCACTGGTCATGCGGTTGCCCACGCCATTCAACGGGTACGTGCCAATGCTCTGCATGGGGGAACAGAATGAGGGGAGGGAGCCTATGAGAGATCCTTTGATGATGTTAGGAGCGCATCAATTTTATGTGGACTGGCTGAATTTCCAATCCTTTGAAGAAGAGTTTTCTGCCACATGGGTTTTCCTAGAGCGTTTTGGCAGGTCCCCCAGTTTGCAATTTACCGGCTATGGCAATGATGCAAAAACCATTCATGGCGTTTGGTTTCCAGAAGAATTTGGTGACCGTGTAGCCATTGATGCCATAAGCAGAACCATTCGAAGAGCAAAGCCTGTCCAGATGCTTCGTTGGATCAATGATACGACCTATAGTGTCCTTCTCCATGGTCCCGTGGTGATCACCACGATCAATAAAGACCACGACTATATCAGTCGCTCTGGTCAATCACAACGCATCCGCTATTCCATTACTCTCTTGCCCTTTTTCAATGGAGGAAAACCGCAAGGACAATATCAGGTGGGACAATACCAAGTGGGACAAATTCCATGAAGATACCAGAAAAGCATGTTGTTGTAGAGCTAGAGGATATGAGTCTCGATCTTATCTGCTTTCACCATGCCATGGCAGTGTTCAGAGACCGCATCCAAGTTGGGGCACTAAACGGTTATTTAGAAGCCACACTAGAAGCCAATCCAGAGATTGCCAAATATGGTGTGCTTTTACCTCGGGGCTTAACGGTCATTTTGCCTGAGTTTGTGTTGTCTAATCCCCAAAGCATGGTGAAGCGGTTATGGGATTAATGCGCACATACCCCTTTATTGTGGTCAAGGTGGGAGATAAACCTGTTCATGAGGTTTTTTACCAGCGTCTTTTA
>NZ_JBHILP010000024.1:0-4751 GCF_042193375.1 Bartonella sp. TT67HLJMS
TTGCCTGAGACATCACCGTGAATGAGAAGCCTATCGGTTTTTTGATCGGCACTTGCTACGCCATCACTCCAAGCAATATTGAAGTAAATCTTTGCATCACCAGAGGCTTTGTAAACTTCTTGTGTGTCTGGTTTACCAGAACCTATATGCAATGTGTGATAATGCTCTTCTGTTGGTTCGCTAAAGATAATGGAGCTATTATCGAGATTAAGCGTGGAAACATCAGAACGAGATCTTTGAGCAATATCAAGCAGTTGACCATCTTCATCTGTTTCATGGGCACTGTTTTTTACAATCCATTGTGTATTGTTTTGCAAATTAAAGATTGTTTTAGGGCTGTTAATAATTTTTGCTCTACCCTCTAATATGGAGTCATCAGAATTGAGGGTGAAAGTGAAATTATTTCCTTTTGTTGAATCTTTGTTTACTAGTAAAACATCACCACGGATTTCTGATTTTTCGCCAAGATTGACTGTGCCGGTTGACTCATCTACATTAATTCCAGTACCGTTTTTAATGTGAAGCTTTGCGTTGGTTAAATTAATTTCTGAGGTTGTATCTTCTTCAGGATTTTCAAATTTTATGCCATTTTTCTCTGCTGTTGCAGAAATATTTGTTGCATCAATATGCCCACCGTTTTCAACAGCTAATGCTGCCTCTGTTCCTGTTATACTTCCTGTCATCATTGTGATGGTGGAGTCTAAGCCGGTTGCATGGAGGGCATAACCATTAGATGATGTAATTTGGGCATTTTCAGCTAAAGTAATGGTGCTTCCACTCTCTGCACGTATCCCCACATTGTTTCCAGCAAATGATCCTCCAGAGATTGTGATTTGAGAATGATCCATTGCCATTACGCCGGTGAATGCTTGTGTAATGTGTACATTTTCTAAAGTGATATTGCTTGCTTGGGCATTTAATCCTGTAAATATGATCGAGTTACCTTTTCCATTGCTTGATATTGTCACATCTTCCAATTTGTTTTCGTTGCTCTTACTGTTTGAAATGGTAGCACCAACTGTAGAAGTTGTAATGGTTCCCTTCTTCATTTTGATTACGCCGCCGTCTTGTGCAAGGAGTCCAGTCGAAGTGTCTTTAATATCTGTTCCACGCAATTCGATCATACTATTAGAATTGATAACACTTGCACCTAATCCGCTAAGCTGCTTTTCTGTTGTGATAGTAACACCTGTGACCGTAATATGACCACCACCTTCCGCACTCAATGCTGTACGGTCCCCTTTGACGTGTCCTTTATTCATTGTGATGGTAGAGTTTAAACCGTCTGCACGGAGTCCATAACTATTAGATGAGGTAATTTGTGCTGCATCGTCTAAATTGATGGTGCCGCCATCTGCTACATATATTGTTTCATCTTCTGCCTTAAATGATCCCCCAGAGATTTTTATTGTAGAATTGTCATACGCAGCTACGGCATTAATTGCGTCAGAGATGGTTACATTTTTTAAAGTGACTTTACTTGTTTCTTCTGCTTGAATTCCATAGCCTAGTAGCGCACCGCCTTTACTACTTGATATTATCACATTGTCCAGATAGTTTTCTTCGCTCTCACTTTTAGAAAAGACAGCACCAGCTACAGAAGCTTTAATGCTTCCCCCAGTCATACTGATTGCACCATTGTTTTCTGCTTTAAGACCAATTGCACTATCACTGACCGTTGTATTTTCCAACTCAATCACACTTTTAGAGCCATCAGCATCTGCACCGATACCATCGTCTGTTGTTTTTAGAGTACCATCTGTGATGGTAATATGTCCGCTATTTTCTGCAGACAATGCTATTATTTTTCCAGCTACAGTTCCTCCAGTCATCTTGATTACGCCATTGTCATGTGCATAGAGCCCAGAGTTATCAGATGATGTAATTTGTGCATTGTCGGTTAAAATAATGGTGCCGCCGTTTAGAGCAGCGATTGTTGCTAGTTTTGCATCAAACGATCCTCCAGTAATCTCTATTTTAGAATTACTATCTGAAACAACGGCGTTTTCTGCTTGTTTTACGTTTACATTTTCTAGAGAGACTATACTTTCTTTTCCTGCATTGATTCCATTGACTAGTAGCTCATTCTCTTTATTGCTGGATATTATTACATTCTTCAGTTTGTTTTTGTTGCTTTTACTTTCCGTAAAGCGAGCACCAACGTATGAGGCATTAATGGAGCCTCCATTCATACTGATTGCACCCTCTTTTTTTGTCTGAAGTCCAACTATACTATTTTTAATCTTTGTATCATCTCCAGTTAACTCAATTAGACTATCTTTACCCTCAGAAAATGCACCAAAACCACTTGTAATTGATTCGTTATTTTCAATGGGATCGGCGCCATCTATTGTTAGGGTAACATTTTCTACCGTAATGTGTCCGCCATTTTTTGCTCCAACGACTCCTGTTTTTCCAGTTACTTCTCCTCCGGTCATGTTGATTGTGGATTCTTGTTCTGCCATGAGCCCAACGTTATCAGATGATGTAACTTTAGTATTGTCTTTTAAAGTGATTGTGCTGCCGTTTTCAGCGTGTATAGTTACCTTTTTAGAGTCAAACTCTCCTTTAGAGATTGTTATTTCAGAATTACTATCTGCAGATATACCACTGTCTGCTTGAGAGAATCTTACACCTTCTAAATCAACTTTACTGTTCTTCTCTGCTTTTACTCCAAAGAGTATAGGTGTTCCGCCTTCATTACTTGATATTTCTACATCCTTTAGTTTGTTCTTGTCGCTATTACTGTTCAAAAAGTAAGCACCAGCTTGTGAAGCTTTAATGGAACCTCCATTCATAGAGATTGAGCCACCATTTTGTGCCACGAGTCCAGAGTTATTAGATGATGTAATTTGAGCGCCCTCTATAGTGATGTCACTGTTTTTCAAGGCAGCTATTGTTGCCTCTTTTGAAGCGAATGAGCCTCCAGTGACCTTTACTTTAGAACTATTATTTGCAAGAATAGCGTTTTCTGCTTGTTTTACGGTTACATCTTCTAAAGTGACTGTACTGTTCTCTTGTACCTTTACTCCAAAGGTTATTTGTTTTCCGTCTTCATTACTTGATATTGTTACACCTTTCAGCTTATTTTTGTCGCTGTTACTGTTCAAGAAGCTAGCACCAGCGTGGGAAGCATTAATAGAGCCTCCAGTCATGGAGATCGTGCCACTTTCTTTTGCCCAGAGTCCAGAGTCGTCAGATGATGTAATCGTAGAATCGTTTATAGTGACTTTGCTGTTTTGCGAGGCAACTATTGTTGCTTCTTTTGAAGCAAATGAACCTCCAGTGATTGTTATTGTAGAGCCACCTTGTGCACTTACAGCATTGTTTGTTTGTTTTATGATTACATCCTTTAAAGTGACTGTACTGTTTTCTGCTCCTGCTCCGAATCCCAGTAGTGTTTTATCATCACCGCTTGATATTGTTACATTTTCCAGCTTGTTTTTGTCGCTGTTACTGTTCATGAAGATTGCACCAAAATCAGAAGCATTAATGGAGCCTCCAGTTATGGAGATCGTGCCACCGTCTTTTGCTTTAACACCTACGATAATGGCAGAATCAGTTCCTTTAATGGTTGTTTTATCCCCCGTTAATGTGATCATACTGTTCTTGCCTTCAGCTGTTACAGCAGCGGGTGATTCTAAAGAAGATGATCCGGGAGGAGGGGTGATACCGCCTTCGCTGGGGCCTTTATTGGTGTCTTTATTTCCGGTTACTGTTAAATTTTCACCAGTGATTTTGCCACTTTCTTTTGCATGAAGAATTTCATAGGATTTTCCGGTTTCTCCGATGACGCTTTGTCCTTCTCCTGAAGCTTCAAGAGATTCAGCATGTGCATTGGAATAGATACTAGAGAGTATGATCGCGACTGTTGCTGTATATGATAAAAGGGATTTTTTATACACCCGTATTCTCCTTTGAAGTCCCCAATATTCATTTCCCCACCGACCTCATAAGAAGAATAGAAAATGAGTTACTGTTCTTAGTGTTGTTACATTACCTCTAGCTCGGTAAGCTATTTTTACTTCTCTGTCAAATATTTTAAATAATCTTCATGAAAATGCATATTATGTATAGTTTATTTTTTATTAAATGAGTTTATTGATTTTCTGTTTGTAGTGGGATTATTTTTTATATCTTGATAAAATAATAAACATAATTTTTGATAATTACTGAGAGTTCTTTATGTCTCTTAAGACATTTTATAATAATTATTCGAATATATTTTACGATCCTATCGTTTATAGTTTTTTGTGTTTTTTCTTGTTTGAATATTTTATAGACAAAAAATTTGTTTGAGTTTTCAGATGAGGGGAAAGTTTCTTATAATTGCTTATCTTATTGAGGGCGATAAAACAGACATATCTTCAGTTTAAAAACGTAATTAATAAAGAGCTTTATGTTAAAGCTTTAAATGAAAGGTACTTTGGTCAATAAAACTGCCTTTTTATTAAAAGGTTTCCGCTTTCATTATTTGTGGGTTTTAATATATTCTGGATAAAAATACCTTATATTTTTTTTGATAAAAAGGGAGGGGGTAGTTTTAGTGTCATTAGGATTTATATAAAGCGAAAAGGCAGCACATTGAGCTGCCTTTTTTTAAATTGAATAGAATGATAGGCTATTTTTACAGCCTTGTCTTAAAACTGATAGCGTATTCCACCTGAAAAGCTAGCACCACTTATACCAGTTTTCTGAAGCTTTTGTTGATAGCTTACATCACCATGAAGGGAGAAATTGTGAGACAGTTG
>NZ_JBHILP010000025.1:0-4318 GCF_042193375.1 Bartonella sp. TT67HLJMS
CTTCTGATTTTGGTGCAATCTTCATGAACAGTAACAGCGACAAAAACAAGCTGGAAAATGTAACAATATCAAGCGGTAAAGACGATACGCCACTGAACTTTGGAGTAAAGGCAAACAAAAACGGTACAGTGACGTTAGAAAATGTAAAAGTATTTCAAACAGTCAATGCCGTAGTCGCAGATAATTCTTCCACAATAACAGTCTCTGGAGGATCATTTGATGCAAAAGAGGCAGCAATAGCCACTAAAAACGGCAGCACCATTACTTTAACCGACAATGCACAAATTACATCATCTGATAACGCTGGGCTCTACGCAAAAGGTCCTGACTCCACAATCACAATGACCGGAGGAAACGTAACAGGGAAATTTGCGGCATTGTCTACAAAAAACGGCGGGCATATTACGATCACAGGTGGTACTCTAAAAACAAAGGGTACAAAAATAGATACACCAAATGATAACTCTAACTATACCGATGGATTCGGTGCATTTTCTGAGAACACAGGCAGCGTGATTGAGCTGGAAAATACCATTATTAGTGATGCTAAAATCGGACTTTCTGCAAAAAACGGTGGTGCAATCAGTATGGCAGGAGGAAGCATTAAGGCTTCTGTAGCTGGTGCTGTCTTCGTGAACAGTAAAAGCGCCGAAAACAAACTAGAAAATGTGACGATATCAAGTATTGAAAACGGTAAGCTACTAGACTATGGAATCCAAGCAGACCAAGGAAGTACCGTCGCTTTAAAAAATGTAAAAGTGACTCAAACACACCATGCCGTAAATGCGGATAATGATTCTACAATAACAATTTCTGGAGGATCATTTGAGACAGATGGTGCAACAATAGATGCTCAAAACGGCAGCACCGTTACTTTAACCGACAATGCACAAATTACATCATCTGATAACTCTGGGCTCTATGCATATGACAATGGCACAATAAATATGACCGGAGGAAATGTAACTGGAAAAATAGCAGCATTAGGGGCAACAACAGGTGGTCATATTACGGTCATAGATGTTACTCTAAAAACACAGGGTAATGGATTTGGTGTCTTTTCTAAGGACTCTAAGAGTGTAATTGAGTTGGAAAATACAACGATTAATAATAGTGTAATTGGTCTTAAAGCAGAAAACAATGGTGCAATCAGTATGACTGGGGGAAGCATTAAAGCTTCTGTAGCTGGTGCTGTCTTCGAGAATAGTAATAGCGAAAAAAACAAACTGGAAAATGTGACGATATCAAATATTGAAAACGATAAGCTACTAGACTATGGAATCCAAGCAGACAAAGGAAGTACCGTCGCTTTAAAAAATGTAACCATCTCTCAAGCAATAAATGCCGTAGTCGCAGATAATTCTTCCACAATAACAGTCTCTGGAGGATCATTTAATGCAGAACTAGCAACAATCGCTGCTCTAAACGGCGGCACCATTATTTTAACCGACAATGCACAAATTACATCATCTGATAACTCTGGGCTCTATGCACATGACAATGGCGTAATCAAGATGACTGGAGGAACTGTAGCTGGAAAAATAATAGCATTGTCTGCAGAAAATAGCGGACATATTACCATCACAGATGGTACTCTAAAAACAACAGACGATGGTATCGGTGCAAATGCTGATGGCTCTAACAGTGTGATTGAGTTGGAAAATACAACGGTCAGTGATAGTGCAATTGGTCTTAAAGCAGAAAACAATGGCGCAATCAGTATGAAGGGAGGAAGCATTAAAGCTTCCCAATTTGGTGCTGTCTTTTCTAAAAGTGAAAGCGAAGAAAACTATCTGGACAATGTGACGATATCGAGCGGTAAAAACGATGCGCCACTACTCGCTGGAATCCAAGCAGACCAAGGAAGTACCGTCGCTTTAAAAAATGTAAAAGTGACTCAAACACACCATGCCGTAAATGCGGATAATGATTCTACAATAACAATTTCTGGAGGATCATTTGAGACAGATGGTGCAACAATAGATGCTCAAAACGGCAGCACCGTTACTTTAACCGACAATGCACAAATTACATCATCTGATAACTCTGGGCTCTATGCATATGACAATGGCACAATAAATATGACCGGAGGAAATGTAACTGGAAAAATAGCAGCATTAGGGACAACAACAGGTGGTCATATTACGGCCACAGATGTTACTCTAAAAACAACAGATGGCGATGGTGTCGGTGCAGGTGCTGATGGCTCTGATAGTGTAATTAAGTTGCTTGGAAACACAACGATTAGTGATAGCAACATCGGAATTGGAGCAAGAAATAGTGGTGCAATCAGCATAACTGGGGGATCCATTAAAGCTTCCCAATTTGGTGCTTACTTCGAAAACACTAAGAGCGAAAAGAACAAACTGGAAGGTGTGACGATATCGAGTGTTAAAAATGATACGCCACTACTCGCTGGAATAGCAGCAGACAAAAACAGTACAGTCGCTTTAAAAGATGTAACAGTCACGAATGCAAACACAGGCATATCTGCAAATGATCACTCGACAATAACAGTCTCTGGAGGATCTGTGACCGCAGAAGGAATAGCATTGTACGCAACAAATGGCGGACAGATTGATGTCACAAACGTTGCTCTAACCGCAGAAGAAGGTGCACGTGCAGATGGCACGAACAGCGTAATTGAATTACATGGTAAGACAACACTTAAAAATGCTTCAGTAGGACTTTCCGCAATAGATGGTGGTAAAATCGCTAGTAATGAAAGTCTCACAATAATAGGCAGAGAAGCAATAGTAGCGATGTCTGTTGCTATAGGAGTGTGGGCCGACAATGCGAATAGCGAAATCAATTTAAATGGCAAAACAACCCTCGAAAAAGTTGTGACTGGTCTTGTTGCATCCGACGGTGGTAAGATCTTTAGCAAAGATATAACAATAATCGGTGCTGACCCCAAAGATAATGATACAGAAGAAAGAATCAACGTTGGTGTAAAAACAAACGATATAGATAGTCGAGTTGAATTAAAGGGCAAAACAATCATTGAAAAAGTTAACGTCGGTCTTTCTGCATTTGATGGTAGCACAATTAAGTTGATCAATGTCCCTGCTAATGCACAAAATAGTGAGAACAGCAAAATAGAAGCAAAAGAAGTTGCATTGCTTGTAGAGGGTGGTGGACAGATTGATGTCACCAATGTTTCTGCAACAGCAGGAATCGCTGGCTTGCAGTTTGTCGTTATCTCTAATCCTGACCCAGATGAATCAGATGATCTAGAAAAACATCAAAGCAATGCAATCAATTTGACCAATACAAAACTCTCCGCTGACAACGGTGCTGGAATTTTTATTACTGCTTTCTCTGATCCAGACATTACAGAGAATGCAGATCTTTCAATCGGTAAAGTCAACCTCACAAATTCAGAAATCCATGCCGATGTTTTATTAGGAGATGGTATTTTTTCAAAAGAAGACGAGTCGTGGAACAACGAAAATGTTAATATAATTTCCAACGGCACTTTCACATTAAGCGCTGATCAGTCTATTCTAGAAGGCAGAGCGAATATTGCTAAAAATAGAAATGTACACTTTGATCTAAAAAACAATACGCAATGGATCTTAAAAAACAGTGCCCATGAAACAGATGATGATGGCCAACTGATTGATATTGCTCAAAGATCTCGTTCTGATATTTCCACGCTTAATCTCGACAATAGCTCCATTATCTTTAATGGACCAACAGAAGAGCATTATCACACATTGCATATAGGTTCTGGTAAACCAGACACGCAAGAAGTCTACAAAGCCTCTGGTGACGCAAAGATTTACTTCAACATTGCTTGGAGTGATGGCGTAGCAAGTGCCGATCAAAAAACCGATAGGCTTCTCATTCACGGTGATGTCTCAGGCAACACAACAGTTTATATCAAAAGCGATTCAGGGGATAAAAATAGTGTAGTAAATGCTGCTGATCCTTCGAATATCGGTGGACTTTCGCTTATTCAAGTCTCTGGGAAAGCACAGGAAAACTCTTTCAAACTGGCAAATGGCTATACCACAAGAGGTCGTTTACCTTATAAATATACGCTGACTGCTTATGGACCAGACTCAAGCCATGGACAAGCCGATATTGCGCAAAACCTGTTTGATGAAAAGAATGAAAATTTCTGGGATTTCCGTTTACACAAAGAAATTCTTGAAACTGGTTCGGGTTCTGGTGTGGACACTCTTGTACCACAGACAGCAAGCTATTTGGTCATGCCAAATGCTCTTTTCAGTACAGGATTAACCGATATGGCTAAACAAAACGCGCTCTTAGCCAATATCAGAACATCCGTCTTAGGAAAAGAAGAAGAGAA
>NZ_JBHILP010000026.1:0-3981 GCF_042193375.1 Bartonella sp. TT67HLJMS
ATATCAACATTCACTTCCATAATGACGTTCGTGGCGTGTATAGTTTTAAAGCTATAAATAGTATAAATCTATTATGCACCACCATCTTTAAAGCTTGTGAAGGAGCAAGAGGGGACCATCATACGCTTTTTCAGCCTCTAATGTTACGATAGAGCTTTTGATATTTGAGAATCTTTACAAAAAGCATTTTTAGTTTTTTTAAGTGTTTTTACACGTTAATTTCTTTTGTGAATTATCTCAAGTGCCAAGAGCTATCTCAATATTGTAAGGGGATAAATGATTATGCTCATTTGCGCTTTTATTAAGCGTGGGGATCGCCGTGCTCAGCAGATGAAAAATTTTTATCTGTAAAAGTAAACAATATTGTAGACTGTGCAATGCGTTCAGAATTTTCTTCTATGCGTACAAAGTTATTGCTTATGGAAGTATGTGAAGATGAGATTATTGTGATAATAATTTTGTAGTTCTATTAAGGCTTTAGTGCGTTAAGCGTAGGTATTTTGAGGTATGATATTATAAGGATTTTACTATTTTTCTGGAGCTAGATTATCACTTTTATTATGGTGATTTCTTAACAAGAAATGTTCTTTTATCTCGTTTAATTTTTTATGCTGGTTACAATATTGAGCGAATCAAAAATTAATTCATAAAGCTTATGACAATGCTCGTAAGGGGATATCTTTTTTCTTTCTATAGAGATATGCATTGATGGAATCAAAAAGACGAGAGTTATGATAAAGACATTTCATTATAGAAAAATTGCTCAAGATGGGTATGCACGTCGAGGCGAAATTATAACGGGGCGAGGATGTGTTCGTACACCCGCATTTATGCCTGTTGGAACGGCGGGAACCGTTAAGGCTATGTATATGGATCAGATACGTGATCTTGGTGCAGATATCATTTTAGGGAATACTTATCATTTAATGTTACGCCCAGGAGCTGAACGTGTTGCGCGTTTGGGAGGATTACATGAATTTTCACGCTGGAGCGGACCTATTTTAACCGATTCTGGTGGCTTTCAGGTTATGTCATTGGCGGGAATCCGTAAAATTACTGAACAAGGTGTGATTTTTCGCTCTTACATTAATGGAGCTTACTATGAAATGAGTCCAGAGCGTTCTATCGAAATTCAAGAACTTCTTGGTGCGGATATCCAGATGCAGTTGGATCAATGTATTGCATTACCTGCAACTGAAAAAGAAATGGAAGAAGCTATGGAACTTTCATTGCGGTGGGCGCAGCGTTGTAAAACAGCTTTTGGAGATCAGCCCAATAAAGCATTGTTTGGGATTGTTCAAGGTGGTGATAATATGAAACTGCGTGAACGTTCTGCTCAAGCATTAAAAGAAATGGATTTAAAAGGTTACGCTATTGGAGGGCTTGCTGTTGGTGAGCCGCAGAGTGTTATGACAGCAGTATTGGATACTACTTGTCCGATTTTACCAGAGGATAAACCACGCTATCTTATGGGGGTAGGGACACCTGATGATATTTTACAAAGTGTTGCTCGTGGTGTTGATATGTTTGATTGTGTTATGCCGACGCGTGCAGGACGTCATGGTTTAGCTTTTACCCGCTTTGGTAGAATTAATTTGCGTAATGCGCGTTATGCAGAAGATCCACATCCTCTTGATCCGCAGTCACTTTGTCCAGCAGCACATGATTATAGTTGTGCTTATTTGCATCATTTGATCAAATCTGGTGAATCTCTTGGGGGTATGTTGTTGACTTGGAATAATCTTTTTTATTATCAACAACTGATGCAGGGAATTCGTGATGCCATTGAAGAAGGCTGTTATGCTGATTTTTGCGCTGAAACGCGTGCTCTATGGGCACAAGGACGCTAAAATATTAATCGTAATATAGCGTTCCATTTTTTTATTGAATTTATTCTTTCACTTACAAATTTAGCTAAAAATATGAAATTAGAAACACCTTCCAAAATTATAAATTCCACTATCCTAAGATATAGAAGTGCGGTTTTATAGGGCATATATTCTTTTTCTAATTACTATATAAAACAGAAACTGTTACTCCGGTACGCGCTACCTGATCCGGAGAAAAACAGTTTATTTCTGTTTCTGATGACTGTTTAAAGCAACAATGTTAATGAGGCGTTAGCGAACTCTTAAAGAAGTATGAAAATTGTATTTTTATGAGCTAATTTGTGTTTTTTATTACTAAAGGTAAAGAATAGGTTATATACAATCGAATAGATAAATTTTTAGAAAATTAAAAGAAAACTAAAATAAGATTACAACATTTTAAATATTATAATTATATATTTTAAGTTTTTATTATTTTTATATCTTAATAATAATTATTATTTATAATATAGTTATATATTTTAAGTCATAAAAAATTTAAATATTAATCACGACAATTAGCACATTTATAAAATATCGATGAATATATTGAGATAAAAATTATTATATTTGTTTTCTGCTCTGTTTATATAATTTATCTGAAAATAAGCATAATATATTTAATTGAATATTTTAATTTAAAGATAATGAGTTAGATATCTGATGCGATTCCTCTGTTAGAGGAGGGAGGGGTTAAAGATGCCTAAAAGAGGATATTTAATAAATCTAGAAACCAAGCACTATTATCATGAGAATTTTAAAAGATTCTATAATAATTTATAAGAATGGCGTAAAGTTGAAATTATAGCTTATCAATTTGGATGATCTGCATTTAGATAACAAAAACAATGCAACAATAATTTTGGGAGAAGTTTTATCTTTGTATCAAGATAATGATGAGATGTGGTTCACTTGTTTGAAGTGCATTATTCGACAAATTTTAGAATTATTTATAGGGTATGGTATATCGTTGCAAATAAAGGTTTCACTGTAAAATTGGAACTGCTGGAAATAGAAGACAAAGTTTATTGTTTGGCAGATATGATAAAAATAGGTGAATACGTTTATAACCTTGAGGGTTTCAAAGATTTTCCATTAAAGAATCTTACCTAAATCTTCATAAAATGCTTTATATATCAAAATATTTCTAAAACTTTATTGGGGACTATTGAGCATGCGTATAACAATGTTTTGAATTTTTGTTTGTGTGTATTACAGATATCTACAGTTAAAACTCCTATCCAGAAGTGATGATATGAGGGATTCTTATAAACAAAAGGTTCTTGCATTGGAAATTGATTCGAGAATACGGCGTTTAATAATTTTAGCTCTTGCCGTGGGGAGTTTTGCTATTGGTACTGCAGAGTTTGTTGCAATGGGGCTACTGCCAGAGATGGCACGAAGTTCATATGTTGATATTCCTACCGCTGGTCAATATATTTCTGCTTATGCATTAGGAGTTGTGATTGGAGCACCTCTTTTAGCTGTGGCAACAGCTCAGGTATCACGCAAAACTGTTTTGATAGGATTGATGCTTTTTTATGCTTTAGCAAATATTGCTAGTGCCTTTGTTTCTGATTTTAGCATATTAGTAGTATTACGCTTTCTCAGTGGACTTCCCCATGGAATCTATTTTGGACTTGCGGCTATGGTTGCCTCTTCAATGGTAGAAATGAAAGAACGTTCTAAAGCTGTTGGATATGTTATGCTTGGCTTAACAATTGCAACCGTTTTGGGAGCACCCAGTGCTACTTGGATTGGTCAACTTATTGGTTGGCAGATTGCTTTTGTCCTTGTGGGTATGATTGCTTTATTATGTTGTTTGCTTATTTGGAATTTTTTACCTTGTGATTTAAGTTTTCCAAAAACGAATCCTTTGCACGAAATGGGTGCATTAAAGCAAAAGCAGGTATGGCTTCTTTTGTTGATGGTTTCGGTGGGAGCGTCAGGATTATTTTCTGTTTTTACTTATATCAAGTCAACATTAATGCATATTTCTGGTGTTTCACTTGAGTGGGTACCATTTATCATGCCGTTAGTTGGATTGGGAATGGTGGTAGGAAATCTCTTGGGACCTAAATTAGCTGTTAAAATTGGTATTTCGCCGATGATA
>NZ_JBHILP010000027.1:0-3774 GCF_042193375.1 Bartonella sp. TT67HLJMS
AACACCCCCCCTTTTTTAATGCCTAAAAAGCATTAAAAATGGCACGAGAAAATGCTGGTAATCGTGATATGTTTTTTATTATGGCTGATCCATGAGCTCTAAGATATAAATTGAGAGGGAATGGGCGGCATTAAAAGTTAAACGCGCATGGCGAGGTTTGAGATTGATTAGTTCGAAATCCTTTTTTGAGCGGCCGTGCGCTGCACCTTTCTTGTTTCTTAACTTTATAGTACCGCGCACAATTTGATACAGACCGGATGCGATCATTTTTAAGTCATTTTCATCTAGATCTTGATTTTTTAAGTTTTCTTGCTTCATATCTTCGGGATGGATCTTAGCTTTCTTAACGACTTCTTCCCATAAAGCGGGCAGATTATTACGGGCGTTTTCTGCATATGGGATAGAATGGTGGTCGAGATAAGCTTTGCAAGAGGCTTCCAATAGATTTGCTGCAAATAGAACTGCCTCCCTTGGATCTTTTTCTATATTTTCTAATGCCCTATTGATTTCGATTTCTACTGCTGAAAGTTCTTTCTCTGCAATAAGTTTTTTTAGTTTTTCTATAGAGAGGAGGCCAGCTTTTTGCAATTCTTGTGTGGAGGTCAGCTCATTCTTGATAATATGCCCTCCACGCTGATATTCCAAGTCATACTCCTCTAACTTTTCTAAAACTGTACGTTTATCTTTTTGTAACTGTAAAATTTTTTCATATAATGATGGATTTAATCCGCTTGGGTCTGGGTCATAATATTCTTTTTCCAAAAAATCCCCAAGCAAGTTACCAAGGACTTCAAGTGGTTCTTCGCATTGAGAATTGATTGCACGTAGCCACGCTTTAACTTTTTGGATTTTTGTACCTTCTGGAACCTCAGGAGGAGCAAATGATGCAATAAACAAGTCATCTAACTCGTTATGCGTATAATGGTGCGCAAACATTGGAGGAAGTAGTCCAATGATTGCAGGAGGAATAGTGTTTTTCTGAGAGATTTTTTGCGGAGATGATAATTGCATTTTATGGCTTTATAATATCAAAAAGTGGTGCGTGGGGTGGTTTTTAGAGTATGATTTTATTGCCTGACCTTGCATAGAAGGTCGCGCAACAATCTTGTGGCTTATATAAGATTTGTGAAAAAGAAATACTATATTGTGTTTTAATTTTTTTCCTTTCATTGTTATAACAGTGAAGGGGTGGATAATGCGTGATAATTCGAAAAATATAGAATGAGAACAGAAGTATAATTTTGTATTATTGTAACTGCAATAACATTCTTTATTGGTAGATTATTTATTGGAGAGAAGGAAGCAGGCAATGCGTATAATCCCTGAAAGGAAGGTTTTGTGAAAAGAATTTCAACAATGGTATGTTACCAAATGTTGCGTGTGTTTTTTACTTGTCAGAAAGGGCAGATGGGGTTCTTTGTTCGCATAACCGGTAGAGAGAACAAGTGGGTAGGGGATCGGTTTACCAATTTCGTTTATTCCGTTAAAGCTTACGGTTTTCTATAAAAAGGCTGTTTTCATTATATCCGCTGTTAATCTCGCGTATTTGGTCGTGATGGAAATATAAACGTTTATCGTGTCTGTAAGGGAGCTTGAAGCAATGAAGTTATGTGTAAAAGAGTTCTGAAAAGCTTCTTTTGTCCGTAAATTTTATAAGGAAAATCTAAAGACAGGAAAATGTTAGAGAAATCTCAGAGCACACTGTAAAAGTAAAAAAACAGCCTTTTTAGAGATGGTTTGCTGTCTGTCATCGTGCATCATGATTTTCAATATTTTTAAAAATTTTCCCTCAATGAGAGAAGGCTTTTTTATTAAAGAGGGGTAGATTTGTTATGACAGTTCACAATGAAATGGAGATAAGATGCTGCTTTACCAGATGTTTTTGTCGCTTCATCTTCATTTGAACCTGTTGCGGTTATGCAAGCATAGTGATTCAAGGAGGTTTAAATGAGATGAATAACATCGCCAAGTTTGCAGCACGGTGCTATTTTCCACATCGCGATGCGTGGCAGAAGAGGGTTAGCATTTTGGGCGGCGGCGCGGGCGCGCGGGATGCCATATTCTATGCTGGTGCTGTAGGGGTGTCTGTTAGCGTGTTTATGGGACTATTCCGCATTGAAATGCGTGCTTAATTTCGTGGATACTTGCAAAGATACCAACAGAGAATCCCATATTTCAAGAGGTTTTGAGAGGTGTCCAAGAGCACAAAGCAAGTATGACGTTGATAAACACCGCATGTTACTGGAGATGGCCAAATTTTAGAGTTTAAGGAGCTTGTTGGTTTAGTGTCCTTTCATAAAAATAACGAAGGTTGTGGTTAAGGTCTCAGTGTGTTGGTTTCTCGAAAAGTAGTAAACTGCTCTATGATCTTATATGCCATTGCAAATGTTATTGAGAAGGCGTTCAAACAAAGCATATCATAAATCGGAGCCCTTCTCTTTATGCGATAAGGAGAGTGCGAGGCAAAACAGTAAAAATACAGCGATATTGTTTGGGTGCCAAATGTATTCTCAATAGTTTATAATTTTCTTTTCTTAAATGTGCAGCTCTTTCTGGAAAATGTTCGACAATCTCTTAATCGTTTAATAAAAATTAAAATCGGTTATAAGGAAGAGCTTGTAAATTATAAAGTAGGAAAAAATTGCATTTTATAAACAACAGGGGAGGGCTGTTTCCATAGTCCAAATATTTTTTCAAGTTGTTATGGTATCTTCTTGAAGTGCTTAATCGATAAAAGTTTGATAATTATCAGAAACAATATATTGGGTATTTTCTCCCAAAGCTTTGAAATATTCACGACCGCAATGGATTTTTGCTTTTTCCAGATCGCGCAAGATGTCTTCGAAAATACTTCCTTTGCTTTCCACAACAAAATATAGTTTGTTTTGTCCATCTATTACTTCAATAGAGGCGACTTCAATCTACTTTATAAGCGTTTGTTCATAAGCATCGATGGAATCCAGCCTATATAGCATGTTGTGTTTATCAAGATGAAATTGTTTATGTAGATTTCTTGTATTGAAAGCAATGGTACGATTTTTGATGTCTGTATAAAAATATTGACAAAAAAAATTTTAATAACGCATGATTATAGAGTTTTGTCCTTTGTTTTAAGCGTGTAAAGTTAACCCGTTGTTTATCCATAGATTTTGTGTTTATTATTTATTTGATACATTTAATCTAGAATGTAAATTGTGTTCGTATATTCAAACTAATATACTGGTATTGAAGCGGTGAGAGTGTTACTTTGTTGAGAATAGATAATTTGGTAGGTTGGTATTCCCTTTGTATCAGAGAAATTCACCTTATTCTCTCATATTGTACGTGGATGAAATATTAACCGCATAATGCTCTCTCTTACATGAGATGTAAGATTGATATGCTTTCCATATTAGGAAAAGTTGTTGATTGTAGAGGAGTATTTTTCTGCGAAATTTGTTTTGCTTAAATGGCAAAAATAGAGCAATAGTCGCATATTTGTTACGCTGTAACGCATATATATAATCGATGAAGTCAACACTTCATTTAAGAAATTTCTTAAAGAAAAAACATAAAAAAATAGAATTGTTGAAAAAAATCTTTTATTTTGAAGCTTGTTTCTCATGATTATAAAAGCTTTATGTGGATTTCGAAAATTTTGGTTGTGTTGAAAAGTATGAAAAATCAAGGAAATTTTGCAAAAAAGCTGCATCATGTGTGCAGCTTTTTATGTGTTTTCTTTAGAGGTAGAAGTTTTAAAGCATGAAAGTATCCTTACGGCTTCTATAACCATAA
>NZ_JBHILP010000028.1:0-2674 GCF_042193375.1 Bartonella sp. TT67HLJMS
TAGCAACACTTTGATTTATAATAATAGCTCACTGTTTTGTATGTTGCATGGGGATCCCGAATATTACAGGATTTTCTCATTTCAAACCTGTTCCGTGTTGAATCAACAAAAACCATGTCTCTTGCACGTTACAAGCGGGGAGAGACCGCGTGAATAAAAAATATTAAGGAAGGACTTAAAATGTCTATAATAAATCGTCTCAAGTGCCAAGGGCTGTAGCAACACCCATGAGCTAGCAAATATAATGATGGTGCCGGCTTGCAGCAACAGGGGTGCATTTCTTAGAATTGCACGTGCAATATCGATGCGTTGTTTTGTCCCCCAGAAAGCATGGGTACCACGTTCTCCTATTCACGTATCCAAGCTATCTGGTAAAGCTTGAATCAATTCAAGCGCATTAGCCGCTTTAGCGGCAGCAAGGATGTCCTCTTCATGGGTATTTTTCAGTTCCAAAAAAGAAGAATGGTTTGCAATTATTTTATTTCAGGTCGTTATACTCTAAGAGGAAGGATTTATGCTCGTATTTCAAACTGATTTTTAAATTTAAAAAACGCAGCCACCAAGATTTATTAGTGCCTAAGATCCCATCTATTTATGTTGGATGCGTTTTTGAATTAATATTTAAAGTGCACTCTTTACAGCATAAAAAAACCAATCACTTACAATAGAGCAATCATTTTTTTAAAACTTGTGCTCTTTATAATCAGGAATAGGCTTTTACATGCCAATATTACCAAAACGATTTTTGAATTTAGAAAGACGACCGCCACGGTCTACGAGTGTTTGGGAGCCACCTGTCCATGCTGGATGCGTTCTTGGGTCAATATCTAGATTAAGAGTATCGCCTTCTTTTCCCCAAGTAGAGCGCGTTTTATATTGGGTTCCATCCGTCATAACAACGGTAATTGTGTGATAGTTGGGATGAATATTCGCTTTCATGCGTAAAAACCTTTTGCGTTTACAGAATGAAACAGCACTTGCTCGATTTTTTAAGTGCGCTTCCTTTGTCTTTTTGATACATTGATTAAAGTATTTATTCCTATAGCTGAGCATGCATAAAAAAACAAGTGTTCAAGATGCATCATTGTATCAAGTGTTATAAATTCAATATAGTGAGCGAAACCTTATGAATCTCTTCAATCATTCAGAAAAATCTACAAAGTCTTCCCCTAAAAAATCTTCATTCTCTTCGCTTGCAATTTTTTTTCCTTATCTTTTGCGCTATCGTTGGTTGTTTATCTTTGCCTTCCTAGCGCTATCTGTTGCTGCTCTTGTCACATTAGCTTTGCCTGTAGCTATCCGCCAAATGTTTGATCATGGGTTTTCTACTTCAAGCCATGGACATATCAATTTTTACTTCGGAATTTTGTTTATCTTAGCCTTGCTTCTCGCATTTGCTTCTGCTGGTCGTTATTATTGTGTTATCACATTGGGAGAACGGATTGTTGCCGATTTACGGCGTGATGTGTTTATTCATATTATGAAACTTTCTCCTGCTTTTTTTGATCGGTCGCATTCAGGAGAGATTGTTTCAAGGCTTCTAACAGATACCACACAAATAAAATTAGCTGTAGGTTCTACCGCCTCTACAGCTTTGCGTCAGTTGATTATAGTGATCGGAGCCGTCGTGATGATGGTGATTACCAATGCTAAATTGTCTTTGTTGGTTTTGGTTGCTATTCCTGTTGTGGCCATTCCCTTGGTGGTTTTTGGGCGTAAAGTTCGCTCTCGTACGCGTGCGGCGCAAGATCGTCTCGCAGATGCCAATGCTGTTGCTACAGAACAGGTAAGTGCTATTCGCACTGTGCAAGCTTTTACCGCAGAAAAACTCGTTGCAACACGTTTTTCACAATTGATAGAACGTGCTTTTCAAACAGCACGTGCTTCCGTGATCCTGCGCTCCTTTTTTACAGGTTTTGCAATTTTTTTGGTTTTTAGCAGTGTGGTTGCTGTTTTATGGATTGGGTCGCGCGATGTTTTGAATGGAACGATGACAGGCGGGACATTAGGGCAATTTGTCCTTTATGCGGTTTTTGGAGCTTCTACTTTTGCGCAATTATCGGAACTGGGGGCAGAGTTAATCCAAGCAGCAGGCGCTGCTGAGCGGCTTTCCGAATTGCTACAAGAACAACCTACTATTGTAGCTCCTAAAAATCCTTTATCATTGGAACAACCTGTTCGAGGCGAACTTGTTTTTGATCAGGTTGATTTTACCTATCCTTCTAGACCTCAAGAGAAAATTTTACGCTCGCTTTCGTTTTCTGTGAAGGCAGGCGAAACGGTTGCTTTTGTTGGGGCTTCAGGAGCAGGAAAAAGCACCATTTTTTCTTTGATCCTTCGTTTTTATGACCCGATAAGTGGAACAATTCGGTTGGACGGCATGGAAATTAATCGCCTTTCTTTACAAGATTTACGCAGCGCAATTTCCTATGTTCCACAGGATGTCGCCATTTTTGATGGAACATTGCGTGATAATATTATTTTTGGAACTGAAAATACCCATGAAGAGGAAATCCTTGCTGCCGCTAAGGCGGCTAATGCACTTGAATTTATTCAAGCTTTACCAGATGGCTTGGATACGCAAGTAGGAGAACGTGGTACCATGCTTTCTGGAGGGCAAAAACAACGCATTGGTATTGCACGGGCAATTCTAAGAAATGCACCCCTGTTGCTT
>NZ_JBHILP010000029.1:0-1254 GCF_042193375.1 Bartonella sp. TT67HLJMS
ATAAAAAGTTGAAAATTCGTTAAAGAGGAATTCCATGAACTTTACAGTGTTCACGCAACTTTTCAATAAAATTGATCAGATAACAAAAACATATGTCACGGATCTTTCCTCAAAAACAATAGCTACAATTACGCCCTTTGTATCAATCGGTATCACAATCGCTTTTATCATCTATGGATGGCTCATCATTCGTGGCGCTATAGATATGCCTCTCTCCGGATTTGTAAATCGTTTCTTACGGATAAGTATTATTACTTCAATAGCTCTTACCACAGGACTTTATCAGAATGAAATTGCCAATTTGATAACACAAATGCCCTATGAGTTATCAAAAGCGCTCTTAAAAAATCCACTCACTGATACACAATTAATGAATTTACTGGACAAAGCAGCAACCAAAGGATTTCAATATGCAGGGCGTCTTTTCCAAGAAACCGTCTACTTCGAAGCCAATGGACTGCTTTACAGTCTCTTAGGCATCATCATCTTGCTGGTAACAAGCCTCGTAGTAGCAATCGGTGGTGGTCTCGTACTCCTGACAAAAATCGCTATTACACTTCTCGTAGGATGGGGACCTCTCTTCATCATTGCTTTGCTCTGGCAACCAACTCATCGCCTTTTCGAGCAATGGATAATCCAAGTCGTCAATTATATAATCCTCTTTCTACTCTTAGCGACTGTATTTAATCTGATGATGAATATCTTTGCAAACTATTTGAGCGATATGAAATTCGATTACGACCAGAATATAAGCTTCATGTTTGGGGGAGCTATCGTCTTGTCCATTATATCCATCATGCTGTTACTCAAACTATCAAGCGTTGCCAATTCTCTCGCAAAAGGAATTACATTTGGACATCTATGGAGACATAGAAATTAGAGGAGATAAAAAGCAATGGTTCCCGTAACAAATGCCCTTAATATCCATATGACAAAATAACGAGGATATCCAATCCTAAAGTAAAAATATTCGCACTGAAATTGAGCTATTTTCATAAATTAAAAAATGAAATTAAGAACAGATCAATTATCGTAAACTATACACTTTACTTTAGTATCAAAATTATAATAATGACAATAAATATCAAGATGCATATAACAGTAAAAAGAGTCGTATTAAAATGAAGTCTGTCATTCTTGTAATTTTGATTGCAAACATTTTATCAGCTTGTGCATTAGCACCAAAGCTAAAACAGCCCAATGATAGGAACCGTGTACCTATTAATAAAACAATCCCTGCCGAAATCAAGCGAG
>NZ_JBHILP010000003.1:0-188970 GCF_042193375.1 Bartonella sp. TT67HLJMS
TAGAATGTTGTTATGGTCTTCTAAAGACTGAATGGCTGCTTTCTTTTGCTCGTCTGTGATGGCATCTGGCCATAGCAATTCAGAAGCTTTTACAGTGCATAAGCGTTCTGTAATCACAGCGCGTTGATCTGCTTCTGTTGCGTCAATAGTGGCAAAAGAAATCTCTGCCGGTGTTTGACTGCTATCTGATGCTGCTGGATTAAGGGGGAGATGTATTTTTCTGATGCTTGAGGAATGGGGTTTTCGGCGTATCAGATAAGCCAAACATTTTGCGGTTGAAATTAAACTCCAATTGTATTGCACTGAAATACAGTTACAAGAGGAGAGATCATTATGGCTGCTAGTCGTATGGTTCAGGCGCGTGTACCAGAAGAAATTCAAAATATCGCTAATCAAGTTATTCAAGCTTCAGGTTTATCAGTAAGTGATGTTGTGAGAGTGTTGATGATGCGTATTGCACAAGATAAAGCTATTCCGTCCTTCTTGTTTCAACCCAATGCGGAAACCATAGCGGCTTTTACGGAATTAGATGAAGGCAACTTAAAAAAGTTTCATTCCGTAGACGAATTATTTGATGATCTATGTGGACGATTGAACGCACCACTATCTCCAAACGTTATTTCAAGCGTGAAATGAAAGGACGGTATCGGCATCTTTTAGATATTGATTTGCGCTAAATCATTGCAGCATTAGCAAATGACCAGCCTTTAGAATCTCGATATCATGACCATGCATTGACTGGGAATTGGAGCAATTATCGAGATTGCCATATTCGACCTGACTTAGTGTTTATTTATCGCTTGATTGGTCAAGATCGATAGGTTTTAGTATGTCTTGGCTCCCATTCAAAACTTGATCTTTAAACTACCTCCCCATTTTTGAGAATGGAGAGGGGAGTTATGTTTTTGCTAAGCAGCTTTCACAACAGGGCTCTCCAAAGTAGGAGCATAAGCTTGCAATAACGAATTCATGCTATGCGGGAGTTCTGAAGTTCCAAAGCCTTTAAGAACTGCTAGAATCTTTGTAATATTCGGTACCTCATCTTGAGCTTTTAAAATCAAAGCTTTTTCTACCACACCCATAATGTCAACCAGAGTACTACAATTTTTGTTATCTACATATTCACAATTGACAAACTGAAACAAAGCCATTCACACATTACATAAAAAGTTGGTATCTACCTTCATTGCACACCCCCAAAGATTTGTTCTCTCAAACATGCCAATCCTTTTGGTGTAATTTTTGTTGAAGGCAGTATCTTTTCTGTAGCATCAGATTCTTGAATAGTGATAGCAGGATAATCCATAAATCCTTTCTTGATTTTATCCTGATAGGGTAATAATGGACCACTTGGAACACGGCGATACACCCAATCATGTTTATACAAGTAATCTGTTAAGTCCTTTGGTCGTACTTCAAGAGTTTTTCCGCTTCAATAAGACCGAACAAACCATCAGAAGGCTTTAAATCGTCAAGCGCGTCTGCTTTGGCTGCTATTCTGCAATGATGCTATCTTTCTGTTCGATTTGATTTTGTAGGTGATTCAAGACACCAAGTAATGCTTCGGGCTTGGAGTAATCGATTTGCGGTGTCGCTACTTGTTTTGCAAGCTTTTTACATTCGATAAAATACTCTTTTGCTTGATGACCTTTATCATTACGCTCGATCATTGAAAGGTATTTTGCCATGTCTAAGGTGAGGTGATATTCCATGCTTGGACGCCCCCCTTTTTCTAAATTTTTAGAAAAAAACTATAAGTCTATATTTTCTCGAAATTTGCATTCTTTAATACGATTTTTAATCCAGTTTGCAAATTTTGATGTAATTTCCAAAAATGCATGCAAATAACGAGCATTGATGGTTTGAACAGCTTCTCTATCAATAACCCGTTCTTTAATTTCTATAAGAGTGTTCATAGTGAACTCCTATCGATTAGAGGTTTCTTATTGATATTCCAGAAGAATGCTGGGCGCTAAGAAAGACGGTCGATAGTCCGTCGTTACGCTTTCCCCATAAAGAGTATTGTATAGCGTAACTACACCCGACAAATCCATTATATGCATGTAGCATATAATGAGTCAAAGTCTCTAATGTGCGGAGAAGAGATTGTGTCGGTAATCTATCCGCTATCGATTTAAGGTGTTTCTTAGGCACTTGATTCGAAAATATACATTGGCGCAATAATGTCGAGAATAAAAATAATTTCCATCTCAAAATAATTATATACTGTACAGTGTACATATTGAAATCATTATTTATCAATGAGTTAAGTGTACAATGTACAGTTAATTTGAAAATTCTGTCGCTAGCGATAGTTTGCGCAGCCTGCCCCGTAACGAAGCTAACTCGCTGGGAAGTATCTTTTATATTGATTTTATTGACTTTTTTATAAAAAAACAAAGCATAAGTGATAATTTGTTTTTAAAATTGCAATCAAAGTGTGTAATGCATAAACTTATAAGGATATGGGATAGGTAGATAAAGCTTGAGAACATTATTTAGCTTTCTTATTAGCAGCGTATTCTTGACGTTCAAGTTGTCTCTGTATGTTTTTAGTTAATCTTTCACTGGCATATTGTGCGATAGAATTTGTGATTTCTGGCTTGGACATCACTCCAGCAATTGATGATCCTTCTTGTTTTGCAATGAGGAATTTACCTCCGTCTACCCTTTGAAAAACATTATTCTTCATCTTTTTTAAATCAACACGCTTTGGAAAACTCCCACCCTTGATAAAACCATGAGACAAGATTTCTTTTTTCCAAACATTGTGTAAGTTACGCCGCGTTTTGTTTTTTTTTGCTTGAAAAAATTAAGAGGTATCGGTGTTCCAGAGCCAATGATATCTGTCTCGAGAATTTTTGCTTTACAGCGGCTTTAGCCAAGGCGTTTCGCCTTAGCAAGAAAAGCGAACGGAAAAAGCAAACAGAGAATGCTTTAAAGACAGCAACAATACGTCTTGAGGTAGAAAATGAAGTTAATCAAAAAAGTGATGCTGGTGTGCGTTCTGAACTTTCTCGTTTGGTGCGCGGCAAATAGGTCTATTTCTTGTGGTGGCTGCTTGCCCATTTATTTGGATAATCAGTATGTTGCGGTCATCAGTTCAAATCTTGAAAGAGATATTTTGAAGCATAACAAGCAGGGAGCACATTTATGTGGTTGGAAAGATGGTCAAGAAACGAAGCACCAAAGATAAAGGTCTTACAGAAACAGAACAACAGCTCCTTCACGAGATGATAGAGATCTATCAAGGTTTAAAGATGATGTCACGCATCGTGAAATGGATTGCCTTCATTGTCTTTATGTTTGTAATGTATTTTCCCGTTTCGTGGACGCTGTAGAGAATAGCTTCTCACACCTCAAAAAGTGGATAACAAAAAGTTAGATATCAAATTTTTTCTTTAAAAATATGATGAAACAAGAATTTACACAAATATTGTTTGCGCGGATGGGTGGTAAACACTATCTACGTAAGGAAATTATACCGATTTTAAATAATATTGACCATGAAACCTATGTTGAACTATGAACTATTTTTAGGTTCAGGTGTTATTTTTCTAAACAAACAATCAGCGAAATATTCCATTATTAATGATCTGAATGGTGAGATCACGAACCTGTTTCAATGTGTTCAAAATGATTTTGATGATTTAGCCAAACAACTGGAGTGGTTTGTTTGTTCGAGACAGTTGTTTTTTGAACTTGCGGCTATTGAACCATAGAGCCTCTCCGAAGTTGAAAGAGCCGCACGTTTTTTGTTTCTCCAACGTTGTGTGATGTATGGGAAAAAAGATTATGTCTCTTTTAGTTTTGGAAGAAAAAAGCCTACAGTATTTAATCCCGATAAGCTTTTGCAAGGATGCGGCGTTTTAGACAGAAGCTTCTTGATACGACGATCTTAAATTTATCGTGGGAGCGAGTTGTCGAACTTTTTGATGCACCCGACAGTTCATTTTACCTAGACCCGCCTTATCTTGTGAAGAAGAAGTGTTACAGCTCTGGGAATTTTGTTGAAGATGATTTTGTGAGTATGGCAAAAGTTCTCAAAAGCATCCAAGGAAAATTTGTCTTGAGTCTGAATGATAGTGATGAGGTTCGAGAGATCTTTAGGGATTTTGACTTTTTAGAATTAGAGACCCTTTGGACATCTGGTTTTGCTAAAAAAACTCTTCGAAAAGAACTCTTGATTCGTAATAACTGAGGAAATCATAAAAAGATTTGTTAGAATCAGAAGAAATATTTTTTCTCTAACAGGACGTTTTTGATGCTTACATCCTTTGGTAAAATTTTACGGAAACTTTGTCTTGATCACTCAGAACGTCTCTTAGATATGGCTAAGAAATTAGACATATCTGTAGCATTTTTATCTTTTGTATAGATCAGAAAAAAATCTGTTCCTGTAGGACTGGAGGAAAAGATAATTGAACTCTATGCTTTAGATCAAGAGGTAGCAGAAATCTTGAGAAGAGAATCGGATGCTTGTTGCACAAGTTTTACAATCAAGACTTCTGATCCGTTGAGGCGTGAAATTGTTGGCATGTTTTCTAGATTTATAGATATTTTTACACAAGAGGATTTAGAAAAATTCAAACAAATACCAGAAGTAATTCGCGAATCAAAAAGAGAGAAAAATGCTACCTTTGTAGAGAAATGTTAAAAAACCCTATTCCTCTAACTTTATTCAGACATCCCTCACAGTAAAAAAGATGTATAAATAGAGCAAGTTATAGAATAAGAAAAATAATCTGGTGGGCGTGACAGGGATTGAACCTGTGACCCCTACGATGTCAACGTAGTGCTCTCCCGCTGAGCTACACGCCCATTCATTGATGTTGCATACACCATATAGAATGACAAACGTCAATGCCTAATTTCGTTTTCTCTTTCAACAGATGCAAATAACTTAAAAAAATACTTTTTAAGCAGCGATAAGGATCTTTTCAACCTCATTGACGAGTTCACGTAAGTGAAATGGCTTAGAGAGAACCTTTGCATCAGGAGGGGCATCACTATTTGAATTGAGTGCTACCGCTGCAAAACCTGTAATGAACATTACTCGTAAATCGGGGTCAATCTCAGTAGCACGTCGTGCGAGTTCGATTCCATCCATCTCTGGCATCACAATATCAGTCAAGAGAAGGGAAAATGGCTCTTCTTGTAAACGTTCATACGCGCTAATACCATTATCGAAATCGGCGACTTCGTAGCCTGCACGTTCTAAGGCTTTTACGAGAAAGCGACGCATATCGTTATCATCTTCTGCGAGCAGGATTCGTTTCATGATTATGTTCCAATGGCTCCATTTGTCAGAGTTTTGCCGCATCAATTATACAATATAGAGTATTTATAAAAAAGACGGTAAAATGCTCATAATTGAAATGAATGGCAAAATGGTTAATTCTTACATTCTTATTCAGAATACAGCATATTCGTTGTGAGTTGGTTAAATTCAAAATATATGTGATTTGGAAAAAAGAAGGGGGGCTCTAAAACTTTTAAGATGATTCATTGCTATCTTTTCTTTTAAATTCGCTGATTATTATCAGAATTTCATTAAAAAAACTTATGAAAACCGTTACTGTAGGGACTTGCTATATAGAGAAATTAGAAGAATATTATGTTAATTTATTGTTTTTTAAAAGTTCTCTTAAGAAATAGAAATTTCATAGTTATTTATTTTTATAGAGATTTGTAATAAATATTATAAGTGCGCTTTATTTTCAGTTTTTTCCTTAAATAGATGAAAACTATTATTTTTCTAGATATAATATTAAATTAACATTTAATAATAGATCAAAAATAGTATTTTGATGTTTTATTTATAAATATCTATCATGTTATATTAAGGTAGATTTATTATCTTCATTTTATTAATTATACAAAATATTTTTTTATTAAGTTATTTTTTATGATGTAAAATAATTTTGTTTAATGTAACGATATACTTTATATATTAGTTTTTTATTAGAATGCGTGGTGAATATTTAGGTCATGGCTTGCCTGTAGAGGCTAGAAAACGAATCATATGAGTGGTTGGAAAGTAAAATCCATTATATTAAAAAGTGTTTGTAGATCCAACGCTCGTAGAAATTTTCTTTTTTATGGGGCGGAGCGGAAATTAAGATTTAGTGTTATTTTACAAATACATTATCGGGAATAAATGCATCAAAT
Organism: Bartonella sp. TT67HLJMS; assembly: GCF_042193375.1. Classification (NCBI taxonomy): domain Bacteria; kingdom Pseudomonadati; phylum Pseudomonadota; class Alphaproteobacteria; order Hyphomicrobiales; family Bartonellaceae; genus Bartonella; species Bartonella sp. TT67HLJMS. Next base: position 6,172 of record NZ_JBHILP010000003.1, read on the forward strand.
ACAGCCCAAAATTGCTTTTTATAACTTTCGTTAACCATAATTGTATCCAGTTCAGCGCCTGTAATAGTAATACTTTCTGTCAGGCGTGTGTGTTGGCATAATTGCCGCACTTCAATGTTGTTTGCAATATTGTTTTGATTGGCTAGAATAAAGAGTGTTGGAATTCGTAAATCTCCGTGGAGTACATTTCTCTTCATAGAATCGATCGCATTAAATACCGATGCCATCCATTGGGATGTTGGGGGCTTAATGGAATGGAACGGCACTTTATGCATGTGTTCCGATTTTATATTGTTTTGTTTTTTTTTGTTTAATTTTTTCCCATCTTTCGCTGGTATAAAGCCAAGACCTATATCAGAAAGAAATTGTGTTAATTTATGTTGAAAACCATTCGTTTTATTACCGAATGGAGCAAAAAGGGGAGAAACACAGAGCAATTTATTAAACTGATAATTAATGAGATCTAATCCGCTAAGTGCTATCAATCCACCTATACCATAGGTGAGCATAGAGTAAGGAGGCGGACAATTAGGATAAACAATATTTTTAAGAAATTCATATAAGTCATTAATATCATTATTTATATCAAAACAATGATGTCGGCTTTGTTTTTTTATCTTGGAGGATTTTTTTTCTTGATCAAACCAGTCAAATATTGCTGTATGAAAACCGCGTTTAGAAATTTCATTTATTAATAAAAAATATTTTTCTAAAGTACTTGCGTAGCTTTTGAGAATAACAATTGTTCCCTTAGATTTTTCCACCTCAGGATATGTTATCGCAAAACGCATTTCGTGATCTATTGCTATTTTAAGAGTACCATGATGGATATTAGGAGGAGTGGAAGCCCAGTCTATGGGATAAATAGGTGTTTCCAATTGAAATCCTTTACAGTGTATTTGCCGCTTAGTGCAACGTGAGATAATGAGAGGACTTTGACATTTATGTAATGAAGAAAAAGGATTTAAAAAGGGGTATATTGCTTTTTAGATAGTTTTTATCAATTTAGATTCCAAAGAGTTGAAATAAAGAAAAACAATTACCAGATAATATAGTGTGGTTGCCATGATGGGGCCGCAGGTTCACAAGTAAGTTTGCCATTTGGGAACTTTGTGAATTAATTATAAATTATAGTCGCTCTAGAGGAGGGCAATATTATGCGTCAAGTAGATTTTTCACCATTTTATCGTTCCACAGTAGGTTTTGATCATCTTTTTAACTGGTTTGATTCTAGAAGACAACCAGATGAAGTTTCTTCTTATCCCCCTTATAATATCGAGCGTTTAACTGAAGATTCTTATAGAATTTCTATGGCTGTTGCTGGTTTTTCTCAAGATGAAATTGATATTGAAACGCATTGTAACCAGCTGATCGTTAAGGGAAACAGAAAGTCTGAAAATGATGATGAAGAGCGAGAATTCCTTTATCGAGGCATTGCTTCGCGTGCTTTTGAACGGCGTTTTCATTTGGCTGATCATGTTAAGGTTATTGGAGCAGAACTTGGAGATGGGCTTCTTCATATTCAGCTTAAAAGGGAAATGCCAGCTGAATTAAAACCCAAAAAGATAACCGTACAGATGTCACCATCCATTACAAAAAATGATAATAGCGACATTGTCGTGTAGGAAAATTTAGAAAATATAAGACCGAATAATTATAAATTTTTCTGAAGAATAAAAAACGCGAGGCAAAAGGTCTCGCGTTTCGTGTGTGTTTTCCTAAGAACGAAGCTTATTTTAATAAAACAGCTTATTTCGAGTTTGTGATAAAATGTTATTGCGCACTATTCTACGTTGAAGAAAAAATTCATGTATGTGCTAATTGAAATGCATAATAATTCACTTTTTAAGTAAGCTTATTTTTTATTTTATAGCATTTTAAAAATGGTCGGAGCGGCGGGATTTGAACCCACGACCCCTTGACCCCCAGTCAAGTGCGCTACCAAGCTGCGCTACGCTCCGAGTTTGTGTAAAACGATTAAATGACTGTTTCTTTAAAGGCAAGAGAAAAAATAAACAGAATAAAATCTAAAATGCTTTTGCACTTAGAGCTTTTGAAAGTAAAAATTTTGGACATCAATATCTTGTTATCAATTCAAGATACGTAACAAATCTGTAAAATTCTTTGTAATCATTTTGTGAAGGGGTAAGATTGGTGGCTTTAGGGGTATGAATTGGAGAAGGAGGGGAGAAAATGAGTACGGGGGGTATATTTTTTCCTTATCTAATCGTTACTTTTCTAAAAAGATAAAGATTTTCAAAAGGAGAGGAGTGAATGTATGGTATTGAAACGTTTTCCTTTGTTTAGAGTTTTTATAGACGAAGTATTTTGTGTTTTATGTGGACAAAAAATTGTAAGTTCTGGATTGTATAATCATAAATCTCATTTTATGGGTACGCGTTTTTATCCAAATAAACAAGGTTAGAATACTTTAATTTAGGTTTTGTTGTTTTTTTTCTAAAATACCAGATACAATATTATAGAGGAAAAACTTTCAAAGTATTTATTGAACTAAGAAAAGAGTAAACCATGAGCCGTTTTTCGGTAATAAATTTGACGGAAGCAGCAGTGGATCGTGTTAAAGCGATTATGGACGCAAAAGATGCACAGGGTATTCTTGTTGGTATCAAAAAAGGTGGTTGTGCAGGGATGGAGTATACAATTACTCTTGTCAAAGAAAAGGGGATAGATGCGGATGTTGTTGAAGTGAATGGTGCCCGTGTTTTCGTAGCACATGATGCGGTATTATTTTTATTAGGGACGCAGATGGATTATGAAGTGACAACGCTTCGTTCTGGTTTTGTCTTTAAAAATCCTAATCAAGTTTCAGCATGTGGGTGTGGCGAATCGGTGGAACTTCGTCCTGCTACGCAGGATCAATATAAAACAAATTGAGTTGAGCTGAATTATAATTCAGTAATTTTAGAGGGACTTGTTCTTTGAGGTAGAAAAAATCTAATATTTTTATTGTTCATTTTTAGCTTGTTTCCAAAGTGCTTCCATTTCATTCAAGGATGCGTCAGTGAGTGTTTTAGATTGAGTGGATAGCTTTTCTTCAATATAGGCAAAACGGTTTCGAAATTTTATATTCGTTTTTTTTAATGCTTTTTGTGAATCAATCGCTAAGTGGCGTGCGAGATTAAGGAGAATAAAGTAGAGATCTCCAAACTCTGCTTCTATCTCTGAATTTTGTTTATTTTTAATGGCTTCTTTGAGCTCTTCGAGTTCTTCTTCTATTTTTTCAAAAACTTTATCACTTTCTTTCCAATCAAAACCTACTTTAGCTGCTGCTTCTTGTAAAGCAAGTGCCTCTTGGTTTGCTGGCTGGATTTGTTTTACTTGTGCGAGTATGCTTGTGGAGGAATTGTTGTTTTTTTCTTCGCGCAATTTTTTTTGTTCAACCTGTTCTCTTTTTTTTATATATTCCCACTCTTCTTTTATAAATCCTCGTTTTTTTTGCTCGGCATTTCCAAAAACGTGAGGATGTCGCCGAATCATTTTTGCCGTGATTGCATAAACAACATCTTCAAAAGTAAAGCTGCCTTCTTCTTGTGCAATGGTAGCATGATAGATAACTTGTAAAAGAAGATCTCCAAGTTCTTCACAGAGATCCTTTCTGTTTTTTCGTTCAATGGCATCGATGACTTCGTAAACTTCTTCGAGCATATAGGGTATGAGGGATTCAAAAGTTTGTTTTTTATGCCAGATACAACCGCTATCAGAATTTCGTAATGCAGTGATAATTGCAATGAGATCTTTGATGTCTTTTGAGGCTAACATTTGCACTTCCTTTGTAAGCAATAGAGCCTTATGTTAGATGTCCCAACGTCTATGTAACCACATCCATTGTCCAGGATATTCACGGACCCAAGATTCAACAATATCATTTAATTTTTGCGTAGAAGCAGCTATATCGATATCATTTTTTTCATCACGTGGAAGTTCTATATGTTCATATAACTCTAAACGATGACGTCCATTAGGCAAACGAATACAACGTGCTGGATAAATATCACAGTTATATTGTCGAGCGAGTTTTATAATTAAGGGATTTGTTTTAAGAGGTCTATTAAAAAATGTTCCCATGATACCGCGGCGAAATTTTTGATCAACGAGCATACCAACATTTTCACCTTTTTCTAATTTGGCTGCTAATGCCCATGCTGCACCGGCCTTGGAGGGAATAAGATGCCCCATAGAAGTTTGTCGTGCTTTAAGGACTCTTTTGGCAACATAGGGATTATTGGGTGGTCTAAATAATACCGTAACATTAAGATCAAAACTTTGTGCACAAATAGGCAGAAGTTCAAAATTTCCAGTATGTGCGGTGAAAAAAATATGTGGTTTTTTTTCATTTTTTAATCGCTCAAATATTTCAACGCCTTTAACCTCAATGAAACCTGGCTCGTCCGCATGAGGATCAAAATCAAAAATTTTATCAAGAAAAATATATTCGGCTAGAAAACTGCCTATATTTTCCCACATTTCTATTGCAATCGCATGGAGTTCTTGCTCTGTTTTTTCTGGATATGCACCTCTAAGATTTGTAAGTGTGATTTGATGACGATGTAAAAGGGGACCAATTTTTTTTACCAACCAAGAAAAAAAAGAGACTCCCATTTTGGCAGGAAAGCATTTTAGAATAAATAAAGAACCAAAGAGCAGATATGCCCATAACAAGTAGGATATCTTTTTAGCTATAATTTTAATAAGATATATGAGATTTTTAAGAGAAAGCTTCATCATGATTTAATCGATTTTAAGGATAATTTTACCAAAAACATCACGGCTCTCCATTCGTTTTAAAGCTGTATCAATTTCATCAAGCCCAACAATCGTATCAATGACAGGGTGTACAGTTTTTTCTGCCATTTTTTGCATGGCATTTTTCATATTTTCCATACGGCAGCCAAATGAACCGAATATCTTAAGTTGTTGTTGGAATAATTGCATGAGATTTATTGGTGCTGAAACACCAGAGGTAGAACCGCAAGTCACTAAGCGTGCTCCTTTTTTCATACATAACAAAGAACCGTTCCATGTATCTACACCAACATGCTCAAAAACAACGTCAACACCTTTTTTTTGGGTTAATTTACGCACCACACCTTCAAAACGATCTTTACGATAATTAATCACATGATCTGCCCCAAGAGAGTGTGCTTTTGCAATTTTTTCATCTGAACCTACCGTTGTGATAACTGTACAGCCCATGTGTTTTGCAAGTTGAATGGCTGCAGAGCCAATACCTGAACCACCAGCCTGTATCAGGATTGTTTCTCCTGCTTGTAGTTTTGCATTATCGAAAAGCATATGTTCTACGGTACCAAAAGTAATTGGAGCAACCGCTGCCTGCAATTCATCACATTGGGGAGGTGATGGAACTAATAAACGTGCTGGCAAATTGACAAGCTCACACGCAAATCCATCAAGGTGAAAACCGTAAACTCCCTTTACATGACTGCAAAGATTATCCCGTCCTTCATGACAAGCTTGGCATACTCCGCAGGTTTGTGCACCATAAATTGAGACAATCTGTCCAAGTTGGAGATGTTCAACGCCATCTCCTATTTGTATAACCTCACCAGAGGCTTCTGCACCAATGATGAGTGGTATTTTTCTTTTCGCAAAAGCCATGCCACGCCATCCCCATACATCAATATGATTAAGAGCAACGGCTTTTATCCGCACAGTTACTTCACCTAGACTAGGTGAAGATGGCGGGGAAATATTAGTGATTTCAAGCCGGCGATCATCGAAGAGTTGCAGTGCACGCATTACCATTCCCCTTAAATATGTTATTAGGTTAGCGTTATAAAATTTTATTATTAAAGGATTATCCTTTATATGCAGTGATGACAAGACTCATATTTTGACCACCAAATCCAAATGAGTTGGACAAAACTGCATTGACACAGGCTTTACGGCTATGATGAGGAACAACATCTAAAGGGATAGCAGGGTCAGGATTATCATAATTTATTGTAGGTGGAAGTATCCCCGATTGAATGGTTAAAAGCGAAAAAACCGCTTCTATTGCACCAGCAGCAGTTAATGTATGCCCAATCATTGATTTATTAGAAGAGACTGGAATATGCTCTAAAAGATCACCGAATACTGTTGATAATGCAAGATACTCCATTTTCTCATTTTCAGGTGTTGAAGTTCCATGTGCATTAATATAATCAATTTCATTGATGGTTATTTTTGCATCGTCTAAAGCTTTGCGAACGGATTCAATTGCTGGTGATGCATCGGGTTTTGAACGTGTACGGTGAAAATCATCGGCCGTTTCTCCACAGCCAGCTAAAATTCCTAAAACTGTAGCATTACGGTTTAATGCGCTTTGAAGAGATTCAAGAACAAGAGCGCCTGAGCCTTCTGCCATAACAAAACCATCTCGATCACGGCTAAAGGGTTTTGCTGCTTTTTCTGGAGGCTCATTCTGAGTTGAAAGAGCAGATAGTAGCGAAAAACGAATAAGAGATTCTGCTGAAACTGATCCATCTGTCGCAATTATGAGAGCTCTATTTGTCTCTTTCCGTCTAATAGACTCAACACCTAATTGAATTGCTGTTGCACCAGATGCACAGGCAGTGGAAAGTGTAACAGGAAGTCCTTTTGTGCCAAATGTTTTTTGAAGTTTTTCTGCAATTGCACCAAATTGTGTGGATTCAAAAAGCGTCTCATGGAGTTTATCTTTACAGACTTTAAGAAGATGTGCATAAGAAGGCTCGTTATTGAATTCTTCCTCTTGATCAAGACTAAAACGTGCTTTCCATTCAAGTTCAACAGGAGGAGCAGCTAGAAAGAGTGGTCCATTAAATTTTTTTTTATCAATAGCAGCTTGTTCTAAAGCTTCTTCAGCAGAAAGATGTGCAAGCTTCTCAGAGAGAGCTGAAGCACCAAGTGTACTTTCTTTAAGAAAATCAATTGTTCCAGCAATATATGTATTTAATCCCTCAACGGGAAAACGTGTTATTTTGTGGATACCGCTTACACCGCTTGTTAATTTTTGCCAATTTTCATGTTTCCCTTGTCCCAGTGATGTGACAATGCCTGCACCAGTTATTGCTACAAGTGGACGCCCGAAATGATCATGATATTTCACTATAGAAATTCCCCTTCAAACAGCAGTAAGACGCACAATACCTTCAGCTCTTTTTATACCAATTGTTGTAACAAATATTTCACGTACTTCTTTAGAAAAAGGTTTTTCATGAGGACTTAACGCTGGAAAACCGCGTTTTTTTTCAATTGAAAGTGCTGCAAGAGCTAGAGCTAGAGGAAATTGTGCTTCCCGCATATAACCAAATAATGTTGTAATGCCACGGTAAGATAGATCAGCATTATCAAGAGCATTTTGTTCTGCTTTTGTTGCTTCGTGAGCTCCTGAGGCTGCTGAAATGGCTAAGGCAGATTTAGCGCCCGCAGTTTTTAACATTGTTGCAATTGATTCTCTAAGTGGAATTTTGGTTCTATCTGTTTGATCTGTAATAATTTGGCTAATTTCAGCATAAGCACGTGCGTTGCGCTTTTTTGCATGTTTTCCACTTTCGAGAACTAGGAAGATACCACCAGAGCCGGCTATGATACCGCCGCCGGGGTGGATTTCACGATCCCACACTGGGCTCCATCCATTATGGGTTAAAAGACCACCAAGTTCATGCGCCAACAACATATCATAACTTTGTGCATTATAGGAACCTCCTACAAGAGCATGGGTACTTTGACCTGATTTAATACGAGCTACAGCAATTTGAAGAGCAGAAAGCCCACTGCCTTCTTCTCCCATAAATGTACGAGATGATCCAGTGACTTTATGAACAATTGAAATGTTTCCTGCCAAAAGGTTTGAAAGTTGTGCCAAAAATAATGTTGGACGAAGTTCGGTTGAAAGAGCAACATTTAACATAGAGGCATGATCGGCAACTGTGCGCGCTTTAGAAAGAATCTGTGTATCAACAGTAATATCACGTTCTCCTCCACTTGCTGCTACAATCATATCCATTGTTGAAGTGAGTTGTTCATTATTTTTCATGCCAGCATCATCAAGAGCAAGACCAGCCGCATAGGTACCAAGACGCTGCCATGTTCCCATTTGCCGTTGATCACTTTTTTTAGGAATTTGTAAACTCCAATCAATTTCGGGCAATTTATGAACAGGGTAGGGTGAAAAAGTTGTACAATCTAGGTTTGGTGTATGGATTGGATCATTTAAGAGATTCCAATGTCGATCAGTTCCTTCCCCCAGAGAGCTTATGAGGCCTATACCAGTGATGAATACAGATTGATCATGCATGGTGAAAAAATTACTCCGCCTGTTTTAAGGCAACGAGATCATCAATTTTTGCACAAAGGTTTTTAAGAACAAAGTATTCTTCTGTTGCAACAGTACCTTCGTTGACTTCTTGTGTCCATTGTTCTAGAGGGATTTTTATTCCGAAAGCTTTATCAATAGCGAAAACAATATCAAGAAAATCAAGACTGTCGATTCCTAGATCGTCAATTGTATGACTTTCTGGTGTAATTGTATCGCGATCAATTTCACTGATTTCTGCAATGATATCAGCAACTTTATCAAACGTGGAAGGCAATGTACGGATTCCTTATTATAGAGTTAGTAAATTCAAAATACATTTAATATTGTTCTTCTAGCCTTTTTTTTCTTTAAAAAAAAGACTTAATCCAGAATATAGCTGTCTTTATCTATAGAGAAAAGAGGTTTACAGGACATGAAATACTATATCTCAATATTTAAAAAACTTTGAAATTTTATTGCGCATTTATTTTACGAGACTATTTTTTCTATTGGCTGCAAGGACAGCAAGGGCTGTTATATTAACAACTCCCCGTGAAGTTACTGAAGGCGTTAATATATGGGCGGGACGTGCTGCCCCGATTAGAATAGGACCAACATGGAGTGCATTTGTGAGGCTTTTAACAGTGTTGAGCGTGATATTGGCTGCATCAAGTGTTGGAAAGACAAGCAAATTAGCTTCACTTTTAAGACGAGAATCAGGAAAAACACGATCACGAAAAACTTTGGAAAGGGCAGCATCAGCATGCATTTCACCATCTGCTTCTAAATCAGGGTGTAATTTGGCAAGAATTTCTGTTGCACGTCGCATTTTACGCGCACTTTCTGTGTTTTTAGAGCCAAAGTTTGAGTGTGATAATAAGGCTGCTTTTGGTGTTATTCCAAATGCTTCAACTTCTTGAGCTGCCAATACAGTCATTTCAGCGATTTCTTCTGCAGAAGGATTTTCATTGACGTAAGTATCTGTGAGGAAAAGAGTACGTTGTTGAGAGATAAGCAAACTCATAGCAGAAAAACGGTGAACATTAGGATCAAGACCGATAATTTGTTCAATCAATTCAAGTTGACGTTCAAAACGTCCTTCTAAGCCGCAAATCATTGCATCTGCTTCTTCACGCATGACGGCAAGGGCAGCAATAGCCGTTGTTGATGTTCTCACTACTGTTTTCGCCATTTCAGGCGTAACACCACGCCTTCCTGTATAATGAAAAAATAAATTAACATAATCACGAAAACGTGGATCATCTTCAGGGTTTGTTAATTCAAAATCTATACCAGGACGAATTCTTAAACCAAAGCGTTTTAATCTTGCTTCTACGACATGTGGACGGCCGATAAGGAGAGGCGTTGCTGTTTGTTCTTCAATGACAACTTGTGCTGCACGAAGGACGCGTTCATCTTCACCATTGGCATAGATAACGCGTTTACGTTTTGCTGTTTTTGCTGCAGCAAAAACAGGTTTCATTGTTAAACCAGAAAGAAAGACAAATCGATTGAGGATATCATAGTAGGCTTCCATATCTTCAATGGGACGAATGGCGACACCAGTTGCCATTGCTGCTTTAGCAACAGCGGGAGCAATACGCAGTATTAAACGCGGATCAAAAGGAGAGGGGATCAGATAGTCTGGTCCAAAATTGGGTGGTTCTTTTGAGTATGCACGTGCTACAACATCTGAAGTTTCTTCACGTGCAAGGGCAGCAATCGCATGAACAGCGGCCATTTTCATTTCTTCATTAATTGCACTAGCACCTACGTCTAATGCACCACGGAAGATATAGGGAAAACAAAGGACATTATTAACTTGATTGGGATAATCAGAGCGTCCTGTACAGATCATTGCATCTGGTCGTATAGAGCGTGCTTCTTCAGGCATAATTTCTGGTACTGGATTAGCCAGTGCTAAAATAAGTGGATTTTGAGCCATTCTTTTAAGATATTCAGGCTTTAAAACACCACCCGCAGATAGGCCTAGAAAAATATCCGCATCATCAATAATATCAGATAAAGTTCGTGCGTCCGTTTTTTGTGCGTAATTGATTTTCCAACGATCCATAAGGGTCTTGCGACCTTCATAAACAACTCCCTCTAAGTCACTAAGCCAAATATTCTCAACTTTCGCCCCAAGACGAACTAAAAGATTAAGACAAGCTAGGGCAGCAGCACCTGCACCTGAGGTAACTATTTTTGCATTTTCAATTTTTTTTCCTGAAAGATTTAAGGCATTTAATACAGCTGCAGAAACAATAATGGCAGTTCCATGTTGGTCATCATGAAAAACTGGAATATTCATTTTAGCACGAAGCTTTTCTTCGATATCAAAACATTCAGGAGCCTTAATGTCTTCAAGATTAATACCACCGAATGTAGGTTCTAAGGTTGATATCGTTTGTACCATTTGTTCTATATCGGATGCATCAATTTCAATATCAAAAACATCAATATTCGCAAATTTTTTAAATAAAACGGCTTTGCCTTCCATAACTGGCTTTGAAGCGAGTGGACCAATGTTTCCTAAACCAAGAACAGCAGTTCCATTGGATATAACAGCGACTAAATTAGCACGGGAGGTATATTGAGCAGCAAGATTGGGATCTTCATGAATCGCAAGACATGGTGCTGCAACGCCTGGAGAATAAGCAAGAGCTAAATCACGTTGATTATCAAGAGGTTTTGTTGCTTGTATTTCCAATTTTCCAGGTTTTGGGTGTTGGTGATAAAAAAGTGCGGCACTGTCAAGTTCAGCTTTTGGTGAACTGAAATCACTATTTCGTTCTCTAGACATTTTTATGATATCCAAGTTAGCGTATGTGTATATGAGATGTTCCATCTACGATAAGGTTTTGTCCACTAATAGATCCTCATTTCTCTGAATATCAAAATGCATGAGCATGAGCAAATTCCTCTGGATCGTAAAACCAGTTTGATGATTCTTTTTGTTTGTGTGCATGAATAATTTCATTGATAGCAGCACATTTGTTTTTCTTTCCTTAATAAAACTCGTAAAAGTTGATTATTTTACAAAAAAATAAAATATTTTCTAACGATTACATTATCAAGCCATTATTTTTTTGCAATGTTTACAAAATAAGGAAAGAACAGAAGAACGGTTCCTATCAATTTCATCCATTTTTTATAAAATATATATTTTATTTAAAGTTTTATACGGAGGTAGAAGAAATTTTAAATAACAATTTGTAATTTATAAATTGTTTGTTCTGCTATTTTAAAGGAAAGTGGAAAGTTATGTTGTTCATTGTTCAATTGGATTCTTAATAGTGAAAGCTGTATCTTTTATATACTGACAATTATGTGTTTTAATAAACAAAGATGTGGCTGAAACGGCTGGAATTGCGGATTTTATACATGAAAATCATATAGTTAGCATAACGCTTTTCTTTATAATTTATAATGCATCATTTCGTATGTTGAATGAGAAATTTGAATACAATAAGATTCTTTTATTTAAAATTCACCTAATATAATAAAAAATATTCAATTACATAATTCAAACGAGAGTAATGTGTGGATAAAAAACGTTTGAAAAATAAATAGAAATGTTTCTATGAGCTATTTTAATATAAAAGCATGGGATTTTTTCACAATTAGCAAAAATAATTATTACCTATTTTGTACCTTTATGAAACTATGAAAAATAAAGGAGTTAAAAAAGATAAGGAAATAGAAAACATGCTTATCATTCTTAAGGTGATATGTTGTTTGATAAGTCATTACGCTTCTTTAGGGTTATTGCTTAGGGTATCAAAGAAAACCGCATGCCAATTATTTCAGCCTTTGAAGTAGAAAGCTGTAGTTGAAAGCAAAGTACTCTACGATGAGCCATTAAAACAACTGGAGAGGAAAAAAGTGGAAAAAATATCTTTTTCCACTTTTTTTATTTTTTTATTGAATTCGACCACTTGCATGAGCAAGCATAGTATAAACTTTTCCGGTATCTGATATCAGGTATTTGCGAACTGAGCTGGAAGAACCAGAACTGCGCGATATATCACGTAAGAGCTTTTCGAAATCTGTAACATATTGATTCACTGAACGTTTAAACTCAAAATCGCTCATATATTTTCTCTTAATCATTTCAAATATTTTTTGTCCATTTAAGGTATAAAGGCGTTCTGTTACGATATTTTTTTGTCCACGTTGATAATGATCCCATAGCTCAACAATGGCATTGTGATTGATAGCTTGCACTATACCAGAAGCTAATGAATTAAGAGAGCTGTTTGCAGGAGATGGTTTTGTTTGCACTGATGTTAAAACATTATCACTAGGGGGAGCATCATAAAACGTTTCTTCACGTGAAGCTCTTTCTAAGAGATTTGACACCCATTTATTTGGTCTTTTTTTGCTTTGATCTTGTTGCAAAATAGGCTTGGGTGGTACGATCTTTTTAACGGACTCAGTGGAATTGTCACTTCTTTGATTAAACATTGATGATGCAGGAAATTCTGATATCAGCTGTTTTTTTGCGCTCTTTTGATCATTTTGTATAACACTGACTAGATCTTGTAACGCTGTAATCTGTTCATTCAAAGCTGTGCGAATTGTTTGCGTTGTTTCTTTTGTCTTTTCTGGAAGTTTTTTAACATTTTCATTGATATCATTATTAATCTTTGAAAGCTCTAAACGAACTTCATCAGCGGAGCGACGTATGTCTTCTGCTGCTTCTGAAAAACGCGCCGATGCTTCACTAACAAGCCTATTAAGTGATTGTTGGAATGAATTTGTGGAGTTACGTGCATTCTTATCAGAGCGTTCAAGTGCTGAGTTGAAGATTTTTTCATAATGCCCAATCAATTGATTAATTTCATGAGACTTTGAAACAAGAGCATCGCTTAATACAGAAAGCGTATTATGTTTTTCTTCAAGTGTTGTACTAAGTGAATTTTCAGATTGTTCAAGAACATGAATAGTTTGGGAAAGTGTCTTTGCATGTTCACCAAAACTGCTCGTTATATGACTAATTTGTTCAAAGGTATTCTTTGAAAGTCCTTGCAGAATTTCAACATTATTATTGAGCGCTTGATTTGAGGCTGACAAACGCTCTGCTACTTGGTCCGTGTTGCGGAAAAAATTATTCGCACTCTCATTAAACTGACCATCAATATTTTGAACAGCTGATAATAAAACATTACTATTTTCGTTAAAATTGTAAATTGATTGATTCAACTGTGTTAAGACGGATGAGACATTATTAACAAGTTCTTCCTTCATAACCGTTATTGTTTGAAGTGTTTCAGAGTTAGCTTTGGTTAAGCTATTCACTAAAAATTCATTATGTGCATAAATTCTTTGTTCAGCTTCTTGTGTGGAGAGAGAGAGTTGTTCACCGATATGCTGTGTTAAAGAATCAATTGATTCTGTCGTATTTTGCGCTGCTTGATTTAAGTGATTTGTCAGCTCTGTTATTTTTCCAACATGTTTTGAAATTTGTGTTGCTGTTTGATTTTCTGCATCTTCCAGACGGCTCGTTACATCAGAGAGCTGATACCCTAAATTATTTTTTAAATTTTGCATAGAGTGATGAAGAACATCACAGCGTTCATTAAGAACTTGCTCTATTGCTGTTGTTGATGTGTGAATGGTTTCATTCAATAATGCTTGTGCGTTATGACTGGCTGTTGCGAAAGCTTCGACAGTATGCGCTGTTTGTTCAGACAGAACGGACAGAACTTTTTCACTGGTATCATAAACAGTTTTTTTGACATTTGATACAATGCGATTGCCTGATTCTGAGAGAATATTTTCTGCTTGTGTAGTAACATTTGTAACAGATGAAAGAATTTGTTCACTCGTAGAAGAAAGAATATCAGAAGCTTTTATAATCTTATTATGCAGGTTATCTGTAACTATATTAACAGAGTCTTCTAAGGTTACACGCATATTGTCAACACTGCTTTCCAGCGCTTGTTGAATTATCTGACTTTGCTCATTATTAAGCATGAGAGACGTTTTTAACGTGTCAGAACGTTCCTCAATAACAGATGTTTGCATATCAATGGCTTCACAGATTTGGCTAAACTTTTCAGATAATGTTTCCTCTAGCGTTGTTGTTCGTTCAAAAATTTTGTGTGCACGATCTTCTAGATCTGTATCGAATGATTCCATACGTGTTTCAAGGGTTTCAAAGAAAACACCACTCGATTGAGAGAGAGTATTCTTTAAAATTTCGGCATGGCTTTCAAGATTTTTGATATGATCTTGAACCGTTTCAGTAATGTTCTTATTATTGGCGGCAATTGCACTCTCAACCAAATCTATTTGTTGTTTCAATGCAACATCGACACGTATATCACTTTTTGCAATGAGGTTGTGGATTGTTTCCATGCGTTGCTCAAGTGTGCGTGCTTGATCGGCAAGAACTTCATTGAGAGAAAAACTATTAATCGCTAAAGAATCACGCAGAGCATCGGCTCGGATATCAATATTTCTCGCTTGTGCTTCTAAAGCATCTTGGGTTGTATTGCAGCTTTTTACAATGACATCTTGTAGTTTTTCAGTGCATTGAATGATGTTTGTGATATGATTTTCAGCTTGTTTATCAACGACTTGAATATTGTCAGCCAAAACTTTTTCAATATGAGAAGTATTTTGGGACAAGACATCAATTTGATTTCTTAATGTATCCGCAATTTTATTCTTCTCGTTATCGAGCATGTCTGCCATAAGAGCTCGTTGATCAGAAAGTTGTACTTTAAAATCTTGTGAACGTTCTTGTATGATATCAACAATGGCATTGTCGACATACTGAATTTCTTCTCTCAGACTTTCTTTACTTTTATCAATTGCAGAAAGAATAGCTTCACGTCCATTTGTAAAGGCATGGGTAATGTCTGCTGTTTTTTCTTGGAGGTTTTCATTTATTTTCAAGACATGAGATTCCAAGAAGTTACCAAGTTTTTCAGCATTATCCTCTAAAGCCTGACTGCGTTCTATAAAGGAATCAATGATGGAATCACTATGTTCTTTAAGAGAAAGATCAACAGTTGCTAAACGTTGTTCAAAGGCTCCAATTGCTTGCGAGGTTACGTTATCAAATTTAGAAGAGAGTTTATGTGCTTGGTCGTCGAGCTTTAAGATCTTCTCATCAAAATTCTGTAGAGATTGATTATTACGATCAATAAGAGCTTTATCCAAGGCTTTAAACTTTTCATCGACAGCGTGCAAAGTTTGATCTGTTACTGCTTGTATATGTGTGGCAATTTTAGCAACATGTACTTCCGCTTTTTCAGCTGTTTCATTAAAGGTTTTTTCTATTTGCTTTTCATTATGATCAAATCGTTTTGCAAAACCATCGAAGTTTTTTCCTAATTCATGAAAAAATTCTGTGTTTTTCTGCTGAATTTGTGTTGTTGTTTCGTTAAATTTTTCAACAAGCTGATTTGTTACGCCATCACCGGCATAGGAAAGTTTTTCAACAAGGTCTTCACCTTGTTTTTGTAAAGTTTGAGAGAGAGTTTGTGCAAGCTTTTCAACATTGGTTACAATTTTAGAGGTAACTAAACCAAATTCATCACTCAGTTGTTCTTGGGTTCCTTTAATTGTTGATTGTACGCGATCTGCGTGATTCAAAATGGCGATGCGTTCATTGCTCAATTCTTTGATTAATGTGTGAATACGTGATTCATTCTCAGCATAGGCTTGCTCTAGGTTGTGAACTTCACCTTGTATGATTGCTTCAAGTTCAACAGCACGTCCGAGGGTACGTTCAATACCTTCGTTCATTGCCGCTACTTCTTCACGAATGGTTTGCCCTATAGCAATAGCTTGTTTTTCAGATAAATGTTGTGGTTCACTAAGGCGTTGTGCAGCATTTGTCATAAGAAGAGCAATGTTATGCAAGTCGTTTGAACGTTTTGTTAATTGAGCAACGCCCCAAGATATAAGGATAGGAATTGCTGTTCCGGCTGCTACAGCGAGTCCTGTTGGGGATGTAACAAAAGTGCTGATATTGGATAAGGAGCTGAGTCCGGTAGGTGCGAGCTTATGCGCAATAAAAGCTCCTCCCGTTGCCCATAAAGCACTAAGCGCTGTTGTATACCAGTAGACTCGAGAGGAAGAACGCTGCTTTAATAGTCCAAAATTTACAGGGGTTGTTATATCATCATTTGCAGGAAGAAGTTTTGTAGACAACAATGTATTATGAACAGTTCCACCTGAAATATCAGGTGAAGGTTTTGGAGCAAAAAGCTGTTCAACAACGGATTTATCAACAACAGCTTCATCATGAATATTAGAAACAAAAGTTGACGTACCGTTTTCAGCAAAGAATTCTTCTTCTGCCATTGCAATTTTTTGAATCAGATCATCGACATTAACAATATTTTCAGAATTATTGGATGATATTGTTTCAAATTCTGCGTCATTGAAATCAAAGTTCATAGCTTTTGTGAGGGCTTCTTCAACTTCAACTTCAAATGTTTGCAATTTGGTTCTGCGTGCCATACTCGCCTCGTACTCTTACAGACGGAAAAGGGATACGTCCTCTTCCACATAATTTCTACATACTAGCTGTTAATTATTTAGAAAGGAATATGCTTGGGAAAAAATTTTAAAAACTTATCAAGATAAAGTTAACGCGGTTTCTTATACCCTGTTTAAAAATGTTATAAAATATAGTAAAAACAATTTATTATTTGAATCTAACAAAAACAAAAATACTGTTTACAACTTGTGTTTATAAAAAACTTTATAAGCCGCTAGTCTTTGAAATAAGGATAATTTAATAGCGGTTATATATACAGTAGGGTGGCGAATACCTCTCTATTAATACCGATGATCGTTAATAAATATTGTTGTCCGTTTACTTTTATTGATTCTAAATGAAGCGATTCATCATCACATATAGTCTGTAATAGCTTAAATAGCTTAGGGTGTATAAAGTATGCCTTTGAATTGTAAGATTATAAAAGAGTAAACGTGGAAAAATTTTTAATTTAATATAGCTTTTCGTAAGTTGCGCTTTATTATTGCCTTAAAGAGCCGTTTTTTCTCTAATTTCAGTTGTTTGTTGCTAAATTTTGAAGCTTCTACGTTGACAATTGGATATTTTTCAGTCGATATGCATGCACGAATATTTTATGCAATCGAGATGAAGGTGTAAGAATAATGGCAGAGCGATCACAACACCTGCAAGATGTGTTTTTAAATACGGTGCGTAAGCAAAAAATTTCCCTTACAATTTTTCTTGTCAATGGCGTTAAACTCACAGGTATTGTAACTTCATTTGATAATTTTTGTGTTCTTTTACGCCGAGATGGACACGCGCAATTGGTTTATAAGCATGCTATTTCTACGATTATGCCTGGACAGCCTGTGCAGATGTTTGAGGGTGAAAGTCCTGAGTAAACATGTCATTTTAAGATAGATCTCTTATCCCATTTTAAAAGTACTTAGATTGCTATGATAAATGAAAATGAGAGATTAGGAGGGATATTTTCGCAGAATACAGGACAGGTGCGCGCACTTGTTTTGATACCAATTTTTCAAGAAAATAGAAGTGAAAGCTCTTTGAGAGAGTGTTCTATATCTTCTCGTGTTAAAGAGTCATTAGGCTTAGCGCGTGCTATACGGTTAGAAGTTGTTAATTATGAAACGATTAATATTGCAACGCCTCGCTCTGCAACTCTCTTTGGAAAAGGTAAAGTAGATGCGTTAACCTGTTACATAGATGAATATTCTATTGAGCTTGCGATTGTAGATCACTTTTTAACACCAGTACAGCAGCGTAATTTAGAAAAATTATGGAATTGCAAAGTTATCGATAGAACGGCTTTGATTCTTGAAATTTTTGGGGATCGTGCACGAACAAAAGAAGGAGTTTTGCAAGTAGAGTTAGCGCATTTGTCCTATCAAAAAGGACGACTTGTGCGTAGTTGGACGCACTTGGAAAGGCAACGGGGGGGGCGTGGCTTCTTAGGTGGACCTGGTGAAACGCAAATTGAAGCAGACAGGCGTCTTTTACAAGAGAAAATTATTCGTATTCGACGCGAATTGGAAACGGTTATTAAAACACGTGCACTTCATAGAGCAAAAAGGAAAAAAACATCTTATCCTGTTGTGGCACTGGTAGGATATACGAATACAGGAAAATCAACTCTCTTTAACCGTTTAAGTGGTGCAGATGTTTTAGCAAAGAATATGTTATTTGCAACGCTTGATCCGACTTTGCGCAAAGTTGTTCTTCCCCATGGAAAAACTATTCTTTTGTCTGATACTGTAGGGTTTATTTCTAACTTGCCAACAAATTTGATTGCAGCTTTTAGAGCAACCCTTGAAGAAGTGGTTGAAGCGGATCTCATTCTTCATGTAAGAGATATGTCAGATCTTGATCATCGTGCACATGCTCAAGATGTTTTAGAAGTGCTTTCAAGTCTTGATATCGATATTGATGATATGGAGCATATCATAGAGGTTTGGAATAAGATTGATATGTTGGATGAGCAGGCATTGAATGTTTTACAAACAAGCGCAAAAACACGATTAAATCCTGCTCTCATGGTATCAGCGCTTAAGGGGGATGGACTCGATCAATTATTAAGAGCCATTGAAAAGCGAATTTTTGGAGAGGTGCAAAGCATTGAATATCTTTTAAAACCTCATGAAATGTCGCTTATCGATTGGTTTTATGAAAACTCTGCGGAAATAATGCAAGAAGGACATGATGATGGGTCTGTTACCATTAGAGCCGTTATTACTTCTGAAGCAAAAAAACAATTAGAGAACATCAAAAAAAATATGAATTAAGTTCTTTAAAGCTATTGCTGAACATTTGTGCTTAAATTTTATGTTTTTATTATCTGAAAATAATATGACAGCAAGTTAAGAGGATAGTTACTACTTTCTCTTAATAAAACAATATGAAGAAGTATTTTGCTGGTTAAAATAAAGATGAGTCTTAAGTGTAATAAAAGACTATTCGTACGTACCGTATGGCGAAGCATTTTGATTGTTTTGCTATTACAAGTGCTATGTATATCTTTGATTTGGTTGTATTATTTTGTCCAGCCCCGTGGTTATCAAGCAACTTTAATATTTTCATTATCTGATTCTGTAGGAAAACCGTTACCAATCAAAAAGCAAGACAATGTTATCGCCTTTTTGTTTTCACAGCCTATGTTCTTCAATGATTCGAAATTTTCTTTAAGTGCTTTTAATAAGAAAAAAAATCATGAAAATATCCGTTTATCGCGTCGTGGTGATTTTATCGATTTGACTTTTGAAGCTGAGACACTTGAAGCAGCTCAACGTGGGTTGGAAACTTGGTTTTCCGCATTTTCACAAGCAATCATAAAACAGAAACAATTCTTGTTAAATGATAAATTAGAAGACAAACAATATGATAATACTGCAATCGTTAATATCGTGCAGGGATTTCGTACATCTGTTGAGTCTTTTATTCAGCAGGGTGTAAAACAAACAGAGCTTCATGATCTTTCTATGCAATTAACGGAAGCAACTTTAAAGCGTATTCATTTAACAAGTTTGAACTCGACGATTAACACGATGCGTGAAAAGGGACAGTCTTTATTGTCTTTATCGTTTATTGCAGGTAATTCAGCAATTGTTGCTCTGGAATCTAAACGTGATCTTTTGGAAACGCAAAGAGCACATATGGCGGTGCAATTGGGGTGGACACATCCTCAAATTAAAGCAATGACTGCGGAATTAGAAACAGTTTCTCATCAATTAAAAAATAAAATTTTACAAATCGTTTATCAAGTTCATTCAGATGAGGTTATTGCAACGGAATTAGAAAAACAGCTCAAAAAAAGAATGAACTTTTTTGTAAAAGATCAATCCCAATCTTTGAATGAAATATTTAACGCGTTTGAAAATAAAATAAAAGCAGCAGTCGATGCACAAAATAAAGCGATGAGTAACTCTGCTCAACGAAGAGAAAAAATTATTGGTTCATATCAGAGATTGAGTGATGATCCTCTTCTTTTACAAAACACAAATATCCACGTGGTTATGCCAACAACGTTAGCACCAATTTCTTTTATGGCTCTTTATGGAAAAAATATTTTTGTGAGTGCATTGGCTAGCTTCCTTACTCTTTTACTAGGAATATTGTTATTTTATCCGTGCTTTAAAAGCAAAAAAGATCAACCTTTAGAAGAGGATTTGAGATCAAAAGAAAATGCTCTTAAGAAGAACGAGAGTATTTTAGTCTCTCAAGAAATGAAAAATCTTGAAGCTTTTATTACGATAGAGGGATTATCTGATGTTTTGAAATGGCGTGCTTCGACCATTATTTCAATCATTGGACCAGAGGCTGCACGGACAGCGGCAAAGCTTTCACTTCATCTCACAAAAGAGAACAAAACAATTTTGTTGGTCGATATTTCTGGTCAACAAATAGAGAAGGTCATTGGTCCACATCGCGGACTGAGTGATATTTTAACGGGCAATGCCCAGTTGCATGATGTTATTTACCGTGATTATGATACGGGGGTTGATATTCTTCCTCAGGGGTTAACAAGTGCTATTTCTGCACAAGATTTTTCAAATGACATTTCTCATATATTACAAGAATTTAAAAAAGAATATGACTTTATCATCCTTGAGATGGCAAGCGAACCAAAATATGGATTTGAGCAATTTGCAGAGCTAACAGACTATTATATTTGTAATACTGTTCTTAATGAACAAGAATGGATGATGCGGATGGTAAGCAGCTTTCCAAAGACTGTTTATCGCGTTGTTGCATCATAAACTTCGTAAAAAAGAAATATGTATCACATGTTATAGTAGTACGCTTGTTTTTTGCTAAAGTTATAGTACATACTAAAATACACAAAGATTTGATGTTTAAATTTTAAAATGCATTGTAGTTGGAGAGAAGCGTGGGGCAATCAGAGATGGCAGTAAAGAGATTAAACAATAGCATTTTAACGCCCGTGCAAAAGAAAAATAGAAAACAAATACAGGTGTGGCTTTACTCTATTTTATTGCTTTGTTTAGCAATTGTCTTAGTAGGTGGCGCTACTCGTTTGACGGGATCAGGATTATCTATAACGGAATGGAAGCCAATACACGGCGTTATTCCACCGATTGGTGTGGATCAATGGCAAGAGGAATTTTTAAAATATCAACAGATAGCACAATATAAGCTGCTTAATCCTGATATGACCTTAAGTGCTTTTAAGGTCATTTTTTGGTGGGAATGGGCGCATCGTGTTCTTGGGCGTCTTGTTGGTCTTGTTGCTTTATTGGGGCTCATTTGGTTTTGGGCGACTAAGCGTGTTGAAAAAAATATCTTACTCCCGCTTATTGTCGTGCCTATTCTTATCGCCTTTCAAGGCTTTATTGGTTGGTGGATGGTTGCTTCAGGGATTGGGCAAAGCAATTTAACAAGTGTGAGCCAATATCGTTTGGCATTTCATCTTATAACGGCATGTTTTGTTATTGTTTTTGTTACTTATTTATCTCGAGGACTTGCAGAATATTCAGAAAAGCCAGCAAATCAAAAGGTGCAATATTTTGCGGCTTGGCTTGTTGTTCTCGTCTTGATAGAGATTTATTTTGGAGCTTTGGTTGCGGGGCTTCATGCTGGAAAAGTCTATAATACATGGCCTCTTATGGATGGGCAGATTATTCCTGATGGATTGTTGCAGCTTCGTCCTGTTTGGCTCAATTTATTCGAAAATTCCTTAATGGTTCAATTTATTCATCGGTTTTTTGCTTATTTTTTATTTATTGTCTCAGTTATTCATGCTTTCTATGTACAAAAAAACATTCCACATTCAACCCATTCTCGTCGTGCATTTCTTATCTGTGTTATGATTATTATCCAAGCACTCTTGGGTATTTTAACGCTGTTACATGAGGTTCCGATAAGTTTAGGGCTCATTCACCAAAGTATGGCACTAGCAGTGTTGTGTTTTGCAGTTGCGCACTGGCGAGCAACGAAAGGGGCATATCGCGTTGTTGAATAAAAGTTTGTATTTAGGGAGTTTTAGTCGCTTGAAAGCATTAAGTCGAGGTTCTGGATAGCCGCAGCTGATGCGCCTTTTCCTAAATTATCGAATATGGCGCTGAGATTAAAAATACCTTCACGATCATTTCCAAATACGAACAGTTTCATATTATCTTTATTGGCTAAACACTCTGGATTAAGTCTTTGAAGTGAAGCAGTTTCTTCTTGTGATGCAACTAAAATGGTATTTTGTCCATCGTAATGGTTTGCGAGAATTTCGCGCAAATCAGAACAGTTTGCTGATTTTGTGAATAAATGGCGATGCAGAGGAAGATTCACAATCATCCCTTGGGGAAAACGACCAACACTTGGTATAAAAATTGGGGTTTGGTTGATTTGTCCATAAATTTTAATTTCTGGCACATGTTTGTGTTCAAGATTAAGACCATAGATAAAATAATTGTCCTGAATGTTTTGTTGAGATTGATTTTCCATTTGTAAAATCAACTGTTTTCCACCACCAGTATAGCCGGAGATTGCGTTAATCGATATGGGATAATAGGCGTCTAGCAGTCCTGCTTCACGGAGTGGGCGAATCAAACTAATGGCACCGGTAGGATAGCACCCGGGATTGGTTACATAATGTGCTGCTTGGATGCGCTTTCTTTGTCCTGCTGTCATTTCAGGAAAACCGTAAACCCAGTCTGGTGCAACACGGTGGGCTGTCGAGCTATCAATAATCCTAATGTTTTTATTTTTTTTTAGCCAATGAACTGTTTCGCGTGCAGCATCATCTGGAAGACACAAAACAGCAATATCGGCTTGATTAAGATAGTCTTGTCGCAGATGAACATTATGGCGATCTTTATGAGCAAGAGAGAGTAGTTCTAAATCTGTACGCTTCTCTAAGCGTTTTTGTATTTGTAGTCCGGTTGTGCCATGTTCACCATCAATAAAAACTTTGGTTAGCATTCTTATTTGCCTTGTATTAACTTTGCCTATTATATTCAGCTTTTCACATTATAAATTATTTTTAATCATTAAATTATTGAATTTCTTTAGATTATAGATACCTTTTGTAAAAGGTGTAAACAAATAAGAGTGTAAAAAAAGAAATGTAATCTCATTTTTCATCATTCTTGAGAGGGAAGTTTTTCACTGTTTTTATAACAAAGAGTAAGATAAATATTTGCATCATTATTTTTGAGTGTAAGTGGTTTAAAATGTTTGGTTTGCATGGTTTGCTGTGTTATCGTTCAGTGACTTTATTTTTTTTATGTTAGGAACGTGTTTTATGACTCAGCAAGCAAGTGACGCAGAAAAGCGCTTTTTTAATGATAATTTACAAACTGTTGATGGTGCAATCTTTGATGCAATTAGAGGGGAGTTTGAGCGTCAACAACATGAAATTGAGCTGATTGCTTCAGAGAATATTGTTTCAAGGGCGGTCCTTGAAGCGCAGGGGTCTGTTTTAACTAATAAGTATGCAGAAGGTTATCCAAGAAAGCGCTACTATGGCGGGTGTCAATTTGTTGATGTCGTTGAAGATTTAGCCATTGAAAGGGCAAAAAAACTTTTTGGTGCTGCTTTTGCGAATGTACAGCCTAATTCTGGTAGCCAAATGAATCAAGCTGTCTTTTTAGCTTTACTTCAGCCTGGTGACACATTTATGGGATTAGACTTAAATGCTGGTGGTCACCTTACGCATGGGTCATCTGTTAATATGTCAGGAAAATGGTTTGATGTTGTTTCCTATGGTGTGCGTCAAGAAGATCAGATTATTGATATGGATGAGGTTGAGCAGCTTGCAAAAGAACGTAAGCCCAAACTTATTATAGCGGGTGGCTCATCTTATCCACGGCTATGGGATTGGAAACGATTCCGTGAAATTGCAGATGAGATTGGTGCTCATCTACTCGTTGATATGTCTCATATTGCCGGTCTTGTTGCTGGTGGCGTGCATCCTTCACCCGTTCCACATGCGCATATTGTAACAACAACAACACATAAGTCGCTTCGAGGTCCTCGTGGTGGTTTAATATTGACAAATGATGAGTCTTTATCCAGAAAAATTAATTCTGCAATTTTTCCTGGTCTTCAAGGTGGTCCTTTAATGCATGTAATTGCCGCAAAGGCTGTTGCGTTTGAGGAGGCTTTGCGTCCTTCTTTCAAGAGTTACAGTGCCAATGTGGTCGCTAATGCGAAAACTTTAGCAAAAATATTACAGAGTAATGGTTTTAATATTGTTTCTGGTGGTACAGATAATCATTTGTTGTTGGTTGATTTACGTTCCAAAAATCTAACAGGTAAACGTGCTGAATTGGCTTTGGGGCGCGCTCGTATTACCTGCAATAAAAATGGTATTCCTTTTGATCCTGAAACGCCATCTATAACATCGGGAATTCGCTTGGGATCACCTGCTGCCACAACACGTGGTTTTTTAGAAAAAGAGTTTATTCAAGTTGGTCATCTGGTTTCAGAAGTTCTTGATGGTCTTCGGAGCGCAAAAAGTGATGAAGATAATTATGCCGTTGAAATGGCTGTTGAGAAAAAGGTAAAAGATATAACGAGTCAATTTCCTCTTTACTCTTATCTTAGTACTCGTTAAGGACACAAAAGATGCGCTGTCCTTACTGCCAATATGAGGATACACAGGTTAAAGATTCACGTCCAGCAGAAGAGGGGGCAGTGATTCGCCGCCGTCGTGTGTGTTCCGTTTGTGGTGGTCGTTTTACAACTTTTGAACGTGTTCAGTTGCGTGAGCTCTTGGTTGCTAAAAAAAGTGGACGATGTGAACCATTCGATCGTGATAAGTTAATGCGATCAGTTGATGTAGCTGTACGTAAGCGCAATATTGATCCTGATCATATTGAACGAGCAATTTCTGGCATTGTGCGCCAGCTTGAAAGTTTGGGAGAACCAGAGATTGCTTCAGAAAAAATTGGACATCTTGTGATGGAAGCATTGAAAAGAATTGATGATATTGCTTATATTCGTTTTGCTTCTGTGTATCGAGATTTTCGTAATGCAAGCGATTTTCACGATGTTATAGATGAATTGTCAAAGGGTATCGCCGATACAGAATCTCGTTTTGATGAATAAAAAAGTGCAAGATGAACGGTTTATGGCTGCAGCTATTCGTTTAGCAGAACGTCATGTCGGTCTTACAGGTGAGAATCCTTCCGTTGGTACGTTAATTGTGCGAAACGATAATAGTGCGGGGGCATTTATTGTTGGCTATGGCGTAACAGCTATTCATGGGAGTCCTCATGCGGAAGTGCAAGCTTTACATATGGCTGGTTCTTTAGCTCAAGGAGCGACTGCTTATGTTACTTTAGAACCTTGTGCGCATTATGGAAAAACTTCGCCGTGTGTAAATGCACTTATTGATTCAGGTATTTCTCGAGTTGTTGTTGCGCTGACTGATTGTGACAAGCGTGTTGATGGTCATGGTATTGCTCTTTTGCGAGCAGCGGGTATTGAAGTGGTTGAGGGAATTTTAGCTGAAGAGGCTTTTGAATCTTTATGGACACATTGGTGCATAAGGAAGATACAACGCTGTGCGGTCACTTTTAAAATGGCAATTTCTGCTGATAATGGTGTTGGAAAAAGAGAAAAGGGCAGCGTAAAAATTAGTGGAACACTTTCTCATGCTCATACGCATATTCTACGTGCCCAAAATAATGCTATCCTCGTTGGTATTGGCACTATATTAGCAGATGATCCACAACTCAATTGCCGCTTGCCAGGGATGGAGGTACGCTCACCAATTCGTATTATTTTGGATGCAGATTTATCTATCCCCCTTGATGCAAAAGTTGTCCAAACAGCCATGAAAATTCCTACATGGGTTATTTGTGATGTGGATCTTTCAAAGAAAAGCAAAAAAAATGCATTGGAGCAATATGGTGTGTCTGTTTATTCGGTAGAGATGAACAATGGTTGTGTAGAACCCTTTGCTCTTTTACAGATGCTTTATAAACATGGGATTAATAGTGTTTTATTGGAAGGGGGCGTAAAAACAGGGGAAACGTTTTTAAATGCTGGTTGTGTGGATCATTTGATATGTTTTTATGCACCCGTTATTTTAGGCGAAGGTCGTGTTGAAGCCCCTCATTTTGGAAATTATCTTTCGCAATTTCATAAGGTTGAATCAAGAATGTTTGGAAATGACCGTTTTTATAAATGGAGGCGTAAAGCACTATGTTCACAGGGATTATAACAGACATCGGTTGTGTTGAAGATGTACAACCTTTAAAGCAAGGGCTGCGTTTAGATATTTCTACGCGCTATGATATACAGAGTTTAGAAATTGGTGCATCGATTGCGTGTTCCGGGATTTGTCTGACAATTGTAGAGCGGGGGGTACAACAAGCGGCTGCTGGTTGGTTTGCTGTAGAAGCATGGGAAGAAGCATTGCGTTTGAGTAATCTTGCACAATGGACAAAAGGAACTTTTGTTAATTTGGAACGTTCGCTTCGATTAGGTGATGAAATGGGAGGACATTTGGTTTCTGGTCATATTGATGGTTTGGCTGAAATCATTGATCAAAAAAATGAAGGGGATGCAATTCGTTTTTATTTAAAAGTTGCAAGACAATTTATGCCTTTCATTGTCAATAAGGGATCTATTGCACTTAATGGGACATCTTTGACTGTTAATGGTGTTGAGGATTGTGTTTTTGATGTTCTTATTATTCGCCATACACTCGAAATGACAACGTGGGGACAAGCTAGAATTGGAGATCGGGTCAATTTGGAAATTGATCAACTTGCTCGTTATGCTGCGAAACTTTTTGCTTTAAAAAGAGAAGATGAATAAGCCAAAACTCTATTGATCGTTTTCAGAATTTTATGCTTTATAACTTTGATTTTTTTGATTCGTTTTTTGTGGAATTCCATTATGATGAAAGAGATACGTAAAAAGCCTCACGTATTGATTGTTGAAGCACGTTTTTATGAGGGGATTTCTGATGCGCTTTTGAGAGGTGCAGTGAATACTTTGCAAAAAGCTGAAGCAAGTTATGATGTTGTAACGGTTCCTGGAGCATTAGAAATACCAAGTGCAATAGCTTTTGCTGAACAAAATAACATATCTTATGATGGTTATGTTGCTCTTGGTTGTGTTATTCGGGGCGAAACATATCACTTTGAAATTGTTGCTAATGATTCTTGTCGTGCATTGATGGATTTAACTGTTCATCAGCATTTGGCTATTGGAAATGGTATTTTGACTGTTGAAAACGAAGAACAAGCATGGGTGCGTGCAAAACTAGATGACAAAAATAAAGGTGGTTTTGCGGCTGAAGCTGCTTTATGTATGATCGCTCTAAAAAAGAGATTTGGAGATAATCGTTAAATATGGCTGATATAAAAAGCAGACATTTTCCGCGTTCAGCCAATAAACGTGGAGCAGCAAGACTCGCTGCAGTTCAAGCCCTCTATCAAATGGATATCGTGGGTTCGGGGGTGATGGAAACAGCAGCTGAGTATGAAGCTTATCGTTTGGGAAAAGATATCGATGGAGACCAGTATCTTGAAGCTGATTTTCAATGGTTTTTGGCTATTATAACGGGTGTTGTAAAAGATCAAAAGCAGCTTGATCCTCTGCTTCATCAACAGCTTTCTGCTGAGTGGTCTCTTTCACGTCTTGATTCTATATTGCGAGCAATTTTACGAGCAGGTTTATGGGAGTTGATCAACCGTAAAGATGTTCCTGTTGCGGTTGTCATGAATGAATATGTTGACATAGCGAAGGCTTTTTTTGAAGGTGATGAGCCAAAACTTGTTAATGCAGTTCTCGACAGTATGGCAAAAAAAGTCCGCCTATAAGAGCTAAAAACCCCTCTATTATTAGGTCTGGTAATATCAGACCTAATAATATTGAGACGGTATGTAGACTATATGATTTAGTTATGGGGTGGCAAATTCGCAGGGCCTTTTATAATTTGAATTAAGAAAGGATGTTCTTTTGTTACAGTTGGTGTTGTTTGTGTAATAAAATCAAATACTTGACCGTCTTGTAATCCGTAATTAGCAACTTTTGCAACCTGATCATTTTTATTGAAGTAAATGGCTAAAACTTTGCGATCAATAATCTTTGTTTTCATAAACTGCATCCCACGATAGCGTGTCTGTGAGATGTAATAAAAAACTTCATTATCATATTTTGTTTTTAATGAAGGGGTTCCTAAAGTTAAAAGAACTTGCTCTTGACTTGAACCAATAGCAATAGAACTTAGAGCATTTTTATCAAGAATATAGCCCTCTCTATAAATTTGGCTCGAACCTGAAGAATCGAGAAGACTACACCCAGCAAGCATTCCTATACTTGCTATTGATAAACCAATCAATAATTTACGTTTGATTAAGGCTATTATGTGAGGCATTTGAAACAATGATATCTCCCTTTATACTGAGATGTAGGACAAGAAGGCAACCTCAAGTTTTTTCTAATTTTAACTTAATCTACCGTAGCTTACACTGAGTTTCCCTGTTATAAAGCAAATTATGCCATATAGAATTTCTTTAGAAAAGAAAAAAATGCATAAATACTTGAGATAAATAAAAACACAGTGTTTTATGCGTTTTTATGTTTGGGAGTTGTCAATGAATGTTCAAAATGTTCCTCAAATGACATTTGCTTTGGCTTATCCAATATCTGTACGTTCTCTACCTGCTAAAGGTATAAGGGTTCATTTTTGTGCAAACAAAAAAGAATGTAAAAATTTAGCTCAGAACCATGATTTAATTGAAGTAAAATCTTGTGAGGGAAATTTCCATATTTTCCCGTGGAAAAAACGCGGAGTACGTATAAAAGGTCTGTTGCAAGCGCGCATACTACAGTTATGTGTCGTTACATTAGAACCATTAGAAAATATCCTTTGTGAAAATATTGAGGTTGTTTTTGTTCCTGAAGATTCAAATTTGATGAAGCCAAAAACATCAGAGGATACAGGAGAATTGTTTTTAGATGTGGAGGGGCTTGATACTCCTGAAGTGTTTTATGATGATAAAATTGATATTGGTGCAATCATGGAAGAGTTTTTTGAGTTGTCTATTAATCATTATCCACGTAAAGAGGGGATAAAGATGGATATGGTTGAAAATTTAGAAGAAGCAGAGCAAAAATTCTCGCCATTTTCTGTTTTGAAAAATTGGAAGTGATTGTAAAAACATAAAAAAAATATCTATTGTATGCTAAACGGTATTTTCTACGGAGCGATTTTTGCAAGATTTGCTTTGTGAGTGTTCAGGAGCCGAAAATCATAATATGTGTTTAAAGATGTAAATGAAAAGATGTGGGATATGCAAGCGTGATTAGAATTTCTGTGGATGTCATGGGCGGTGATTACGGTCCAGAAGCAGCTATTGCAGGAGCAGCAATTGTACAAAAATATTTATCAAATATTTATTTTCTGTTTTATGGAATAGAGGAGGACGTTCGTCCGGTTTTAAAAAAATACCCTTGTTTGGATTCTGTATCGCGCTTTTGCCCTACAGAAAGTTATACACGCATGGATGAAAAGCCAAGCCAAGCACTTCGTAATGGACGTGGTAAATCATCAATGTGGTACGCCATTGAAGCGGTAAAAAATGGTGAAGCTGATGCTTGCATTTCTGCTGGTAATACGGGTGCACTCATGGCCATGTCTTATTTTTGTTTGAAAATGCTAGCAGAGGCTGAACGTCCTGGTATTGCGGGTATCTGGCCAACACTTCGCAGTGAGAGTATCGTTTTGGATATTGGGGCAACAATTGGTGCCTCTGCTAGTCAGTTGGTTGATTTGGCGGTTATGGGAGCGGGTATGTTTCGCGCTTTATATCACACTGAAAGACCAAGTGTTGGGCTTTTAAATGTGGGGGTGGAAGAGGTTAAAGGACTTTATGAAATAAAAAAAGCAGGAATGATATTGCGTGAAGTGCAATTAGAAGGATTGGAATATAAAGGATTTGTTGAGGGCAATGACATTGGAAAAGGAACAGTCGATGTTGTTGTAACAGAGGGGTTTTCTGGTAATATTGCTTTAAAAACCGCAGAAGGGACCGCGCGACAGATAGGAGAGATTTTAAACTCTGCACTGCGCAGTTCTTTTTTAACATCTCTTGGTTATTTTTTATCGCGGAGTGCTTTTCGTACGCTGAAACACAAAATGGATCCCGAGAGGGTGAATGGAGGAGTGCTTTTGGGGTTGAATGGTGTTGTGATCAAAAGCCATGGGAGTGCTAATGCTAACGGTTTTGCTTCTGCTATCCGCGTTGGTTATGAGATGGTTAATAATGGACTTTTGAAAAAAATAACAGCTGATTTGCGACGGTTTCATGAGAATAAAGAAACACTTTTTGATCAAGAAGGTGAAGAGACAGTGAATGGAGAGTCCTTATGATAAGCTCTTATAATAGAAATGAAAAATTTGAAGAAAAGGTAAGAGCTGAATGATTCGGTCAATTATACGTGGTGTAGGAAGTGCTTTGCCGAAGAGAAGTTTATCAAATGATGAGATTGCAAAGTTTGTTGAAACGTCAGATTCATGGATTGTTCAGCGTACAGGAATACGCCAACGTTATATTGCCAGTGAAAATGAAACAACTGTTTCTTTAGGAGTTGAGGCTGCGCAAGCAGCACTTACAAATGCTGGTTTAACAATAAAAGACATTGATTGTATTATTTTAGCAACGTCCACTCCGAATCGTACTTTTCCTGCTTCTGCTGTTGAAATTCAGCGTGCTTTGGGAATGAGTCATGGATTTGCTTTTGATATTCAAGCTGTTTGCTCTGGTTTTATTTTTGCTTTAACGACAGGAGATTCTTATTTACGGTGTGGAGCGGCTAAAAGAATTTTAGTTATTGGATCCGATACATTTTCTCGGATTTTAGATTGGGAAGATCGTACGACATGTGTTTTGTTTGGTGATGGTGCGGGTGCTGCTATTTTGGAAGCACAAGAAATTGAGGGGGGGATTGCTTTTGAGCGTGGTATATTGTCTGCGAAATTGCGCTCTAATGGTGCTTATATAGATAAGCTATATGTTGATGGTGGACCTTCAACAACACAAACGACAGGCTATTTGCGTATGGAAGGACGAGAAGTTTTTAAATATGCTGTTGGTATGATAACGGATGTGGTTGATGATTGTTTTGCAGCTGCAGGTATGGATTCTTCACAACTAGATTGGTTCGTACCTCATCAGGCTAATAAGCGCATTATTGAAGCATCTGCTAAAAAACTGGGAATTTCACTAGATAAAGTTGTGATTACCGTTGATCAACATGGTAATACGTCTGCGGCATCAGTTCCGTTGGCTTTAACAACAGCTGTTTGCGATGGAAAAATAAAAGAAGGAGATCTTATCATGTTAGAGGCCATGGGAGGTGGATTTACATGGGGAGCAATTCTTATTCGTTGGTAAATTATGGCTACTTGACCATATTTCAAGAAAACGTATAAGTCATTTTGTAATTTTTAATATTTTAATAGGTGGTTATAATGACAAGTAAGACAGTAACGCGTGCAGATTTAGCGAGCGTAGTTTGTAAAAGAGTGGGCTTGTCACATACTGAATCAGCAGCTTTAGTCGAATTGGTTTTGGATGAGATTTGCAACTCACTTGTAAGAGGTGAAGCGGTTAAATTATCCTCTTTTGCAACTTTTCAGGTTCGCAGTAAAAATGAACGTATTGGACGCAATCCAAAAACAGGTGTTGAAGCACCTATTCCGCCGCGACGTGTTGTGACGTTTAAGGCTGCCAATGTCCTTAAACAGAGAATTTTAGATTCGCATCGTGCAAGACAGAAAAAATGATTCTTATAAATGAATGCCATGGTATGTTTAGTATTTGTTAAAAAAATGATAAAATAAAGGTCTTTGTTTTTTAGAAAAAGACAGTTGTGTAAGTCGTCAATGATGGTCTTATTTTTGACTAATCTTGTTGAGAAATTGAGACAGAATGAGTCATTGTAAAGTAATTTATTTTGTTTTAAATAAGGTGTTGCAAAATGGATAAAAGCTCTGATGCTTTTCGCACAATTAGCGAAGTAGCCGAGTTATTGGAGCTGCCGCAGCATGTCTTAAGATTCTGGGAAACACGTTTTAGGCAGATTAAACCAATGAAACGTGGGGGAGGAAGGCGCTATTATCGTCCGGTCGATGTTGATTTGCTCAATGGTATTAAGCAGTTATTATATGATCAGGGTTATACGATAAAAGGTGTGCAGCGCCTTTTAAAAGAAAATGGTGTTGCTTTTGTGACTGCATTGGGTAATGGTGATCTTGATGCTATGAATGTGGTCATAGAGAAGAAACATGCAGGACAGACTTCTGAAAATGCTAGCAATAAACCTAAGAAATCTTCTTTTGGGCTTTTGAGTTTCATGAGGAATGAGGAAGAAACATCTGTCGGTTCTGTGAATCTTTATAAAGATAAATCTGATAAAGCATTGTTGCAAGAAATCCTATTTGAACTCATTGAATGTAAGCGTGTTCTTGATAGAGCACGATAGCAATAATATTTTTGTTTTATATGTGTTGCTTTTTTAGCAAAACATGTGTTTTGAAATTGTTTTACAAATCAATATCTTGCGTCTAGCGTAGCAATGTGTTTCGTAGATATTTAGATGTTTTATGGGGGTGCTCAGAGTTTTATACGTTTAACGAATAGTAATGTATCGTATGTGTATATTTAACGAGTTTTTTATAAGAGTTTTTAATTTGGTAAAATATAAAGAGGGGAAAGAATAAACGCTGAGTTTTACCATTTCTCTCTGATTTGGCTTTATAAAAGTTAAGGCAATATCTCATCAGTGTAGATTGCAGGATATAGAATGCTATTGGTTTACCAATTTATGTGCTTGTTTTTAAGAGATGTTTCTTAAGGCTCCTTAAGCTTATTTTACCATGATTCCTCGTGAATCATATAATGCTAAACCTGTTGAGTAGCGCTATTTTTACACCTATGAAAGAGCAAGTCGGCATCATCATTATAGTTTAGCTTGCTCTCAATGATTGCAACAATCTTAGCACTTGAGGCAGTTTATTGTGAGCATTTTAAAGTCCTTTCTCAATAATTTTTATCCACACACTCATTCCGCTTATTTCGTGCAAGCGAATGATTTTGATAGATTCAACATAAACATATTTAAAATGAGAAAGCCCTATGATATTCAAAATCTTATTTAATATGAATAACGATATATTATCATTATAAATCAATATCTTGTCTTTTTTATAAGGGCTTATTTTACGAACAAGACATATCATTGTTCAGCTAATTTTACATATTTTTTATTAATAAATATGATCTTGTTTTCCGTCTTCTTGCTTGATGTTGCTATAATTATCGTAATGATCTATCCATGATAATAGCGCCATCTTTTCATTATAAAGATTAATGTTATTATTAATATTCAATTGTCTATGATTTTTGCATTTAAACAGCTCATAGCTTACATTCAACTTTTTCACCAATCCACTCTGTAGAGAGTGATCGCGTGATTCTTTCTGGTGATAGGTAATTGTGCATGAAACAAAAACGCGCTAGAATATCAAATCATTTCATTTTGTACAAAAATTGAAGATTTATAGTAAAAAATTAACGTATTACCATCTTCTGTGATGTTATGCATTTATTACACGCTGCAAATCCGGAGGTGTTGCTTCATTTGAGAGTTGCTTGATCACATCTTCTGCAGATAAAAGGGTTTTGTTTGTACTTCCTAAGCGACGCATATTTACGCTGTTTGTTTCAGCTTCACGTTTACCACATACCAAAATTACGGGAACTTTTTGTAACGAATGTTCTCGTATTTTATAGTTAATTTTTTCATTACGGAGATCCATTGTTGCGGAAAGCCCAATAGCTCTAAGTTTTGCCGTTATTTTTTGGGCATATTCATTTGCTTCGGATGTAATTGTTGCGACAACAACTTGTTCAGGAGCAAGCCAAAGTGGCATATGTCCAGCAAAATTTTCGATTAATATACCAAGAAAACGCTCCATTGATCCAAAAATAGCGCGGTGGATCATAACAGGTTGACGTTTTTCTGAATCTTTATCAATATAGAATGCACCAAAACGTTCAGGGAGATTAAAGTCTATTTGTGTTGTTCCACATTGCCATTCACGACCGATAGCATCCTTTAATGTATATTCAAATTTTGGACCATAAAATGCTCCTTCACCTGGAAGGATGCTTGTTTTGATTTGTCCTGCAAATTTTGTTTCAATCGTTTTAAGGACAGATTCCATGATACTTTCTGCATGATCCCATAATGCATCAGACCCAACTCGTTTTTCTGGACGTGTTGAAAGCTTAAGACTGATTTCTTTAAAACCAAAATCAGCATAAGTTGATAAAATAAGATCATTAATACTGAGACATTCATCGGCTAGTTGTTCATCAGTACAAAAAATATGCGCATCATCTTGCGTAAAACCACGCACACGCATAAGACCATGTAAAGAGCCCGAAGGCTCATAACGATGAACAAGTCCAAATTCAGCAAGTCTAATAGGCAAATCACGATAAGATTTTAAACCATGTTTAAAAATTTGCACATGAC
Source organism: Bartonella sp. TT67HLJMS (assembly GCF_042193375.1). Lineage (NCBI taxonomy): Bacteria > Pseudomonadati > Pseudomonadota > Alphaproteobacteria > Hyphomicrobiales > Bartonellaceae > Bartonella > Bartonella sp. TT67HLJMS. The sequence goes on from NZ_JBHILP010000003.1 coordinate 40,989, forward strand.
CAGGGCAATTCATTGGTTTAAGAGCATAAACATTCCCACGATCTGAATCTTCCGCTGCTGGAATTACTTTGAACATATTCTCCTTATACCAGCCCCAATGGCCAGATATTTCCCAGAGTGACCTATCGAGAACTTGTGGTGCATTAACTTCAGCGTATTGATGATCATCAAGGCGTCTACGCATATAGTTGATCAAATTTTGGAACATTTTCCAACCTTTTTTGTGCCAAAAAATCATCCCTGGCCCTTCTTCTTGAAAATGAAATAAGTCCATTTCACGTCCCAAGCGGCGATGATCACGTTTTTCAGCTTCTTCTAGCATATAGAGGTAGGCTTTTAAGTCATTTTCATTTGCAAATGCTGTTCCATAAATTCTTGTGAGCATTGGATTATTGGCATCGCCACGCCAATAAGCTCCTGCGACTTTCATTAATTTGAAAGCATTCCCAATTTGCCCTGTAGATTGCATGTGCGGTCCGCGGCAAAGATCAAACCATTTTCCTTGATAATAAATTTTTAAATCTTGATTTTCAGGAATGCTATCAATAAGTTCAACTTTATAAAATTCCTTTTTCTCAGAAAAAATTTTTCTGGCTTTTTCACGAGACCAAATTTCTTTTCTAAAAGGCTTATTGCGTTGGATAATTTCACGCATTTTCTTTTCAATGATGGTGAGATCATCTAATGTAAAAGGTTGTTGGCGTGCAAAATCATAATAGAATCCATTTTCAATGACAGGACCTATTGTTACTTGCGTTTCAGGAAAGAGTTCTTGCACTGCTTCAGCAAGGACATGGGCGCAATCATGCCTTATGAGTTCAAGAGCACGTGAATCTTCTCGGGTAATAATCTCTACTTGACCAGATTGTTCCAATGGATCCGATAAGTCTCGCGTGATACCATCAAGACTATAGGCAACTGCTTTTTTTGCGAGTGATTTAGAAATGGATTCTGCTAATTCCAAACCAGTCATTTCAGGGGGGTAATTACGTTTTGAACCATCAGGAAAAGAAAGAGAAACAGAGCAAGACATAAAAACACCCTTTTAATCCAATTCCGCTAACGATTGCGGATGGTTTTGTGAAAATTGAGTAAAAAGCTTATAGACTGATTTTTTATCAATACATACGAAAAAAGAAAAGGATTATTTGTTGTGTTTGTCAGAAATTTTCCAGTAACGCCAAGGTTTATAAAAACAGCAAGAATTTCCAAGAGAAATAGGTACTGGATCAAAGCCATCTGTTCCAAAGGGACCACAACGTATGATACGAAAGAGTCCCATCCATGCACCAGCCCAAAGCCCATGGCGTGCAATCGCTTCATATGTATATTCTGAACAAGTTGGGGCATGGCGACATTGATTGCCTATAAGACTTGAAAGTGTTATTTGATAGAAACGTATTAAGAAAATACCCAATAACCGTCCAGGTGTTTTTTGCCAAGTGCCTGTGTAATTTCGAGTCAATTTTTTTTGTCGAGATTGTGATTTGAACATTTATTTTTCTTCAATTTTTTGAATGCAGTCTATCGTTGCATCAAAGGGTAGTAGTGTTGCTGCATGGCGCACTTTATAGTCTTTAATGGGCTGTAAGCAAGAAAAATCCTCAAATGGAGCTTGAGGAGAAGGACCATTTTGCGTTAGCATTTGATAAATAACTTCACGCAATATTTTAAGATCTTGTGTTGTTTGTCCGATGATATGAGATGCTAAAAGTGAAGCCGATGCTTGCCCTAGCACACATGCGTGTATTTCATGGGCAAAATCCGTAACAATACCATTTTCCACTTTTAAATCTACAGTGATTGTCGAACCACAAAGGTGGGCATGTTTTCTTGATGTTGCATCAGGATTATTAAGACGCCCAATTTTGTCTATATGTGCAGCATATTTAAGTATTTTATCATTATAGATATTATCAATCATGCGCTATGACCTGAAATTTTGAGAGTCGTGATTGTTTAAACTTTTAATTCGCTTATATAGAGATTATACAAAATGAAATAGGTATGGAGCAAATGCTTTGTATAGAGCAAGCTTGGAGTTTTTGAATGCGTAATATTGTTAAAGAAGACGCGAAGGATTCTTTTTTATCTGAAGAAAAGCGTCCGAGTATTGAAGAGGTGGAAGAAGCGATTCGTACATTACTCTTATGGATAGGGGAAAATCCAAATAGAGAAGGGCTTTTAGATACTCCAAGACGTATAGCCAAGGCATATCGCGAGCTTTTTAGTGGTTATAGTCAATCGGTTAAAGAAACCTTAGGTACAGTTTTTGAAGAGGTTTCAGGATACAATGAAGCCGTAATCGTAAAAAATATACCTTTTTATTCACACTGTGAGCATCATATGATCCCAATTATTGGGAAAGCACATATAGCATATCTTCCTAATGAAAAAATTGTTGGCCTTTCAAAAATTGTACGTGTTGTAGATATTTTTTCTCGTCGTTTACAAACACAAGAAGCTATGACAGCGCAAGTGGCCCACGCGTTAAAAACGTATCTGAAGCCTCATGGTGTAGCAGTATTAATTGAGGCTGAGCACATGTGTATGGCTATGAGAGGAATCCAAAAACAGGGCTCTACAACAATTACAAAAAACTTTCATGGTTATTATGAAAAAGATCAAGCTGCACAAGCACACTTTATGATGATGATTCAAAGATCGTAGTAAAGTCCATATTTTTAGTAATCTCTATTAAGTTATAAATTGTCCGGATAAAAATAAATTATGAGAAAGAGAAAATTGGCTTGTACCTTTCTTTATGATTTGTTAAAGGCTAAAAACCAAAATGTTTTTCTTCCCACGTGCGGTCGTGGCGGAATTGGTAGACGCGCAGCGTTGAGGTCGCTGTGGGGCAACCCGTGGAAGTTCGAGTCTTCTCGACCGCACCAGTTAGCAGTGAGTCTCTCTGTAATGAGATGAAGTTATGTAGAGAGAGGGGATTTACGGGCATTATAGAAAAATCTTTTTTGTATGTTATTTGTTGATGTGTTGCTAATAATGTTTCATTTTTTATTACTTTATCTGTGCATTTGAAATGTTATATTTTTATAGGGTGGGGGTGAAGTTGCAGTGAGAAGTATAATGATTTTGAGATATTTAACACTTCTTATTTGTATTTCTTTATTGTCAGCATGTAGTGATTCACGTGCTGTGCTTTGGCATGGAGTGCATGCAACTCCTTCTATGACTGCAGTAGAAAGGGAAGTTGAAGGGAACCCAGTTTCTCCAAAAGCCATCATTCCAGTTTATGTTGCAACAAGTCGTATGATGCAAAATAATTACGCTCAACCTTATGGTGCAGAGCGATCAAATAAAGTACATTACAATCGCGTTGACGTAGGAATTCCTCAGCAACATATAAAGGGAGTTGTTGAAATAAATGCGTATAAACCTACGCATGATAAGTATTTTGCAGCAGTAGCATTGCAAAAATACGATAATAAAGAACAGTTTAAACAGCAATTAAATGCTGCTTTAGAAAAAAAGCCAAAAGGAAAAAGAGAAATTTTTCTTTTTATCCATGGGTATAATAATAATTTTGCAGATGGTACATTTCGTACAGCACAGTTTACACACGATTATTCTTTAAATGTTGTCGCTGTGCATTATTCTTGGCCTTCTGCCGGATCTGTTCCTCTTTATATTTATGATCGTGACAGTGCTAATTTTGCCCGTGACGGATTGATAGAGCTTTTAACACTTATTAGTGAAACCAATGCTGATCAGATTTCGGTTATTGCGCATTCTATGGGCAATTTTGTTATAATGGAAGCATTTAGAACTTTAGCCTTACAGAAAAAATATAAGCCTATTCGTCGTATTACAAGTTTATTAATGGCGGCACCAGACATTGATGTTGATGTATTTGAGCGCCAACTTAATGATATAAAAAAACTCCCGCAGCCAACAGCTATTTTAGTATCCAGAGCGGATAAAGCTCTCGCGGTTTCAGGACGTCTTACGGGTGGACATCATCGTGTGGGCGATGGCTCAGATATTGAAATGTTGCGTAAAAATGGAATAGCTGTTCTTGATTTCTCTCATGTGGATGGGGGAGCACACAATGTCTTTGCATCTTCGCCAACGTTGATGGCTCTTTCTCGAGAAGGTTCTTTGGCTTCCACAATTATGCAAGGTACAGAATTGTCACCTAGTCAAGCCCTTCTTGCTGATGGTAGTAGTGTGTTGGAGAAAACAACACATCTTATCCTTTATACACCTGTACGTTTTCTCTCTCCACGGATTCCACGTTGATAGTGAAAAGAGAGAAGGGGACATCGAATAATACATTGGAGGTAATATTTTTTAGCACTTTCTTTAGAATGGCTTTGTAAAATGGAAAATAAATAGCGGGATGAATGTAAAAAACAGTCATTAGGTGAGTTTGTGATGATTGCACGGAAACGCTATGTTAATACGCCTACAGTTGTTGATTATTTATCTCATTCCGCAATTAAGTTGTTAGATATTCATGCTATGCTTGTGAAGGTGAGAAAAGGTGATATGGGGGAAAAACCAAATTTATTGCGTCAAATTGATTCTACAAAAAAACAGTTAGATGAGATAAGCCATGCTCTTATTTTAGAATATCGTAAACGCCAAGAAAATGAGCGTTTTTTAAAACAAATTCTGCTATCCATTTCCGATCAACTTTTTGCACTTAACAACGGTTTTAAGGAAACAGGACGTCTTTTTTTTCAAGAAGTTAGAATACTTCAATCTCAGATGCAATGTTTATATGAGGGAAAGGAGAGGCTGCATTTGTTGAATAGCCAAGAATCTTTTTGTTCTCCATCAAAGATTGATGAAGTCATTAAACAGTTACAGAAAGCACGAGAAAAGCTTATTCTTGAAAGCCCACATCTCTTTGAAAAAAGCACAAAAGCTAAACAGTAAAAGTTCTTTTAGTTGAGCAGATAGATAACTTGAATTTTACAGTAAAAAACGCTGTTAGATAGAAGGCTATAATCTTTAAAGAAAAGAATTTGTTTTAATAAATGAAACACATGTATTTTATAATTACATTCTTTATCGCGTTAAAGCTTTAAAAGACTTTGGTTATATCTTTGGTAAAGTTAAGGCTAATGCATTAGGTGGCTTTATTGAAGAAAATATTTGTGGAAAGAAATTTTACAAAAAACTTTCTGATTCTTTTAATAACGGCTCACCGGATAATTTTGCCAATGTTATGGAGTTGTTAGTATATTCATTAGAAACTTAAACTCTAATATTTTCCTTGGTAGGAATTGGCTGAATTTAAAGCATTAAAAAAGAAATTTTATAAAAATAATACGTTTTCTAAATTCACGCCCAGCTCTACCTTCTCCTGAATTTAAAAAAGATCGGAAAATGAATAAGCTACACGTAATTAAAAAATCATATGGTGCCCCCAGAGAGACTCGAACTCCCGACCCCCTGATTACAAATCAGGTGCTCTACCAACTGAGCTATAAGGGCGTAACCATGTAGGAGTTAGCACAAACTCACAAAAAGGAAAACAGAAAATTATCAAATTTTGTACATATTAAAAGAAAACTATATAACAAATAAAAAAATAACCAACTTATTTCCTCTTTTACCACTTTTTACAGCAAGGTTGGAATTATCCTTATGTTGATATCTTATAGAATCTTTTATAAGAATTTACCATTTTGCTATCGAATTACGAATCTGAAGACTTTGATTGATGAGCAAGGTATTTTTCTAGCCAGTGAATATTATAATTACCATCAGCAACATCTTGATTATTAATAAGATCGCGAAAAAGAGGTAGTGTAGTTTTTATCCCATCGACGACAAATTCATCTAAAGCACGCCGTAAACGCATCATACATTCTAAACGGGTACGTCCATGAACAATCAGCTTTCCAATCATACTATCATAATAAGGGGGGATGCGATAACCTGAATAAGCACCTGAATCAACACGAATCCCTAAACCTCCAGGTGTATGAAAATGTGTAATGGTTCCAGGTGATGGCGTAAAGTTAATAGGATCTTCTGCATTAATACGGCATTCAATGGCATGACCAGAAAAACAGACATCATCTTGTGTCACTGAAAGCTCGCAGCCTGATGCAATATGGATTTGTTCATGGACTAAATCTATACCTGTAATTGCTTCAGTTACAGGATGTTCGACTTGTAAACGCGTATTCATTTCAATGAAATAAAATTCGCCATTTTCATAAAGAAATTCAATAGTACCAGCTCCACGATATCCAAGTTGGGCACAGGCATTTGCAACAATACTACCAATTTTTTTTCGTTCAGTTTCATTAAGTGCAGGTGATGTAGCTTCTTCCCATACTTTTTGATGCCGTCGTTGAAGTGAACAATCGCGTTCTCCTAAATGAATAGCATTTCCCGCACCATCACCTATGACTTGAATTTCAATATGACGGGGTTTTTCTAAATATTTCTCTATGTAAACAGCGTCATCACCAAAAGCAGCTTTCGCTTCTGAACGCGTTGTTTTGAGAGCTATAGAAAATTCTTGTTCAGAATGAACGACTTTCATACCACGTCCACCACCACCGGCAGAAGCTTTGATAATAACGGGATAACCAATTTCACGAGCAGTGCGTAAAGCATCTGATTCTTCAGTGACTGCTCCATCTGAACCGGGAACTACAGGAATACCAAGTTTTTTGGCGGTCTTCTTTGCTTCGATTTTATCGCCCATGATTCGGATATGAGTAGCTGTTGGACCGATGAATGTAATATCATGGGCTTCTAGAACATCTGCAAATTTTGCATTTTCAGAAAGAAAGCCATAACCTGGATGAACAGCATCAGCTCCTGTAATTTCACAAGCAGCAATAATTTGCTGAATACTCAAATAAGAATCGCGAGCGGGAGGAGGGCCAATACAAACACTTTCGTCAGCAAGACGAACATGCATTGCATCTGCATCAGCGGTAGAGTGAACAGCTACGGTTTTTATGCCAAGTTCTTTACATGCACGCAAAACGCGAAGAGCAATTTCTCCCCGATTAGCAATGAGGATTTTTCGAATCATGGTTGCCCCTCGCTTTATTCAACAATAATAAGTGGTTCACCAAATTCAACAGGTTGGCCATCTTTGACAAGAACAGTGGTTACCGTGCCTGAGCGTGGTGATGAAATTTGATTCATTGTTTTCATGGCTTCAATAATAAGTAATGTTTCTCCTTCAGAAACATTTTGTCCTACTTCTACAAAAGGTTGTGCACCTGGTGAAGGTGCAAGATAAGCTGTTCCAACCATCGGAGAGGTTATTGTGTTTTTTGATTTATCTTCTTGGATAGATTGTATGGGAGATTCAGTTGTTGGGACCGGAGAAGATGTTACAGAAAAAGTAGGAGTAGAAACAGGAGCATAGATTGCTTGCTCAGAAGAAGTTAAGGTATTTTGGCGTGAGACACAAATACGAAGCTCCCCTTGTTCAACTTCAATGTTCGTTAAATTGGTATCATTCAAAATTTCAGCAAGATCACGAATAATTTTCGTATCAATTGCGGTTTTTGCCGAATCCATTTTTTTTGTTGCCATTTTATTTCTAACTCCTTGATCAATGAAGATCGTCATTATCTCATTTTATGACCGAATATCTCTAGATTAGGGATGAGATCTTTTGAGGCTTTAAAGATTTTTATTTCCTTTAAATCATTATACTTTGCAATTTAAACTCGTATCTGCTTTACGCAAAATTGCACTTATAAGCCTGTTATCAAAAAAGAGAAAGCATAAAATTACCTCATTTACAGTATTCTTCCTAAAACTGATCAGGTATTCACCGTGTATTGTCTATCGCTTGTTTTAGAGTATCTTGTCTGGCTGCGCCAATGAATATTTTATTACCAATGATGTAAGAAGGTGTTCCCGTAATATGAAGTTTAGAGGCAATTTGGATATTTTCTTTAAAAGCGTTTTGTAGAGTCGGATCTTTTATTGCATTACGTAGTTTTTTCTCATCTGCTCCTAATGAAACAGCTACTTTAATAGCTTTAGCTTCATTTGTGCGACCCTGATACATTAAAAGGGTTTTGTGAAACTGAGGATATTTCTCTGGGAATTGTTTTCGAAATGCGTAGGCAACAGTATGGGCTGCCATAGAATCAGAGCTTAAAATTGGTAAATCCTTAATAACAACCTTTAAATCTGGATATTCTTTTATCAAGTCTTCTATATGTGAATAGGAACTTTTACAATATCCACAGTTGTAATCAAAAAAATTGACAAGCACTTTTTTACCATTTGGGTTTCCCAAAACGGCGTCATGAGGAGAATGAAAAATTTCTTTTTCTAATAAATGGATGACAGAAGTTTGTATTTTATTTTCGTATTCATTCTGTTTTTCCAGCTTATCTTGAAGAATAAGCTGCATTTCAATCAGAACTTCTGGATGAGTAAGAAGGTACTCTCTGACAATTTGTTGAATATGATGAGAATCAGTATGTGGTATCATTTTTTCTTTAAGCTTAGATAAAAAGCTAGAATCTTCCAAAAGTTGTGTTTTAAGCTTTTCTAAGCTTAAATGATTTGCTGTTTTTGAGTGTGATGTTGCGTTTGATAAAGAAGGTAAAAAGATTAAAATACTCGACATAACTGGGACTAAAATTTTTGAAAGAGGTGTTATTTTCGAATTTTGAGAGTGATGAGTCATCTGTATACCTTCATATTTCCTAGTGTGTCATTGAGTGAACTATATGAAAAGCGTTATCTATGTGCAATAAAGCATTTAGCTATAGTGTGTATTTAAGAATGAGAAAAAACATCAATTTTTCTCTAAAAAGACTTCATATGATGAACCTTGGCTTGGCAAGGATTATTTTTTGTAAAAGATAAAAAAAATCTCTTTAATTTGTCAAATGTTGTTTTGATGTATAAGGATATCAAAAGCTTTTTGTGCGTGTTTATTTTAGGAAAAAGTACGTTGATAATACAATGAAGAACACTTGTATTATTTTTTCCTATTGCTTTATTGAGTACTGAGAAACAAAATTAAATAATAAAATGAAAAGTGAAATTATGAAAACCACAACACATTATGAGCTGTTTATCATTGGGGGAGGGATAAACGGGTGTGGATTGGCAAGAGATGCAGCAGGACGCGGATTTAAAGTGGGATTGGCTGAAATGAACGATCTTGCATCTGGGACCTCAAGTGCGTCAACAAAGCTTATTCATGGTGGGCTTCGTTATCTTGAACATTATGAGTTCAAGCTTGTTCGTGAAGCATTGAAAGAACGCGAGATCATTTTACGTATGGCTCCACATATTGTGCGTCCTTTGCGTTTTCTCCTTCCTTATCATAAAGAATTGCGCCCTGCTTGGATGTTGCGTTTTGGACTTTTTATTTATGATTATTTAGGGAATTGGAATCAGAAATTATGGCGCAGTAAAACAATTAATTTTTCAAAAAAATTTTGCTCTACACTGAAGAAAGAATATCAGAGAGGTTTTGAATATTCTGATGCAAGAGTAGATGATGCGCGTTTAGTTATTGGCAATGCTCGTGATGCAGAAAAGTGGGGAGCTGATATAAAAGTACGAACAGAAGTTCTCTCTTTAAAAAAAGAAGACAATAAATGGCGTATCGTTCTTCAAGACAAGTTAACTAGTAAAGAATATAGTGTCACAGCTTCTTATGTCGCGAATATGACAGGACCTTGGATTGATCATGTTTTGGCAAGCATATTAGACTGTAAAGAACATCCACCAGTACGACTTGTTAGAGGTTCTCATATTTTGGTTCCCAAGCTTTATACTCATGATCGTGCTTATATTTTTCAAAATGGTGATGGGCGTATTATATTTGCTATTCCGTATCAAGAAGAATTTACCTTGCTTGGAACAACAGATTGTAATTATCAAGGAGATCCGGCTGACGTTCATATTACTGATACAGAAATTGATTACATTTGTGCAGCAGCCAGTGAATATTTCATACAACCAGTGTTGCCTGAAACAATTGTCTGGTCTTACTCTGGAGTTCGTCCACTCTATGATGATGGAGCTTCAAAAGCACAAGAAATTACGCGCGATTATGTTTTAAAAGAAATGGGAACAGGAACAACACCAAAGATTCTTAATCTTTACGGAGGAAAGATTACAACTTATCGTAAGTTGGCTGAAGATGCGATGAAATTTGTTGAAAAAGCTCTTGGTAAAAAGGGAGCGTCATGGACGGCTAAGACAGTACTTCCAGGGGGTGATTTTCCCTATAATCAATTAGATATAATCGAAAATAAGATTGCTCTTTTGATGCCAGATTTAGATGCTTTTACACATCGCAGACTTGCACGCTCTTACGGTACGGAAGCATTGGTGATATTTGCACATGGTAAGGCAAATAGAGGAAAAAATTTTGGACATGGGCTTTATGAAGTAGAAGTAAAATGGTTGATGGAAAAAGAATGGGCTAAAGCATGTGAAGATGTGCTATGGCGTCGTTCAAAACTTGGTCTCCTATTTAATGAACAAGAGGTTGATACTCTTTCTTCCTATATGCAAAGCCAACAAGAGATTGAACAACGTTTATGATCATTTCATTTTACAGATTTTATCTGCAATATTGTAAAATATTTCTCTTCAAGAGATACTGGTGTCAGTCATACATATTAAAAAGACAATGATTTTCTATACCCTAATTTTAGTTTTTTTTGCAAGAATCATAAAATGGCAAAATTAGATAGAATATTTAGGATCAACTTTATCTATCTTATAAAGTGAAATCCAAGAATATTACCAAGAATTACTCATTGAGAAAAACTGATTTATAATTAGATTCGTGTAGAATAAGGATTTTTGTTCTTTCTTGAGGAGAAAATAAAAGTACCTTCTGTAGCATTTATTTGCACAATAAGTTAAAAAATCTAAAGAAAATTAAATCTATTATGAAAAATTGTACAATGTTTTAGTTTATCGTTCATTATCTTAAACGCTGTGCTAAATCATGTAAGGATAGAGGCTTGATGAGCGTAAGAAGAACTTGTAAATAAGTTTTTTATATTATAGTGAAAAATTTTTTCATGTTTATATACCTGAACGATAATCTATGAGAAATGCCATATTGTGTTTTATCATGATTGATTGTAGTAAATCGTTATATCAATTGAAGATAATGGGCTGTTATTATACTCATGATAGTATAAGGGAATAAAAATTTCCGTAAACTAAAAGTAAGTATTTTTTTATGTATAAAGAGAGAGAGCTATAGGGATATGAGAGTAATACCCTCATGATATTTTACAACCTTCCATCGCCTGTAAAATTTGCAGTAGCACCAATGTTGGATTGGACAGACCGACATTGCAGGTTTTTTTATCGTCTTTTAACGAAAAAAGCACTCCTTTATACGGAAATGATGGTAGCAGATTCTGTCATTCATGGTGTTCGCGAACAATTGTTGGCTTTTAGCGATAAAGAACGTCCAGTTGCATTACAATTAGGGGGGGCAGATCCGAAAAAGTTAGCAGAAGCTGCACGAATTGCTGAAGATTTTGGCTACAACGAAATAAATCTCAATGTCGGTTGCCCATCAAATCGTGTTCAAGCAGGTGTCTTTGGGGCTTGTTTGATGCGACATCCAGACATTGTGGCAAATGCCGTGGAAGCGATGAAACGAGAGGTTACTATACCAGTAACTGTCAAATGTCGGATTGGAGTGGACGAACAAGATGAAGAGTTAGTGTTAGATCTTTTGGCTAATCAGGTTTGGAATGCTGGATGTGATGCGCTCTGGATACATGCACGTAAGGCATGGCTACAAGGATTGAGTCCGAAAGAAAATCGCAATATTCCGCCCCTTAATTATGAAAGGGTTTATAAATTAAAACGTAAATATCCCCATAAATTCATTGGGATAAATGGTGGAATTAAATCGATTGATGAGATCAAAGAACACTTAACTTTCTGTGATGCTGTCATGCTTGGTCGCCAAGTTTATCATGATCCATCTTTGTTAAAACATATTGATTTTGAACTCTATGATGAGGCTCAAAATAATCTGAGTGAGAGTGATCTTATTGAGGTTATGTGTGATTATGCGGCTCGACATATTGCATCGGGAGGGCGGCTTTCTCATGTGACGCGTCACATGATTGGTTTATTTCATGGACGGGGTGGGGCACGTCGATGGAGGCAAATATTATCAAATGACGCAACAAAACCAAATGCAGATATATGTATTTTAAAAGAAGCTTTTTACGCTCTCATTTAATAACAGCCTGACAATTAACATATGTTAAAGTTGAGATCCTTTGTGTTTTGATTTCTTTATGATCATTTTGATCCCTTCGATTTTATAAGTTTCTGAAAGTTTGCAACTTTTGTTATAGAAGGAATGTTAGAATTTATATATTAAAAAACATGCTGATTGCTCCTATTTAATAGAGAAATAAGTTAAGAGCATAACGTAAAAATAGTAATAACATATTGATAATATTTTAAATCTTTCATGTTCGTTATTTGATTAGAAAATAGAATATAGAAATCATTGCTTTCATAATATTTAACGTTTTAAAAGCACTGTTTAAAAAAACAATAAATTATTCATATCCTGTGTATATGACGTGATTTTCATAAACATTGTAGATTTTAAAAGGTATCCTTATGACCGCTAGTCCATTTGATGATTTTCGTGCTTTGCTTACAAATTTACCTGTTGCTGATGAGTTTTCTATAATCTTGGCAAAAAAACGGCAAAAAAACTTAACAAAAGAGCAAGGAACATTGGGAAAACTGGGAGATATTGCTGTTTGGTATGCGGGATGGAGGGGTACAGAAAAACCTATTGTAACGCGACCTTTGGTCGCTATTTTTTCTGGAAACCATGGTATAGTAGAAGAAAATGTTACACCATTTCCACAATCTATGACACAAAAGATGGTGCAAAATTTTGCATCTGGTGGAGCTGCTATCAATCAAATTTGTATTGCTTATGATCTTGGATTAAAAATATTTGATTTAGCATTGGAATATCCAACAATGAATATTACGAAGGATGCCGCAATGGATGAGCGGAGTGCAGCTGCTACAATGGCATTTGGAATGGAATCCATTGCGGGTGGGACAGATCTTTTATGTATTGGAGAAATGGGAATTGGAAACACAACAATAGCTTCAGCTTTATGCTTAGCATTGTTTGGAGGAGAAGTGGAAGAATGGACAGAAAATGGCATGGAATCAGAAGATGATTTTTATCAGCGTAAAATCGCAGCGGTCAAGAAAGCCATTTCTTTACATAAGGATTATTTTAATGATCCTTTTGAGATAATGCGTCGCTTAGGAGGACGTGAAATTGCTGCTATGGTTGGTGCTATTTTAGCAGCAAGAATAGAAAAAATACCCGTGATCTTAGACGGTTTTGTGGCAACAGCAGCTGCCGCGGTCCTTTATAAAATGCATCCAAAAGCTCTTGATCATACCCTTGTTGGACATGTTTCTTCTGAGACAGCTCATCGTAAACTTTTAAAAAAAATTGGCAAAGAACCACTTCTGGATCTGGGGATGCGTCTTGGTGAAGGGACAGGAGCAGCTATGGCAGCTGGTATTGTCAAAGCTGCTGTTTTAACACATGCACAAATGGTGGTTTTTTAACAAGAAAGTTTGAATGCCTAAAAGATAATGAGGCGATCTAAAAACTCTTAAGAGTTTTGTTCATGCGTTTTGTCGTGTAATTTAATATAATTAAGTGGAAGTTCCGTTGTATATTTAATCTGTTCCATTGCGAAAGAAGATGAGACATCACGGATGTCAATTTTAGAAATTAATTTTTTATAAAAAAGATCATAAGCTTCAATGTTGGGCACAACAACACGCAATAAATAGTCAATATCTCCACTCATTCGATAAAATTCAATGACTTCACGGAATTCTTGTACAATTTTTGAAAAACGCTTAAACCATTCATGACTATGTGTGTTTGTGCGAATAGACACAAAAACAGTGACATGCGCATTTACTTTTTCTGGAGAAAGAACGGCAACACGACGTTGAATGACGCCATCTTCTTCAAGTTTTTGAATTCTACGCCAACAAGGAGTGGTAGAAAGTCCCACTTTTTTAGCAATATCAGCAACAGAAAGTGTCGCATTTTCTTGCAAAAGATGTAAAATTTTTCGGTCAAGACGATCCATATTTTTTCTCAGTATTTTAATTTATAAAAATTTACGCACTAAACTACGCAGATATACAATAAGCTCATCGTTAAACCATGGGTTTTTCTGTAACCAAGAAGTATTTCGCCATGATGGATGAGGCAAAGGCATAACATTATAGCCTTGAGGTTGGGGGATGGAAAGAATATTTCTCCAATCACTAACGGTTGCTGAAACAGTTTTATGTTTTAATTCTGTAATATGCCACTTTTGCGCATAACTGCCAATAGCAAGAACAAGCTTTATTTGAGGCATCGCTTGAAATATCTTTTCATGCCATATTTCTCGACATTCACGCCTTGGTGGTAAATCAGCTTTATTGTTGTCGTAACCTGGAAAACAAAATCCCATAGGAACAATAGCAAAAAGAGATTTGTTATAAAATTCCTCTTTCGTTACCCCCAGCCAATCACGCAGCCTTTTGCCAGAGCGATCATTAAAAGGGATAGAAGTTTCATGGACACGCAATCCTGGTGCTTGTCCTGCAATTGCAATCGAAGCCGTATCGGATAAATAAACGACGGGATTTGGTTCGTGAGGAAGAGGAGGAAAATAATGTGGTTGTTGGATACAAACACGACAGGAATAGATTTTTTTTTCAAGTTTAATAATCTGATTACATCGTTTCATTGGTCAATGAAATTAAAAAATATTTTTCTTATTCAGTGCGAGGATTTGCTTTGCGCCATTCTCGCGGTCGTTGAAAACTTGATGCCCATATTCCTTTCTTTTTCTTTCTAGCTTCTTGTTCTTCTTTAGGGTATTCATAATAACTTACAGCCCAACCATTATGTACAAGCGTTGCATTGATATTGCTAACGTGTTTTGTTTTACATGTTGCAAGAACACGACTGTATTGGTCTGTTTTATGCCAGTGACATGTAACAGTTTGATTGTCTAGTAGTTGTTCTAAATATTTTTTAGCCTCAAGTCCACAAGGGTAGCGTTCCTTCTTTTTTCCACAAAATTGGTGGAGTTCAGGAGCATCAATTCCAACCAGTCGAATCTTAATTGAAGAAATCATGATAGAATCGCCATCAATAATTACTGCGTTTCCTTTAACAGAGTTTTGAGAAGAAAACTTTTCTTTTTGAGGCAACGGCTGATTCTGCTTAAAATAAATTGACATAAAAATAAGAATGCTAGCAGCAACAAAAATATTGAAACCAGTGATTTTTTTTAAGCTCCTTAGATTAAAATGAGAAATTTTTTTCATGAAACCAAGAAACTGCTAACATTATTATAATGCACTCTATTTTAGTATTGCTTATAATTCGTTCGAGAAATTTTATTCATATGACGAAACAATGTCTCGTTTTAATGACAAAATTTTCGTTAGATAATCACAATAATCAAATATTCATGTAGAATATATGTAAGCAACTTAAATAATAAATCAACTTATTCAAAACCGTACAAAACATACAAATTTTAAAGTAAACTTTTTAAACTTAAGGAAACAAAAAACATCCCTCAAAAAATAACTTTGAAGAGCAATATTCCCACATCTCTTTTGGAGTATAAAATCTATCAATTCAATGATAAGTCTATTTATTTAATTTTTGTTTCTTTAAATTCAACGTGCTTTTTTACAACTGGGTCATATTTACGCTTGCTCATTTTATCTGTCATTGTACGGCTGTTTTTCTTTGTTACATAGAAAAAACCGGTATCTGCAGTTGATAAAAGCTTGATCTTAATGGTTGCTGCTTTAGCCATAATGTAAGAACCCTATTTATACTGATTATACTGAAAAAATATTATCTTGTTATCAAAACCTATTTCTGATGTCATCAGATTTTCCAGCAACACTACGGATGTTCTCAAAAAAGTCAAGAGCTGATTAATTTTCTCATAAGTTGGACAAACACCAGAGTGACATATAAACTAAAAAAAACAGCCATAGCTATTGAAAAACCGAAAGGATTAAAGATATCCATGGATTTTCCGATAACGGTCGGCCCGATAAGCATACCAATTCCATAGCAAAAAATAAAAGCAGAATTAGCAGCAGCAAGTTCTTGTCCCTTGAGACGTGCCCCTAGATGTGCAAGGCCGATAGTATAAAGGCTCGCTGATACACCACCAAGAAGGAACAGATCAAGCATCAGAATCCATGGATATTGAATGATCCATGGTACCATGAAAGTTCCCACAAAACCTAAGATAGCGCAACTTATCAGCGGATAGCGTCGATCTTTGGCATAATCGCTTATAATGCTGATAGGAATTAAGAGGAAAACATTTCCGAGCGCAAGGGTTGCTATAAATTGTGCTGCTTCATTCTCATTATAACCAATGGATAAGCTAAAGGGTGTAATAAGAGTTAATGCGCCCATTTGAATAGCACCGTAAACAAGTACTGCCATCATTGCGCTTGGAACGTGAAAAAGATAACGAAAAAATGGTGTATATTGGCTTTTTTGAAATTCTGGACTTAATTTCCAAGCGGCAAGAATTGGGATAGCAGCCAATATAATAAGACTATAACCAACAGCAAAAGGAATAAATCCTCGTGTTCCCACTTTTGCTAATAGTGTTGGACCTACCGCAAACCCTAATCCTAGGACAATAGCATAAATGGAAAGAACCAAACCACGTTTTTTAGGGGGAGCATAACTGTTGATCCAAAACTCTGACAGGATAAACATAACTGTCATAGTAAAATGTAATATAAACCTTAAAATGAACCAAACCCATATGGATTCAAAAAAATAGAATCCTAAAAAACTTAAAGATCCTATGGCCATCATAAATAATATCGTTTTAGAAATGCCTAAGCATAAGGCGATTCGAGAAGTAAAAATAGCTGCAACAATTGTGGCAAATCCACCAACAGTTCCACTATAGCCGATCATACTATTGGAAATACCTTTCTCTGCCATAAGAAGAGAGACAAGTTGTGTTCCTATTCCCAATGCTGTTCCAACGGTGCCAATAGTTACAATAGCTGCAATAATTGCACGCAAAGAATTGTTTTGAGAGTCAAAAGCTTTTTTTTTCATGAGAATGGCTTAAGGTACTTTTGTTGATTTAAACAATAAAAAGATGAGATGAAATGAAAGGGAGCCAAAACTATTCTTTGCAGTTTTTCTCATTCCCTGAGTATAAAAAACTGCAAAATTTTTATATGGTTATTATAGAGATAACAATAAAATTTATCCTCTTGTATACTAAAGAAAAAAGATTGTACACATAAAATAATAAAAATATTACATAATATAAGTCATTTCTTAACTTGAATTTATTCATTCTTTTATTATTCATGTTCTATTTAATGGAGGACAAGAAGCTTAATTTTTTCTTTTCCCATAAAAAGTATGCTTTTGTTTTTTTAATTTGTTTTTATGGTAGGATGTCGGTGAAAATTTTATTGGACGAGGTTTTGTTAAGAGTTCAAAGGATAAAGCGCCAGCAAAAGGTTGTACCGTTATAAGTTTTACTTCTACAACATCACTGAGCTGATAGCCTTTATGGCTACGCTGTCCTATAAGAACATGTTGTGCTTCATCAAAATGATAATAATCATTTTTAAGTGTAGAAATATGGACAAAACCATCTGTATTGAGTTTATCAAGTGAGATAAAAAGACCTGCTTTTGTAACTCCGGAAATGCGACCTGTAAAAATACGGCCGATTTTATTCGTTAAATAGTGAGCAACAAGCCGATCAATAGTTTCCCTTTCAGCCATCATTGCACGGCGCTCGTATAAAGAAATTTGCGTAGCAATTTCTGCAAGATTTTGTTCTTGTGTATCTGTTAATTGATCATTTCCTAATTTCAGCGTTTTAATGAGTGCTCGATGAATAATAAGATCAGCATAACGACGGATGGGGGATGTAAAATGTGTATAGTTATGTAGGTTTAAACCAAAGTGGCCGATATTTTTTGGATTATACTCCGCTTGAGATTGTGAGCGCAGAATAACTTGGTTGATCAATTCTTTTTGTGGTGTATTCGTCACTTTTGCCAGAATGCTATTAAGGCGCGCTGAGGTAAGTTCGCTTCCGCGGGAGAGTGGTATCCCCAAACTTTGAAGAAAGCTCCGAAGTATTTCTTGCTTAGCAAGAGAAGGTTTTTCATGAATACGATAAATGAGGGGCTGGTGATGTTGTTTTAATGTTTCAGAAGCTGCAATATTGGCTTGTATCATAAACTCTTCAATTAAACGATGCGCTTCTAATTGTGTTTCACTCACAACATCTTTTATGCATCCGTTTTGATCAAGAATAATCTTTTTTTCTGCAATTTCTAATTCTAGTGGTTGGCGACGATTTCGCGCAGCTTTAAGGCATGTATAGGCTTCCCATAAGGGTTGCAAAATGCTCTCAAAAAGAGCGGCTGTTTTTTCATTTATATTACCTTCAATTGCCAATTGTACTTCTTGATAAGAAAGCTTGGCTCTTACACGAATCATAGTACGATGAAAACTATGTTTTCGTTTATTACCGTTTGCATCAAAAATCATACGAACGGCTAAAGCTGGTCTTTCTTTTCCTTCACGCAGAGAACATAAATCATGAGAAAGGCGTTCAGGTAACATTGGCACAACGGTATCGGGAAAATAAACAGAATTTCCACGTTTCAATGCTTCTTTATCTAATGCGCTTCCTGTTTTGATATAGTAAGAAACATCTGCAATGGCCACAATAATAATCCAACCATCATTATTTGCTGGATCCTTATCCTTGGTTGCATAAACTGCATCATCATGGTCTTTTGCATCTGGTGGATCAATTGTAATAAATGGTAATTGTCGCCAATCTTCACGATTATCCATATTGGCAGCTTTAATATGTTTGACTTGCTCAAGAACACTTTCAGGAAAAATATAAGGAATTCCTTTCGAAAGAAGCGCTATCATTGAGAGTGTTTTTTCACTCTTAATATGCCCTAAAACATTCTTTATTTTTGCGCTCTTTAATCCGTAACCAGTATTTTTTTTAATTTCGACTTCAACGAGATCACCAATTTCAATCTTCATTTCTGGAGACATTTCAACAATGAGTTCATTGGTTTTGCGGTCTATAGGATCAAGGCGCCATTGATTATTTTCAAATTTTCGTACAACAGCAAATGCGCTTTTGGGAGATACATCAATTTTACGAATAATTCGTCCCGAATAAGGGGGGCTTGAGCTTTCAGAATTTTTATTTCGAAAAACTTTTACAAGAATATGATCTCCAACACCAATGCTACTTCCTTTTATGTGATGAAAAGAGTGTATTTCAATATTGGGCTTTGGAGAATCTTCCCATTCAAGAGGTTGTGCAATAAAACTCCCATCTTTATCACGTCCGCTAATTTTTACTAAAGTAACAGGAGGTAATTTTCCTTTGTTTATTGCTCTTTTGCGTTGTTTAGATATAAGATTTTGATCCTTTAACTCACGTAATATATCTCTAAGCCAAATACGGGAATCGCCTTTTAAGTTAAAAGCTTTGGCGATTTCTCGTTTACTTGAGTGGTTAGGATTCTTATTTATAAAGGAAAGGATTTCTTCCTTATCGGGAAAATTTTTCTCCTTGAATGAAGAGAGATATTTTATGTTTTTTTCACCTTTAGCCAAAATTTATGTCTCTTTTATTTTTGCTTTTGTTTTAGAAGAAGCTCTTTTTGAAGTTGTTTTTTTACTTGATGCTTTAGCCGATATAAGTTCTAATGCCTCTGGCAATGTTACACTAATGGGATCTTTATCTTTTGGCAATGTTGCATTAATTTTACCCCAATTGACATAAGGACCATAACGCCCGTTGCGTACGGTAATGGTTCCTCCTTCGGGATGCTCTCCTAATATTGCCAATGCTGCAGGTGTTGCTCTGCTTTGCTTGGTTTTGTTTTCTTGTTGCTCTGCCAATACTGTAACAGCGCGATTGATACCAATATCAAAAACTTCATCTGCATGAAGAAGGCGCGCAGATTTTCCGTTATGGCTAAGATAGGGACCATATCGTCCAATCGTAGCTGTGATTGTTTTTCCAGTTTCAGGATGAATGCCAATTTCACGGGGAAGGGATAGTAAGGCCAAGGCTTTATCAAGGGTTACGTTTTCTGCCTGCCATTCTTTTGGTAGTCCTGCACGCTTAACTTCTTTGCTTTCACCAAGTTGAATATAGGGACCAAACCGACCATTACGAAGAGAGATATCTTTTCCTGTTTCAGGGTCAATACCAAGGATAACAGGTTCATCATTGCGCACAGCTTCATTCTCTTCTCCAGTATCTGTACCGAGTTGGCGTGTGTACTTACATTCGGGATAATTAGAACAGCCAACAAAAGCACCATAACGACCGAGTTTTAATGATAATTGACCATTTTTACAAAGAGGACAGGAACGCACATCACTTCCATCTTCACGTTCAGGAAAGGCGAGAGGTGCTAATGTTACATTTAAAACATCAAGAACATTGGTTATACGGAGTTCTTGGATATTGCTAATAGATGCATTAAATCCATCCCAAAAATCTCGCAATACGTCTTTCCAAGAAAGTTTTCCATCAGAGATAAGATCCAGCTTTTCTTCAAGATCTGCTGTAAAACCATATTCTACATAGCGGTTAAAAAAATTTTCAAGAAAGGCTGTAACAATACGTCCCTTAGCATCGGGAATAAGCTTTCGTTTATCAATTACAATATATCCACGGTCACACAATGTCGCCAATGTGGAGGCATAAGTTGAAGGACGACCAATTCCTAACTCCTCAAGCTTTTTAATTAATGAAGCTTCAGAATAACGAGAAGGGGGCTCTGTGGTATGCTGTACAGATTCAACTTTTTCTTTTGTAAGTGCTTCACCAGTGTTTATTTGTGGTAAACGTGTTGTTTCATTTTCTTCATTATTTTCTTCGTCTCGTTGATCGGTGTAGACGGAAATAAAGCCATCAAAGCGAATAACAGATCCTGTTGCTCGTAGATTTGCACGGTTTTCTCCTTGCTGTGCTTCAATTTCAACAGTTGTGCGTTCAATTTCAGCAGAACGCATTTGGCTGGCAATAGCACGCTTCCATATCAACTCATAGAGCTTTGCTTGATCGCTATCGAGAAAATTACGGACTTGACTAGGATTGCGTTGAAAATCTGTTGGACGGATCGCTTCGTGTGCTTCCTGTGCATTTTTTGCCTTTGTTGAATAAAAACGTGGTTTTTCAGGAATATAGTCTTTACCGAAAGTTTCATGAATAACTTTTCGTGCTGAATCAATAGCCTCTGGTGCTATTTGCACACCATCGGTACGCATATAAGTAATAAGTCCTGCCGTTTCACCATTAATTTCAATGCCTTCATAAAGCTTTTGGGCAATTTGCATAGTGCGAGAAGCTGAAAATCCTAATTTTGAAGAAGCTGCTTGTTGTAGTGTGGAGGTTGTAAATGGAGGAAGAGGATTTCTCTTTGTAGGTTTTGCTTCAACACTGAGTGTATGATATTGGGCTTTCTCCAACATAAAGCGAATTTGGTCTGCTTGTTCTTGAGATTGAATATCAAGCTTGCCTATTTTTCGTTGATTAAACATTGTCAATCTTGCTTGGAAACTATCATTTCGGATGGTTTTTAATTGTGTTGTAACGGACCAATAATCTTCTTTGATAAAATGTTCTATTTCTGATTCACGATCACAAATAATACGCAAAGCAACCGATTGAACGCGTCCTGCTGAACGTGCACCAGGGAGTTTCCGCCATAAAACAGGTGAAAGTGTAAAACCAACGAGATAATCAAGTGCGCGACGTGCAAGATAAGCATCTACAAGTGATGTATCAATATCACGTGGATTGTTCATAGCATCAAGCACAGACTTTTTGGTGATGGCATTGAAGACAACTCTTTTAATAGGTTTATCTTTTAAAACTTTTTTTTGACGAAGAACATCCAGAATATGCCATGAAATAGCTTCCCCTTCACGATCAGGGTCTGTTGCTAATATAAGGCTATCGGCTTCTTTAACGGCTTTTGCTATTTCATTTAAACGTTTAGCGGCAGAAGAATCTATATTCCATTTCATAGAAAAATCTTGATCCGGTAAAACAGAACCATCTTTTGCAGGTAAATCACGAACATGTCCAAATGATGCGACAACTTTGTATTGAGACCCAAGATATTTATTAATTGTTTTTGCTTTTGCTGGAGATTCAACGATAACGATATTCATAATTTTACCCAAATATTGAAATAAAAAACTTTTTTATAAACGCCTTTTACGCGAATAGCTAATGACAATTGCTTAAGAGAACATAAAAAAATATTAGCCATATAAAAAACATGAATATTGTACAACTTATGATTGTTATTATTAGAATACACCCTATATAGAATTACACGATTTACTTTCCACTGTTATTACAAAAACATACGGCGAAATACTAAGATAACGTCTATTGAGAGGTAGGAGGGGAAATGCTCAAGGATAGAGGATTATGTTTATAAATCATTTAAAAGTTATCCAATATATTACAGACATGTCTAAGCAAATGAATCAGATGGCGCGTCAGGCGCATAGTCCGCTTTTAGCATTGCTTTTGGATATGGTTGCCAAAGAAGGGCAAAGCATTATTAATAGTGCTGAGGCTCTTGGGGAAGATCAAGATTCGACAATGACACACAACCACCAGAGTGTCGAATAAGCTTTCCAGCAAGGTCGAGTTCTACCAACAAGAGGTAGAGAGTTGGAAGTGAAACACCTGTGTGGGTACTGAGTGTGTCTAAATCGATTGGCGTTGTTGAAAGAGCGGAGAGAACTGCTGCACGTGCTGCATCATCACCTGCTAAAGAGGGGCTGCTGTTTTTTTCATCTGCTAAATTGAAATTCTCCTTTTCAAGTTGTAAAGAGGATGGTTCCTCAAAAAAATTGAGTTGCGAATTTGGAAGCGGTGAAATTAATGGCGTAAGTGTTTCTATGATGTCAGAAGGATGTGTGGTGAGTAGAGCACCGTCCTTGATAAGATTGTTTGTACCAACAGATCTTGGATCAAGTGGTGAGCCGGGAATGGCGAAAATTAACCGCCCCATTTCAGCTGCTTGACGTGCGGTAATTAAGGACCCTGAGCGCAGGGCTGCCTCTACAACCAAGAGACCAAGTGATAGAGCTGCAATAATACGGTTTCTTCTTGGAAAGTCGATAGCACGCGGCTTCCAAGAAATGGGCATTTCGCTGATGATGGCTCCACCGTTGGCGATAATATCTTCATGCAACTTTTTATTTTCAGGAGGATAGATATGATCAATTCCCCCAGCCATGACTGCAACAGTTCCTGTTTTTAAACTTGCTTGATGCGCAACGCTATCAATTCCACGAGCGAGCCCAGAAATTGTTACAAAGTCTGCTTCTCCGAGAAAACGCGCAAATTGAGCCGTAAGCTTTTTTCCCGCAGCTGAAGCATTTCGAGAACCTATAATTCCAATAGAAGTTTTTTGAAAAATTGAAACATTACCTTTGATAGCAATAAGCGGCGGAGGGGATTCTGTAACCTTAAGAAAAGCTGGATAATCTGGTTCTCCCATACCGATAAACCGAACACCTAATTTTTTAGCTTTTTGTATTTCTTTTTCTGCATCTTCTAAGCTTGCTATTTTAATAGATACAGAACCACCACCTTTTCTGCTAAGCTCTGGTAGCGCTGCCAGAGCAGCCTCTGCTGTTTTATAATGATCAATGAGATTGCGAAAACTCACTGCTCCAACATTTTCACTACGCAACAACCGTAACCAATTTAGACGTTGACGATCAGTGAGCAGGATTCCTTTATTTATCCCCGTTTTGAGTCCCAATCTTACTTTCTTCCCCAGTTAATAATCTACCGATATTTGCGTAATGCTTTATATACACAAATATGCTCATCACAATCAGCATAAAATAGAAATAAGGATCGGAAAAGTAAAAAACAAATATCGCAGTTATAACAACAGAAATGAGTGCGGATAATGAAGAATAGCGTGTGAGGAGAAAAATCGTTATCCATACAATAATAAAAATAATTGCTGCAGGCCAATAGATTCCTAAGCAGACCCCTAGATAGGTAGCAACACCTTTGCCGCCTTTAAATTTAAGCCATATGGGGAAAAGATGTCCTAAGAAAACAAAAAAACCTGCTAGAGAAACAAGGATACTATTGTCTAGCGGATCACTAAAAAACTTTATAACGAAAACAACGATAGTTCCTTTCAACATATCACAAAGAAGTGTTAGAGCAGCAAGTTTTTTATTTCCTGTTCGTAAAACATTTGTAGCTCCAATATTGCCGGAACCAATTGTTCTCACATCGCCAAGTTTGGCTAATCTCGTAAAAAGAAGACCAAATGGAATCGAGCCAATGAGATAAGATATGAGGAAAATAAACCATGGAGTGGACTGAAAAAATATTTCTGCTTCATTCATTAAGAATCTCATTAAGTTTGTTGATCAAGTTTAAAAACGGTTTTCCCTTTCACAAAGGTCTGGAGCACGCGTCCTTGAAAACGTGCATTCTCAAAAGGAGTATTTTTTGAACGTGAATAGAGCTTCTCTTTCGAAACAACCCATGGTTCTTCAAGATCAACCACAATAAGGTCTGCATGAGCACCTTTCTTCAGTGTTCCTGCATTGAGTCCAAAGAGCTTTGCAGGCGCCGTTGACAAAAGTTCAGTTATCCGTAGAAGAGATAGGCTCTCATCATGGTAAAGGCGTAAGGCTGCACTCAATAAAGTCTCCATACCAATAGCGCCAACCGCTGCGTCATTAAATGGTAAATGTTTTCTATCGTTACTCTGAGGATCATGAGAAGAGACAATAACATCTATAGTCCCATCCTTTATTGCTTCAATCATTGCTATACGGTCTTCTTCTGTACGCAATGGGGGCATTAAGCGAAAAGAGGTGCGATATTCACCAATGTCATTTTCATTGAAAGATAAATGATTAATAGATATACCCGCTGAAATTTTCTCACTGCGTTTTTTACCTAAACGAAGTGCATCAGCAGAGAGTGCTGTTGATATTTGAGCAGCATGATAGCGTGTTTGCGTTAATACTGCTAATCGCAGATCCCTTTCAAGTGGGATAACTTCTGCTTCGCGGGGGATGCCAGAAAGACCAAGCCAACTGGCGAGCAGTCCTTCATTCATCACACCTTGTCCTGTAAGATCTTTATCTTGCGTTTCATGCATCAATGGAACATCAAAATCACGCGCATAAGTCATTGCACGTCGCATAACAGATGAACTTTGAAGCGTTTTTTTTCCTTCACAAAAGGCAACAGCACCTGCATCTTTTAGTAAGCCGAATTCCGCTATTTGCTGTCCGTTGAAGCCTTGTGTGATCGCAGCAACGGGATAAATATTGACCGATGACTTTTCTTGTACTGTATGCCTAATAAATTCAACAAGTGCCACATTATCAATGACTGGATGCGTATCTGGCATTATGAGGAAAGAAGTAATACCACCTGCGGCGGCGGATTGACTTGTTGATGCGATTGTTTCACAGTGTTCATTCCCTAATTCTCCAACAAAAACGCGCGCATCAACAAGGCCAGGGAGAATTGCTTTGTTTTGTGCGTTAACAATTTCTGCTTCTTCTGGGAAACCCTGATTCAGAGCTTCTTTTCCAGCGGCTATAATCCGTCCATTTTCAACAATAACTGTACCAATTTCATCGATTGCGCGCGAAGGATCAATAATACGAGCATTTTGAAAAACAATTGGTTTTATCATTTTTTTTCTCCACTGATCTTTGCGCGTGAATCTAATAAAGCCTCCATGACAGCCATACGCACTGCAATTCCCATTTCTACTTGTGTATGAATCATACTTTGTGGTCCATCTGCTATGTCAGATGCAATCTCTACACCACGGTTTATTGGTCCAGGATGCAGAATAATGGAATCATTTTTGGCATAGGCTAAATTTTCTTTATGTAAGCCAAAATAATGGAAATATTCATGCGTAGAGGGAATAAAAGAACCTGTCATCCGTTCATGCTGTAAGCGCAACATCATGATAACGTCAGCATTTTTAAGACCTTCTTTCATCGTGTTAAAAACCTCAACACTCATATGAGCGATTTCTGCGGGCAAGAGTGTTGAGGGAGCAACAACACGAACACGAGCACCCAAAGCATTGAGACTCAGGATATTGGAACGGGCAACACGTGAGTGTAAGATATCTCCACAAATCGCAACAGTTAATCCTTCAATACGACCTTTTGCTCTTTTAATGGTTAGAGCGTCTAATAAAGCCTGTGTTGGATGTTCATGAGCACCATCACCTGCATTAATGACACAACAATCAACTTTTTGCGCTAATAAAGCTGCCGCTCCTGCACTGTTATGGCGAAAAACCAGTATATCCGGCTTCATCGCATTGAGAGTTGTAGCTGTATCAAGTAATGTTTCTCCTTTTTTTACAGATGAGTTGCCGATCGCAAGACTCATCACGTGTGCACCTAGCCTTTTACCCGCTAATTCAAAAGAAGATTGTGTTCGCGTAGAGGCTTCAAAAAAGAGATTAATTTGAGTCCGTCCATGCAAAGTAGATTTTATTTTATCAATTTTGTTAGAAAGGATAACATTTGCTTCTGCACGATCAAGCAATGTATTAAGATCTTGTACACTTAGATCTTTAATAGCTAAAAGATGTTGATGAGGGAAAAGTGGAAAAAAATTATCTTGAATCATAGCATTCTTCTTTATCTCTCTCTAAACAGGTTAAACAAGCATTTGTTTGAATATGATAAATGTTTCTTAACTCTAAAAAGACAAATAGTCTATGATATGAATGGTTTGAATGTAGGAATATACCTATGAGTGCTGTATCTGCGCAAAATAATCGTCGAAAAAATACATTTCTTAGCGATACGCTTATGTTTCGTATTGCCTCTACTTTGCCTAAGTTTTTGTTAGCAAGTTTTGAAGAAATAGGAGATTTTGCAGCGAGTCGAGAAGCATGGAAACTCTCTTGCTTGGCGAATCATTATAAGCCTTTATTGTGTTATAATGATGAATGGGGGCAACCGACGGAAAAATTAGAGATTCATTCTTCCTATCAAGCTCTTCAACAATATTCTAGACAAGCTGGTTTGGTTACCTCACTTTGGGAAAATACGAGCTCAGAAAATGGAGTACGCTATCAAGCGCGTGCGATTCGTTTAGCTTTATCTGCTGGTTTAGAAACAGGACATTTGAATGAAGTTATCATAACGAGTGCAGCTATTGCTGTTTTAATTAGTGATATTGAGCTTTTCAAAAAATGGCAAAATGTACTTTTATCACGCCAATATGATTCCTCATCAAAGCCTATTCATCATAAAAAGGCTGCTTCTCTAACTTGTGCATTTGATGATATTGAAAAATACGCTTTTAATTTTCCAAGCGTTAAGAAGATTTCTTTCGATGAAAGTATGGAACGTGATCTATATCGTTTAAATGTTGTAAAAACCAATGTTATTAATCCTACTGCTGACGGATATCTTGTTAGTGCAGATTTAAATGGTCATTTAAGTTGTTTTTTTATTCCACGCATACAAGAAAATGGCGCATTAAATGGATTTATATCGATTCGTCATTTAATTCAGCGTTCTGGAGAACTTTTAACACCAGAGGGGGTTGTTGATTTCCAAGGCAGTTATGGTTGGCTTTTGGGAAATGCTGGAGAAGGGCTTAAAGTTATTAAAGATATCGAGACGATGATGCGTTTCGATCAATCAGTCATATCGGCAGGTGTTTTGCGAGCGGCTCTTCAATTTGGCATAGATTTTTTCCGGAAAAAAATGCCCAATCAACCTTTACCACCACTGACAGAACGTATTTTTGCAGATATTGCATTAGATATAGCTGCTTCACAAGCATTGGTTTTGCGTTTAGCGAGAGCATTTGACAATGCAGCAAATGACCGTTCTGAAGCGGCTTTTGCCCGCATTATGACACCTATTATTGCTTATCACGTAAGTCAATTGGTTGTGCCTATTATTGGCGAAATTATTGCACAACTTGGTATTGAAAGTTTTATAGAGAATAATCCATTATCACAAATGTTGCATAATGGGCCTGCACGAATTGTGAGAAATAGTTCTGCTAATCAATTGGTAAAGGATGCCATTCTTATTGCTGAAAAAGCACCGGGACTGTTTCAGAAATTGTTAGAAAAAATTGCTCTTGATATTGGACCAGCGGGACCACGAGCAATTGAAATTATTAAGTCAGCAGGTGATATGGCATCAGCAAATGAAGGTGCAGGAAGGTTTTTTGTTGAACAGGTAGCCTATGCAGCAGCAGCAGCAGCATTACGTTCTACAGACATAGAACATGTTGCAAATGCCTATATGGAAAGCCGTCTTGGGGGACAATGGAGATCTTCCTACGGGATGCTCATTGCACGATATAATGCAGGGCATTTGCTCAATGTCCTCTATCCTTCCATATGATGAAAGTTTTGAATTCTATTGAGAGCACCTTGCAATATAAAAGCAGCGGCTGCCGAATCAATTCGGCTTGCTCTTTTAGCGCGCGATACATTCATTTCTAGAAGAGAACGCTCTGCAGCAATTGTTGACAAACGTTCGTCCCAAAAAACAAATGGAATTTTTGTATAAGCTTTCATATTGCTCACAAAAGCTCTGGTCGCTTGAACACGAGAGCCGCTGCTCCCATTCATGTTAAGGGGTAAGCCAATGATAATAACGCCTACATTTTCACGGTCAAAAATTTTAACAAGTGTGTAAGCATCTTCTGTAAATTTTTTTCGCTGTAGTACAGGACGCGGATTTGAGACAGTCAGCCCCATATCAGAAATCGCAATTCCGATAGTTTTTGTCCCTAAATCTAAGCCTGCTATTGTTTGTCCAGGCAAAAGATGTGTCATAACTTCATTTATATTGATAACGGTCATAAGGGTATAATGCGTTTTTTAATGTTTCAGATCTAATGGTTATATTCTTCATTCATGTTATCTAATATTCTTGCGCTTGCAAGCTCAGCCTTGTATAGCCAGAATAAAGATTAATAAAAACAGAAAGGCGTAAGTAGTATGTCTGTTGATCAAGAGACCGTCAAGCGGGTCGCACATTTAGCGCGGATTGCTATCCACGATGATGAGATAGAACCTGTGACAAAAAAATTCAATGCTATTTTAGGTTTTGTAGAGCAATTGAATGAAGTTGATGTCAGTGGAGTTGAGCCATTAACATCTGTGATGCCGATGACTCTACGAATGCGTGAAGATAGTGTTACAGATGGCGATAAAGCAGCAGATATTGTAGCCAATGCCCCTGTTACAGAAGAAAATTTTTTTCTTGTCTCAAAAATTGTTGAGTAACTTTTTATATTTTTGAAATTTGAGAACCAATATGACCGATTTAACAACCCTCACAATTGCGCAAGCTCGTGATTCTCTAACAAAGAAAAATCTCAAAGCAACAGAATTAACGGAAGCTTATTTACAAGCAATAGAATCAGCTAATCCAATTTTGAATGCTTATGTAACAATAACAGCAGAACAGGCAATGAAAATGGCTGCTGAATCAGATAGTCGCTTAGCGAGAGGGCAGGGAGGGCTTTTAGAAGGAATTCCTTTGGGGATTAAAGATCTTTTTGCAACCTATGGTGTTCATACTCAAGCCTGTTCACATATCCTTGATGGTTTTAAACCGCATTATGAATCAACTGTCACGGCTAATTTATGGCAAGACGGTGCTGTAATGTTAGGAAAACTTAATATGGATGAGTTTGCTATGGGCTCATCCAATGAAACATCATATTATGGTCCCGTTATTAATCCGTGGAGAAAAAAAGACTCGAATGAAAAACTCGTACCCGGTGGTTCTTCGGGAGGATCTGCTGCCGCTGTTGCTGCACAAATTTGTGCCGGTGCAACTGCAACCGATACAGGTGGCTCAATACGTCAACCAGCAGCTTTTACTGGAACTGTAGGAATAAAGCCAACTTATGGACGTTGTTCACGGTGGGGCGTTGTTGCATTTGCTTCATCCCTTGATCAAGCTGGACCTGTTGCCAGAGATGTTCGTGATTGTGCTATCTTACTAAGATCAATGGCCTCTTTTGATGAAAAAGATTCTACTTCCGTGAATTTACCAATTCCTGATTATGAAAGTTATCTTGGTCAATCAATTAAAGGAATGAAAATTGGTATTCCAAAAGAATATCATATGGATGGAATGTCTCCAGAAATTATTGAGCTTTGGCAAAAAGGCATAAGTTGGTTAAAGGAAGCAGGAACTGAGATTAAGAACATTTCTTTGCCCCATACAAAATATGCTCTACCTTCTTATTATATTATAGCTCCTGCAGAAGCCTCTTCTAATTTAGCACGTTATGATGGTGTGCGTTTTGGTCTACGCGTGCCTGGAAAAGACATCATTGAGATGTATGAAAACACGCGCTCTGTTGGTTTTGGTGATGAAGTCAAGCGACGTATTTTGGTTGGGACTTATGTTCTTTCATCTGGTTATTATGATGCCTGTTATCTAAGAGCTCAAAAAGTAAGAACACTCGTAAAACGTGATTTTGATCAATGTTTTGCTTCAGGCATTGATGCTATTCTAACACCAGCAACACTAACACCTGCCTTTGGTATTGCTGATGAAAAAATAAAAAATGATGCTGTAGCAATGTATCTTAATGACATTTTTACGGTACCCGTTAATATGGCTGGTTTACCAGGAATCTCTGTTCCTGCAGGTCTGTCATCAAATGGTTTGCCTTTAGGATTGCAATTGATTGGTAAACCTTTTGCTGAGGAAGTCATTTTTCAGATAGCGCACATTATTGAAAAAGAAGCAGGGATATTCAGTGCAGAAAAATGGTGGATGTAATAATCAAACTTCACAAAGGAGCATTTCTCATTGAGGATGAGAAATGCTTTTTTAAAAGGTGGAGGGATGAACTCTATTTCCTCAATTCGTAGTCTTTATCCACCAAGATAGGCTTCTTTAACACGCGAATCAGAGAGCATAGTTTTACCTTCACCGTGAAATAAAATATGTCCTACCTCTAAAATATAAGCATAGTCAGCTATAGAAAGCGCAGCAAATGCATTTTGTTCAATAAGAAGAACAGTTTTTCCCATCTCATTAATTTTTCTAATAATCGAAAAAATTTCTCGAACGAGAAGCGGTGCCAACCCCAACGATGGTTCATCTAATATGACCATATCAGGATTGCTCATGAGTGCACGACCCACAGCAACCATCTGTTGTTCACCACCTGACATTGTTCCTCCTAACTGTTTTGCTCTTTCACGTAGACGCGGAAAAAGATCAAATATCCATTCAATATCACGGGAAATTCCCTGCTTATCATGACGAATATAAGCGCCTAGATGAAGATTCTCTAAAACAGTGAGATGGGGCATGATACGGCGTCCTTCAGGACTTAGAGCAATACCTAATCGCAAAATCTCTTCTGGTGATTTTTTAATAATAGATTTGCCATTATAGGTAATTTTTCCATAAACAGAGCGATTAAGTCCTGTAATAGAACGTACAATACTGCTTTTTCCTGCACCATTAGCTCCAATTAAAGTGACAATACTTCCCTTTTTTATGGACATAGAAAGATTTTGGACAGCTTTAATGGCGCCATAATGAACGTAAAGATTTTTTATTTTAAGAATATCCATAAACATCTCCGCCAAGATAAGCTTCAATAACTTTAGGGTTATTACGAATTTCATCTGGTGTACCATTGGCAATGCAACAGCCATATTCCATAACCAAAATATGTTGGCAAAGTCCCATAACCACTTTCATATCGTGCTCAATAAGAAGAATTGTAAGATCAAAGTCTTTTTGCACTTTTGCTATGAATTTTCTAAGATCTTCACTTTCTTGTGGATTCATGCCAGCAACAGGTTCATCAAGAAGAAGCAATTTGGGCTTTGTGGCTAACGCGCGTGCAATTTCTAGACGTCGTTGCACACCATAAGGTAAAGCTGTTGCCGATTGATTGGCAAGGTGATCAAGCTGTAGCTGCTCAAGGAGCTCCAAGGAATTTTTATAAACTTCCTTCTTTTCTTTCATTGCTTTTGAAAAAAATAGAGCTGAAGAAAACCAAGGATATTTTTGTCGAACATGCGCTCCTACCATAACATTCTGCAAAACCGTTAACCCTGAGAAAAGACGAATATTTTGAAATGTTCTGGCAATATGGCGTCTACAGATAATATAAGGAGGCGCTCCAGAAATTTTTTGCTCATCAAAAAGAATGACGCCGCTTGTAGGAGCATAAAATCCAGAAATCATATTGAAAACTGTTGTTTTTCCAGCGCCATTGGGACCAATTAATCCAGTAATACTTCCTCGTTTAATTGCCATATTAATATTATTTACAGCAACTAATCCGCCAAAACGCATTACAATATTATTGAGTGAAAGGATGGTGTCGTTCATAGCTTTCCCTCAGTATTAGAAAGCTTTTTGCGTGTCAAAAAGCTATAAATTCCATTCCATGAGAATTCTCGTTGTCCCATCAACCCTTTTCTCCAAAACAAGATAATTACCAGCAATAAAAGAGAAAAAACAACCATACGAAGCCCTGGTGTTTCTGGAATATGTATGAAACCTAAGTCAAATGGACTTTCAATAATACGAAGCCATTCAAGCATAACTGTAATAATAATGCTGCCAATAATGCTTCCTGTAATTGAGCCGAGACCACCAGCAACTACAATCATCAAAATATTAAAAGTTAGAAGAAAATTAAACATTTTTGGATCAATGGTTGAAATAAGAGCAGCCATTAATGCTCCACCTATACCTGCAAAAAACGCTCCAACAGTAAAAGAAAAACTACGGTAGAAAAAAGCGTTAATTCCCATAGTTTTCGCAGCAATTTCATCATCACGAATGGCACGTAATACGTTACCAGTATTGCTTTGTAGTAAAAGGACAATAAAGAGAACAGTAAATGCTAACCAACCATAGTTCCACCATAATGTTGCATTTTGAGGTATTCCCTTGATACCTAAAGAGCCATTTGTAAGCGATGTTGCGTTCGTAATGACAATGCGAATAATTTCTGCAAAACCCAATGTTGCAATTCCAAGATAATCACCACCAAGACGTAATATTGGCAAAGCAATCAATAAACCTACAACTGCAGCACATATACCACTTATAACAACAGCGACAAAAAAAGGTAATTGCAGATGATACAATGGTTCAGCGATAGGCTCCAGAATCCACATCATTTCTTTTTGTTCAGGGGAAAGAAGTAAAATTGCGCAAACATAAGCACCAATAGCCATAAATCCAGCATGTCCAAGAGAAAACATACCTGTGAAACCGTAAATCAAATTAAGCGAAATTGCTAATATCGCATTAATAGCAATCAGATTTATGATACGAAGCGTATAGTCATTAAAATGGCTATCAGCATAAAATAAAAAACCTATGAGAACTAAAACACTTATACAAGATAAAACAGTTGTCACTGACTTTGTCATTAGATTTTCTCCTGACTTTTTTTACCCATTAATCCTGTGGGCAATATCAATAAAATCAGAATCAATAAAATGAAAGCGAAGGCATCTCGATATCCAGATAGCGCGGGGAAAAATGCGATAATCATAATTTCAATAAACCCTAATAACAATCCTCCCAACATTGCTCCTGGTATCGAACCAATACCTCCGATAACAGCAGCGATAAATGCTTTGAGACCAGGAAGAACGCCCATATAAGGCTGAATTTGAGGATAACGTAAAGACCACATAATACCTGCTATAGCGGCAAGAGCTGAGCCTATTCCAAATGTAAATGCAATAACTTTATTGACAGACACACCCATCAAACGCGTCGTTTCAATATCATGGGAGATTGCACGCATAGCAAGACCCGGTTTTGTTTTATGGATAATCCATAACAGTAAAACAATAAGAATCAATGACACAACGGGAACGATCAGAGACATGGGAGCAATTCTAATGATACCATCTGCTCCTGATCCTAAATGCCATAAAAATGGTGTTACAAGAAAATCTGGTTGTTTTACACCTTTCGGAACACCACTAAAGAGTACAGTAGAAAGATTTTCAATAAAAAAAGAAACACCAATTGCACCGATAAGTGCCGAGATACGCGGAGCATGGCGCAGAGGTTTATAGGCAAGTTGATCAACAATAATACCCACTGCACTTGTAATAAAAATGGAAAAACAAAGAGCTAAAACCCAAATTGGGGTGAAATCTTGTGGAGAAATTTTAAAATAATAAACAAAACCTAACGCAAGGATTAAAAAAACAGCAATCCAATAAATTGAAGGGCGCCTTTTAAACCCTATAAAGACCGAATAATAAATAAGAGCCGCGAGAAACAAAAGAAGAAGTGCTGCCCAAGCAGGCATAAAGCTAATTGTGGAAAAGAAAACAAAATATGCTCCCAGCATGAAGATATCACCGTGAGCAAAATTAATGAGTCTCAGTATACCGTAGACCATGGTGTAACCAATAGCGATAAGCCCATAAAGAGATCCCAATGCCAGTGCATTAAAAAAATACTGGATGAACATTTCAGTGCTCATCTCTCATCCTTCCACATTTGTTAATTTACATAGGATAACAAGAAATTTCTAAGTTTTTGGTTGAGAAAAAGATCCTCAACCAATTCTTGCATTTTAATAAGTAAAACTTTTTAATTAAAAAGCAGGTTTAACCTCTTCTAAATAAACACGTTTTCCATCCTGTATTTTAATGATACCAATAGGAATCTTAGGGTTATGATTTTCATCCATTGACATATCACCGAAGGGGGTTTGAAAATCTTTTAATTTGCTAAGGGCGATAGTAATTTTTTCACGATCAGCGCTACCAGCATTTTCAATAGCCTTCATGAACATCATATAACTCGTATATCCCAAAACAGAATTTATATTCGGCTCTTTGTCAGGATACTCTTTTTTCCATTCTGCTGTGAATTCTTGCGCAGCTACTGACATATTTGGCATATCCTCACTATAGGGAAGTGTCGTATGTAAGAAACCTTCTGAAGCTTTTCCTGCAATCGCAATGGTTTCTGGATTATCCATAGCATCTCCACCCATAATTTGAAACTTTGCTCCTAATTCTCGTGCTTGTTTCATAATGATAGCACCCTCAGAAAAGTAAGATGGAATGAATAAGATGTCAGGTTTTTGCGCGATAATTTGCGTAAGAACAGCTGAAAAATCCTGATCTCCGGAATTATAGTTTAAATTTGAGACAACTTCACCACCTAATTTTTTGAAAGCACGCATAAAGTAGCTTGCAAGACCAATGGCATAATCGTTTGAAATATCTTTGAGGATAGCTGCTTTTTTTGCGTGTAAAGTTTGACTTATATAAGTCGCGATTCCCACCCCTTGATAGGAATCAATAAAACAAGCGCGGAAATAATATTTTTTACCCTGTGTAACAAGAGGACTCGTTGAGGAAGTGGCAATGGTTGGAGTCTTTGCTTTTTCAGATATTTCACCACCTGCCAACGAAAGTGAGGAACCATAGCTACCAATGATTCCACTTACTTTTTCACTTGCTGTTAAACGCATAACAGCATTAGCCGCTTCTACTTTATCAGACTTATTATCAATAATAACAAGTTCCACTTTACGTCCTAAAATTTCTGGAATTTTTTTATGGGCTAATTCTATACCTCTAATTTCAAGCTGACCTCCGAATGCATTTTGACCACTTAATGGAAGATAAACACCAATTTTGATAGGTTCACTTGCATAAACATTTGCTGTAAATGCCATGAATGCTGTGATTGTCGTAAGGATTTTTTTCAATTGCATTGCGCATTTTCCTTAATTGAATTGTTGTTTTTTCACCTTATATTGAACTTCTTCATCATGCAAGTTACACATTTATGAAAATATCATTATGTAAAAAAACCTTTCATATAACCTCTTTTGTAGGGCACTCCTTGTAAGATATGTAAAGCTTACAATCAAATAGTTTTATAAATATTCATGTTGATATTCTCTGACATTAACATAGAAGATACGACAATATGGGGAAATCTTATCTTGGGGCTTGCGTGTTGATACAAGAGCAATGTTTACTTAAACCTAGAGAATCAATATCGTACAATTTATAAGCTACAGGATCACGTTATTATGACGAGTAAGGATGCATTAAAAGATTGTCCCCTATCTGAAGATAGTATAGGTGCTTGTGGGGAGATTATCGAAATCAGTGGTGTCATTAAGTGGTTTGATGGTAGTAAGGGGTATGGATTTATTGTACCTGATTTACCTCATTTCCCCGATATATTATTGCATGTTACGGTAATGCGAAGGGATGGTTTTCAAACAGCTTTGGAGGGAGCAAAAGTTATTTGTGCTGTGGAAAAAACTGAAAGAGGATTAAAGTGCGTTCAGGTGAAATCCATAGACTGTTCTTCAGCAATTCATCCATCAGAAGTTCCAGCCCGTACCCATGTTGTTGTTACTCCAGAAAGTGGACTAGAACGTGCAATTGTTAAATGGTTTAATCGTGACAAAGGATACGGTTTTCTTAGCCGTGGGCAAGGAACAGAAGATATTTTTATTCATATGGAAACGTTGCGTCGTTTTGGTTTAGCAGAGCTTCGTTCCGGCCAAGTTGTTCTTGTACGTTTTGGTAAAGGAGAAAAAGGTTTAATGACAGCAGAGATTTATCCGGATATAGGCATTCCTTTAGCTACGCATTAAATTTCACGAATAAAAACAGTATGTCTTCTATGTTTTTAAAGGTGGTTATTTCGTAAATTTCTATAGAGGTAGGTTTTTAAAGAAAATATGGCTCTAGTGAATCCATAAACCAAATGGGGAAAGTTGCGCGTATTACGTTGAAAGAAACTAGAAAACAACAAGGGAGCAACCCTCTTATTTTTTTTGACTTTTAAACTCTGGTACTTTTTATTTTAGAAACAAAATTTAAAATTTTTCTGTAGTGGAGACAAGAATGTTAAAGCCTTTTAAAACGGGGCATATTGTTTTACTGGTAATGCTTTTTATGTTAGAAATACGTGTTGTTGTAGCAAAAAAGCCCATAGAGATTCCTGTTCATCCGATTCCTTTAGAAATACATACAAAGCAAGGTACGGTTTATTATAAGGTAGAGATTGCTTTTACGCCGTCTCAAGCAGCAGCTGGTTTAATGTATCGGACTGATTTTCCGCGCGATCGTGCAATGCTCTTTAAGCAGCTAAAAAGTTCTCAATCGGGAGATGAACAGAAAATTTTTATGTGGATGGCAAATACGCCTTTACCTTTAGATATGATTTTCTTAAACTCTGAGGGAATTATTGTATCGATTATTGAAAACACTTCTCCATTTTCGACAAATACCATTTCATCGGAAGTTCCTGCAGCTTTTGCACTTGAGATTAATGCTGGTGAAGTTTCTGAAAAAAAGATACAAAAAGGGCAACGTGTTATTCATCCTGTACTTTGTGGAAAGTGCAATAAAAAATGACCGCTGAAGATATTCGTTTTTTTGAATATAATGGTTTGCGATTTGCTTATCGAGAAGAAGGGCAGGGCGCGCCTGTTTTGTTGATCCATGGTTTTGGATCTTCTGCACGAGTGAATTGGTATGCAACGGGTTGGTTTCGCATTCTCACTGAAGCAGGATATCGTGTTATTGCTCTTGATAATCGCGGTCACGGAGATTCAGTTAAAAGTTATGATCCTGTCTTTTATACACCTCAAGCTATGGCTGGTGACGCAATAAAGTTACTACAGCATTTAGAGATATCTAAAGCCCATGTTATGGGATATTCTATGGGGGCTCGTATTAGTGCTTTCATGGCTCTTTTGCATCCAACATATGTACACAGTGTCATTTTTGGTGGTTTAGGTATTGGTATGGTAACGGGAGCCGGAAATTGGGAGCCTGTTGCTGAGGCACTTTTAGCAGAAGATATTTCTACCATTACCAATACGCGCGGTTTAATGTTCCGTAAATTTGCAGATCAAACGAAAAGCGATAGGCGTGCTCTTGCTGCTTGTATCATTACATCAAAACAGGAGTTAACGGCGTCTGAAGTTTACAAAATTAAGCAACCTGCACTTGTTGCCGTTGGTTCATTAGATGAAATTGGCGGTGCTGCAGAGCCATTAGCAGCTTTATTGCCTTGTGGTGAAGCTTTATCAATTCCTGGTCGAGATCATATGCTTGCTGTAGGCGATAAAGTTTATAAAAAAGGTGTTATAGATTTTCTTTCTCGTTATCCTATAAGATAAGCATTCTTCATAGGTCTTAGCATTTATAAAAATACTCAGTATTTTTATCTCGTATAAATTAAAAAAAGCTTATTTAAAAATTTTTCTATTGTGACATAAGTTTTTATAAAAAATGGAAAGAAAAATAAACTCTTATTAGCTTATTTTTTAGAGATGTAATTTTTTTAAGGCTAGATAATTATACTTTAAAATTTATTAAAAAGAATTATTTTTGAATGATGTAATAATATTTTTTGCTAAAAAATGTAGTTTTAAATAAAAAAAGTATTGTTATTTGTATTTTTTATAAAAGAAAAAAAATTATAAATTATTGATCAATTTTTCTTACGAATATGCATTCTAAATGCAGATGATAAAATTGGAGATAAAGTAAAATTATTAAAAATATACAGTTTTTTGCCATTTTTTAATCTATACGGGTATATTTAATAATGATAGACTCCTTTTGTAAAAGTTCTTTATGAATGTATAAAGGACATTGTAGATGTATGTAATATTAAGTAAATATTCAGGTTAAGCTTTTTTACTGACTTTACAGAATCATGGGAGTGTCTTATTTGCGCGACACGCAATTATTTTAGTCGTTTCAAAAAAACAGGAGAGCATAGTGAATGCTGATGAAATAAAAAAACTTGATAATTATTTAAAAAATATATTCCAAAACTCAGCATTGCAAGTCAGAGCACGGCCTAAAAAGAGTGATTCTTGTGAGGTTTATGTGGGAGATGAGTTTTTAGGCATTATCTATCGAGATGAAGATGAAGATGAGCTCTCCTATAATTTCTCAATGGCTATATTAGATATTGATTTAGAAAAATGATTCGTTATTCATAGTTAAATGAATCTTTTTATCCCATAAGATTTATATAAGTTTTAACGCTTTAAAGCTCGTATGGTTATTTCGTGCAATAATAAGATGGTCATGGATAATAATGCCTAATGCATTTGCTGCATCTTTTAGTCTATATGTCATTGTTATATCTGCATCAGAGGGGGTGGAATCGCCAGAGGGGTGATTGTGGACTAAGATAAGTCCTGATGCAGATAACTCTAAAGCTCGAGAAATAACTTCACGAGGATAAACAGGTGTATGATCAATGGTTCCAGTTTGTTGCACCTCATCAGCAAGTAAGCCGTTTTTCTTATCAAGAAACAAAATACGAAATTGTTCACGTGTTTCGTGCGCCATAACAGCTTTACAATAAGCTAACACTTTATCCCATGATGAAAAGATATCGCGTTTAAACAATTGCGCACGAGCAAGACGTCCAGCAACATCTGAAATAATTTTTAAATCAATTGCAGTGGCAGGACCACATCCTGGAATTTCTTGAAGTCGGTGAATATCCGCTCCCAACACATCAGCTAATGAACCAAAACGTGCTATCAAATTTTTAGCTATGGGTTTTGTGTTTGCACGGGGTATTGTGCGAAAAAGCAATAATTCAAGATATTCATAATCTTCGATTGCATTTCCTTTTGACTTTAAATAACGCTTCCGAAGACGCTCACGGTGTCCTTGATAATGTTTATGGAGCTGTGCGTTTTTCTGAGGGGCTTCACTTTTTCTTTCTGATACTGGGGTGAGTGGAGAACTCGATGTTAATGCAAAGTGATCACTTTGAGTATTTTCCTTTTGATTTAATTTTTTAGCCATAACATCTCTACATTGCGTTAGGTATGCGAATTTGGAATATAAAAAATATTTTTAGGAGATTGTGTAAATATTTCATACCCTTCATTTGTGACACCAATTGTATGTTCATATTGTGCTGTCAGAGAGCGGTCACGGGTAACAGCAGTCCAACCGTCAGATAAAATCTTAACTTGTGGTTTACCAAGGTTAATCATAGGCTCAATTGTAAACATCATACCTTGTTTTAATTCTATTCCTTCTCCAGGATTTCCATAATGGAGGATATTGGGTGCATCATGAAAAAGCTGCCCAATCCCATGTCCACAAAAATCTTTCACAATTGAGCATCGTTCAGATTCTGCATACTGTTGAATGGCTGCACCAATATCACCTGTGGTTGCTCCAGGCTTAACAACAGCGATTCCTTTCATAAGACTTTCATAGGTTATTTTTAGCAGGCGTTCTGCAGCACGCCTGATTTTCCCAACAGGATACATTCGGCTTGAATCTCCATGCCAACCATCAAGGATAAAGGTTACATCCACATTTACAATATCGCCTTCTTGCAAGGGTCTTTTATTGGGAATGCCATGACAGACAACGTGATTGATAGATGTACAGCATGAATGGCTGTATCCATGATAATTTAGATCAGCAGGAAGTGCTCCTCGCTTAGCACCAAAAATGAATACAAAATCATCAATTTCTTGCGTAGTAACGCCTGGCTTAATAATATCTGTAAGTGCATCAAGGCATTCTGCAGCAATGCGACCAACTTCACGCATTTTAGCAAAAGCATAATCATCGAAAATGCGAATCTTCCCATTAAATTTTAAAGGGCTTTTATTATATTCAATATACTCAGTCATTGTTTTTTCTGTTTTCTATTTTTACTCTCTGAATCGGAAAAATGCCTTCTACACTTACGTGACACTTTACAGCATAACATTCTACTCCTGATTTTAATGCTAAATCAAATTTACGTCCATAGAGTGGATCAAGATCATGACAGATTGTAAAAGCTGCGCAATCTTCTCGTTGAATAATATAAAGCATAGCAGCTCTTTTTCCTTGTTGTACAACTCCTATGAGCTCATCAAGGTGACGTGCTCCACGTTTTGTTTTACTATCAGGAAATTCTGCTAATCCTTTTTGACGAATAAAATGAACATTTTTGACTTCTAGGTAACAGTCAGGAAGAATGTCATCACGTAAAAGAAAGTCAATTCGTGATTGTGTTCCATAGCGTTGTTCTTTTAAAATTGTTTTATATCCACTTAATTCTGGTAGTAATCCGTTTTGAATTGCTTCTAATGCAAGTTTATTGGGTAAAGCAGTATTAATGCCAACCAAAGTATTATCGGCTTCAATAATTTCTAATTGATAGGCATATTTTCGTTTGATGTTATTATGATATGAAAGCCAGATATTGGAGTTGAAAGCTGTTAATCCAAGCATTGATCCTGTATTAGGTACAGACACGGTGAGGACATGCTGATCATCTTGTTGAACATCCGCAAGGAAACGTTTATAACGACGGATAAGCTTTGCAGGAAAAAGTTTGGGAATAAAGTGCATACCCCTTTTTTAGGATTTATGATTTCATAATTCAACTGAGATTATGATTTGTAGGGGCTATTCCCTATAAAAAAAGATAAAATTGATGTAAAAAACGCTACGATATCCTATATAAATTGTTATAAATTCCATCGTTCACTTTAATGGCTTTTAGAATTTATTATCTTTGAGTGAAAAGATAACATTGTCTATAATTTATTATTAAACAGCATTAGAGTACTGTGAAGAAGGTTTCGTAAAAAATAGTGGAGAGGGAGATAGTTAAGTGAAACTAGGTAAGATTGATGGCTGGAACGAATAAGAATCGTGAAAATTTAACAAATGGTCCCATTATTATTTTAGTTGAACCGCAGCTTCCTGAAAACATTGGTATGGTCGCAAGGGCAATGGCAAATTTTGGGCTTTCTAAGCTTCGGTTAGTCAAACCTCGAGAAATGTTTCCAAATGAAAAAGCTATAGCTGCTGCGAGTAAAGCTGATCATGTTATTAACAACACTGTGATTTTTAATACATTGCGTGATTCAATTGCAGATTTACACTATGTTTTTGCCACAACAGCACGTGAAAGATGTGGATTTAAAACTGTAAAAAGTGCTGTCGAAGCAGCAAGCGTATTACGTCAGCGTGAAAGTATCGGACATAAGACAGGTATTGTCTTTGGAAGAGAGAGATGGGGATTAGAAAATGATGAAATCAGCCTTGTTGATGAAATTATTACTTTTCCAGTTAATCCTGCTTTTGCGTCACTTAATATTGCGCAAGCAGTTCTTTTAATGTCTTACGAATGGATGAAAACAGGTCTAGAAAATGTCAGCGATACGGCATTTCGTGCCGCAGAGATGGAACCTGCAAATAAAACAATATTGCATGGTTTTTTATCTCAGTTAGAAGAGGCTTTGAATATCCGTGGGTATTTTAGACCCCCAGAACGCAAAGAAGTAATGCTTGCAAATTTGCGCTCTGTTTTTACGCGCGCTAACTTTAGTGAACCTGAGGTTCGTTTATTGCGAGGCATTATATCTTCTTTGGATCATTTTTCGCCACAATATCCACGGGGGAGTAGAGCACCTGAAGAGCGTGATCGTAAAAAAATTAAAAATAAGTGTGAAAACTAATGGATGAACGACCTGTTCTTTTTTTTGATAGCGGTATTGGTGGTTTAACAGTGTTCAGGGAGGCACGTATTCTTATCCCTGAAATGCAATTTATCTATGTTGCTGATGATGCAGGATTTCCTTATGG
Organism: Bartonella sp. TT67HLJMS; assembly: GCF_042193375.1. Taxonomy (NCBI): domain Bacteria; kingdom Pseudomonadati; phylum Pseudomonadota; class Alphaproteobacteria; order Hyphomicrobiales; family Bartonellaceae; genus Bartonella; species Bartonella sp. TT67HLJMS. The sequence goes on from NZ_JBHILP010000003.1 coordinate 83,781, forward strand.
AAACTGGAAAGAAAATATTTTGAAAGAGCGTATTTTAAAGATTTTTACAAATCTTTTAACACGCTACAATCCAGCCTTATGTGTGATTGCTTGCAACACCGTTTCTACACTGATGATGGCAGATTTACGACAGAATTTTTCTCATGTCCCTTTTGTAGGAACGGTTCCTGCAATTAAATCAGCTGCTGAACAAACAAAATCTGGTTTTATTTCCGTATTAGCTACTCCTGGAACAGTGAAACGTGCCTATACAAATGAATTAATTAATTCTTTTGCCGGACAGTGTCATGTTCAGCTTGTGGGAAGTAAAAAGCTGGCTGGATTTGCTGAAGATTATTTACGGGGAAAATCTATCGATTCAGAAGAGTTAAGAAAAGAAATCCTACCATGTTTTGTGGAAAAAAATGGACAATATACTGATGTTATTGTTTTAGCCTGCACACATTATCCTTTTTTGATTAACTTCTTTCGTGAACATGCTTTATGGTCCGTTGAGTGGATTGATCCGGCGAAAGCGATTGCCAAACATATCAGATCATTATTACCACTGTCGGAAAAAGTACACGATCAATATATAAAGAAATATCAAGATTTTGCGTTATTAACATCGAAAAATATCACTTCTTTAACGGAGAATTTGTTTAAAGGATTTGGCTTAAAACTCATGAAAGGAGTTGACTTTGGGTTATAAGACCAATAATGATGATCTAGCTATTTTTTCAAGAAAATAGCATTAATTGACGTGTCCCGTGGATAACTTTGCATATTGATATGTTAAGGTATTCTGTCAGTCTTTAGTATTTAAAGGCAGAGGAGGGCGCGTTTCCTTGGGGTCTTAAGATCTCGTGTTTTATTTTATAAGGAAATGCGATGAGTAAACGCGAAACAACAAAGTATAAAATTGACCGTCGTATGGGAGAAAATATTTGGGGTCGTCCGAAATCTCCTGTCAATCGTCGTGATTATGGTCCAGGTCAGCATGGACAGCGTCGTAAAGGAAAACTTTCTGACTATGGGGTGCAGTTGCGCGCTAAACAGAAATTGAAAGGGTTTTATGGAGATATTTCAGAAAAACAATTTCATAAAACCTATGAAGAGGCTGCTCGTCGACGGGGTGATACTGGTGAAAATCTTATCGGTCTGTTAGAATCACGTTTGGATGCTGTTGTTTATCGTGCAAAATTCGTGCCTACGATTTTCGCTTCTCGCCAATTTATCAATCACGGTCATGTTAATGTAAATGGTCGGCGCACAAATATTCAATCTTATCGTTGTAAACCTGGTGATGTTATTGAGGTTCGGGAAAAGTCAAAACAACTTGTTTTAGTTTTAGAATCAGTGCAATTGGCAGAACGTGATGTCCCTGATTATATTGAAGCAGATCATAAACAGATGAAAGCAACCTTTACACGTATTCCTGCTTTTGCAGATGTTCCTTATGCTGTGCAAATGGAACCTAATTTGGTTGTTGAGTTTTATTCTCGATAATTTTTCTGCAAGAGAAGTTATTTTTCTCTTCTATTATTATAACTTCAAGATATTGTGTTATTTTTACAATCTCTGAAGTTAATAAGTGCTTTTTGTAAATGGTTCTATATTAAGTTTATTGCTATGTTTTATAGTCATAGACTTATATAGTTCCATTTCTTTTTTGTGTATCTAATTTATAAATTCAAAAAACATAAATGTAAGCTTGCTTTAATATTTGTTTTTATCTTTGCAAAACGAGCTGTTTATTGTGCAGGATATGGTATTATGAATGATGTTTCAGTTGAATATCAGGCAATAGAAGAAAACGAAGGGAGAGATGATCCTTTAATAAGCGAAGCAGATAGTTGTCATCCAATGTTTCGTGTTGCTCCTTCAAGCGTAGAATTTAATAAATTGCGCAAACGACTTTTGCGTCATATGCGACAAGCTTTGGATGATTTTTCTATGCTTTCTACAGGAAAAAAATGGCTTGTTGCTTTATCGGGTGGAAAAGACTCTTATGGTTTATTAGCGCTTCTTTTAGACTTAAAGTGGCGAGGTCTTTTATCCGTTGAAATTCTTGCCTGTAATCTTGATCAAGGGCAACCTGGATTCCCTAAGCATATTCTTCCAGACTTTTTAAGTTCTTATAAAATTCCATATCGTATTGAATATCAGGATACTTATTCCATTGTTACAGATAAATTGGCAGAGTCGCAGACATATTGTTCACTTTGTTCTCGATTACGACGTGGTAATCTCTATCGTATTGCACGTGAAGAGGGATGTTCTGCATTAGTTTTAGGTCATCATCGTGATGATGTTTTAGAAACATTTTTTATGAATTTGTTTCACGGTGGCCGATTAGCTGCCATGCCTGGAAAACTTAAAAATGATGAAGGAGATCTTTTTGTGTTACGTCCTCTTGTTTATGCAGCTGAGGAGGATATGGAAAAATTTTCTCAAGCAATGCAATTTCCGATTATTCCTTGTAATCTTTGCGGTAGTCAAGATGGTTTACAACGTAATGCAATGAAAGAAATGCTGAAAAATATCGAAAGGCAAATGCCAGGACGTAAAGATACGATGATTCGCGCTTTAACAAATGTACGCCCAAGTCATTTGCTTGATAAGAAATTCTTTGATTTTAAGACCTGTTAATAAAGATTAGATATTAAAAAAATAAGTTCAAAGAGTTTAAGATAAGATACTTATTTATAATGATAATTTATTTTTTTCATTTAAATACCGTAAGATTGTTTTGTTTCAAATTCTCTTATATTGCATCCATAAAAAAGATCTGCCGGCACATCACAAAGGAAATTCTTGTGTGCATAAGACACTATTGAAAAAAGTTTCCTTTCACTAACTAATGACTGTCGCAATATGAAAAATGGGAAAATAGTACGATTGTCGATTTTCTCTTTTGTTAAGTAAAAATGGTGAACCTTGTGTTTTTTTCTTTTGCGTCGCCGTCACCTCATTTAAGGCATTAAATTAAGAGAATATATAACTGCTTGGTATTTGTGGAGTGTATAGCAAACATTCAGGGCGAGGGTTGTTCGTAAATTCTCATGAAGTGAGTTATATAAGTGATCAAGTTCGATTGTGAGTAGCCGATCTTTTTATAAACCAATGCTGATAGAAATCTTCATCATTGAGGACAGGGAAGAAGTTAAATTTTCAAACTGCTACACCATAAAGATCATAGGCATCCGACTGTTCAATTTTAACGCTGACAAATTCACCAACACGCAACGGGCGTCGTGATGATATATGGACAACACCATCTATTTCTGGAGCATCGTATTGACTACGTCCTTTGGCAACTTTTCCTTGACTTTCATCGATAAGCACTTGGAGTCTTTTTCCAATTTTTTTCTTTAAAAGATGTGTAGAAATTTGTTGTTGTTTTGCCATAAAACGATGCCAGCGATTTTCTTTCACCTCTTCAGGAATATTTTCTAATCCCAAATCATTTGCGGCGGCTCCTTTTACTTCTTCATACTTAAAGCACCCAGCGCGTTCAATTTTTGCTTCTTCTAGCCATTCTAGGAGTATATTAAAATCTTCATTCGTTTCGCCAGGAAAACCAACAATAAATGTTGACCGCAAAGTAAGATCTGGACATATTTTTCGCCATTTTTCAATTCTACGGTTTGTTTTTTCTATGAGTGCAGGACGCTTCATATGACGCAAAACAGCTGGTGATGCATGCTGAAAAGGAATATCCAGATAAGGAAGAATTTTTTTTGCAGCCATAAGTTCGATAACTTCATCAACATGGGGATAAGGATAAACGTAATGCATACGTATCCAAATACCCATATCGCCTAATTCGCGACAAAGATCAAAGAATTTTGTTTTGATTGTACGATCTTTCCAAGAATTTTCGAGATATTTTAGATCAATACCATAAGCACTCGTATCTTGTGAAATAACTAAAAGTTCTTTTACACCCGCTTGCACGAGTTTTTCAGCTTCACGAAGAACATCGCTGATAGGACGTGAAGTGAGATCACCACGCAGAGTAGGGATGATACAAAAACTACACTGGTTAGAGCATCCTTCAGAAATCTTTAAGTAGGCGTAATGGCGAGGTGTTAAACGAATACCTTGGGGAGGAACTAAATCAAGAAAAGGATCATGAACAGGAGGAATTGCTGTATGAACAGCTTCTATAACACTTTCATAAGCTTGCGGTTTTGTAATAGCCAATACATTAGGATACGTTTGGCGAATAACATCAGGATCAGCACCAAGACACCCTGTTACAATAACTTTTCCATTTTTTTTGAGAGCTTCATCAATATTGGCTAATGATTCTCTCCTTGCCGAGTCAAGAAAGCCACAGGTATTCACAATAACGACATCAGCTCCTTGATGTTGACGTGAAATTTCATACCCTTCAGAGCGAAGGCGTGTAATAATTCGCTCAGAATCTACGAGTGCTTTTGGGCATCCGAGGGAGACAAAACTAATACGAGGTGCTACCATGATGATCCTACAATTATTGTGAATGATTGAGTTACACTTTTATAACTGAAAAATAATGTTCTTTATTTTTATACCTATGCAATAAAATCTGTTACAAAGTTATTTGATTTTTTTCTACAAAATTTTATGTGTTTTTATGCATGCATACAATTTTATCTTATTGTATCATAAAATTCTGTCATTGAGGACGATGATATAAGGTTGCTTCCTTCAAAGCATTCAAGTTCTTTTATAAAGTACGTGGTGAATATTTTAAAGCTTACTTGTCGCGCCTTGCGTAAGTGAAGGACAATGGAGGGAAGGGAAAATGAAATCCGCTCGATAAGGATCTGGACTGTTTATAGACCGAATTGGGGCATCCTTTGGCTGTGGAGAGGAAGTCAACTGCGTGTGGCACAATAAAAAATACTCAACAACTCCTTACTGCGGTATCTATCGCGTACTATAAGGTTTATTTTTAATATTTGCGAATAAGTCCGGTAAGTTTGCCCTGTATTTCTACACGTTCGGATTCGTAAGTACGTGCTTCATAATGAGGATTTGCAGCTTCTAATGCAATAGAAGCACCTTTGCGTCGATAACGTTTTAATGTGGCTTCTTTTTTATCAATAAACGCAACAATAATTTCACCTGTTATTGCTGTATTTTGACGTTTCACAATGATCGTATCTTTATCAAGGATACCAGCCTCCATCATAGAATCATCTTTAACTTCTAATGCGTAGTGCTCACCTGTATTAACCATATTACGTGGGAGAGAAAGAGTGTTTATTTGTTGCAGTATAGCAGAGGCGGGCACGCTCGCAGAAATACGTCCCATAATAGGAATGGTGATATTTTTTTTTTCTTCTTCATCAAAGTTGTCAAGGTTACTCAAGTTTTTTGATATTTCCCTTTTATTTTTTTCTATCATACTGGGAGAAATTTTACGTGCTAAAGAAAGGTTAAATGTTATTTTCTCAGGGAGTCGAATCACCTCCACTGCACGAGCGCGATTGGGTAAACGACGTATAAACCCTCGTTGTTCTAAGGCTATAATGAGCTTATGAATACCAGACTTTGAAGAAAGTTCTAATGCATTTTTCATTTCTTCAAAAGAAGGAGGAACACCAGTTTCTTTTGTGTGGTTATGAATAAACAAGAGTAGCTCATATTGTTTACATGTTAGCATTCAATATTCCAATCAAAATAATAAAAAAGGAGTAAAGTAAAAATACATGTATATATAACAATTTTACAATTTTTTTTCCGCCAAATCAAAATTATTTTCTTTATTTTTGATCTTATAAGTTAAGTTAATGAAGCAATATGCTTATTTATAGACATATTTAAATTATTATTTATATAAAACTTACTTTAAGCATTTTATGAAATAATTATTTATATATTATATATCTACATTAATATTAAACAATGTATAAAAATACTTTATAGCTCTGACTGAATTATCCAACACTAAATTTTATGACCAGTGTTATCCTTTTCTTCTAAAAATATATCTACGTATTTTGTAATTTCTTGATATAAAAAAGTTAATTAGAAGGCATTTTATATATTTAGAACACTCTATGGGTATTTAGATCATTTTGCACACTGCATATTATTTCTGCTTTTTTAAGTAAAATTATCTACAGCTATAATAGTGAGCATAATTTATAGTCATTCGGGATACTTTCAATGAGACTGAATTTTATGTCTGTTTTATTCTATAGGATAAATTGGCTTTCGTTATATATTCATTATGCATGAATAAAAATCATACCCTCAAAATGCCATTGTTGCTCATTGTCCCATTTTTAGGTCTAACGTACCAACCGCTATATACTATTTTGCTGAACCCTAATGTTGAGATAATTTTCGGTTATTGAAAGGAGGTATAAAAGGTATTTTTATTTCTTTTTTATAGTTTTATTCTCTCACTCAAGTGATGAAATGATAAATTATTATAAATCAATATGTTAAATTATAAATCTGTATTTATATTTGAAAACTAAAATATAAAGATATAAAAATAATATTATAGTAAAAGGTATTTTTTCTCTATCCATTATGCTCAACACCCCATGTGAGGAAAGGGGGAGTAATTTCTTATAGTTTTAGCGCTTCGAATCTATGCAATATTTTGCAATGAAATTGTTCCTTGATTGAAACTTCAAAAAGAAGATTAAAGAGTACCTATACAATGATGAAAAAAGGAGGGGAAAACGGAAAATTATTGATAACTGAAGAAAATAATAATATTTTTCTTCAAAAGGTGTTGACCAAATGAAAAGTCAACCGTATGTTCCCTTCACTTTCTGCAAATTAGATAGTCTACAAACTAGATAGCTTGTGTGAGAGCGCGTAGCTCAGCTGGTAGAGCAACTGACTTTTAATCAGTAGGTCCAGGGTTCGAATCCCTGCGCGCTCACCAACTTTAAATAATATCAATAGACTATACAAAAATTTAAGAATCTTTCTCGTTTTGATTCTTTTTGAAGTTTTTTATTGATTCTATAATCAGTCATTTTCTATCAGATGTTTTGGAATAGAGCGATGCTATGCTGTCTCCTGTCCAAAAAAAGAGCTTTAAGCTTACGATACGCTTGTACCTGCGTTGGCAGAACATGTGGTTGCTCCTTTTCTCAATCCATAGATTGATTTTTTAATACCTAGTGCATTACATGATTCGCAAAACAAGTTGCTAAAATCACCACTTATTCACAGTTTATATTATGAAATGATTTTTCTATAAGAAATTGATTTGTTTAATTTTTATTCTTTTAAACATCTACTATAGTACATTTATTTCTTACGAAAATCATAAAAAGGTTAACAATGTGTTAATTTCTTGATAAAAGGGGGCAATTCAAGAGTGGTATATGCGCGAGGGAAATCATTTAAAAACGTAAATTCTTCCGTCGCGTAAAAAAAGCGTGACAGCGTGACGTGGTTTTTACAGTAGTACTTAACAGAAATAAGTGGACTGAATAGATGCCTTCAAATAAAAAAAAGAAATTTACTTTTATTATTAAACCATCACTTCAATTGTTTTCTATGATCGTCATTTCTCAGTCACTGGTATCTTGTTGCGCAAGCCAAACTATGAATTTTTCAATAAAAGATTCCTATCATAATAAACCAATTGACGTGAACACTTCTGTACTACCTCAACAAGTATCCAATAAGAAGAATCAATCGGAAGAAAGAAAGCGTGGACGAGCTGTTGTTGGTAAACCTTATCAAATAAAAGGAAAGTGGTATTATCCTCAAAATGATCCGACTTATAAACGTGTTGGCGAAGCATCATGGTATGGTTCAGATTTTCATGGGCGTTTAACTGCCAACGGTGAAATTTATGACATGAATCTTTTGACTGCTGCTCATCCCACAATGCCTTTACCTAGCTATGCTCGTGTTACTAATTTGAAAAATGGATCTTCAATCATTGTTAGAGTGAATGATCGCGGACCTTTTATGAAAGACAGAATCATTGATTTATCAAGGCAAGCTGCAGCAATACTGGGGTATGTAGATAGGGGGGTTGCAGATGTTAAGGTAGAATATATTGCTGAAGCACCCGTTGGCTATTATGATGGTGCATATTTAATGGCCTCTTATACTCCTGGAAATGCTGCCTCGTATTCATTAGCGTCAGAAAATGTTTTGAAAAAAAGAGAAACTGTTTTGTTAAAAGAGAAGCGCAATACAGGAAACAAAGAAGGATTAGCTAAATCAGCTGCTGTTGAACAGGAACAACGTAATAAAACTGTTGCAGTTAAATTGCCAGAAATTGGTCCTATCATGGTTGATAAGCCGATGCCATTCGATCAAGTTGCTTCTATAAATAAGCTAAACAAAAAAACAAAGGTCAATTGGCTACAACTGTTTTAAGAAAATATGCGTTGATTTTTTATCTATATAATTCTCTAGTAAAAAAGGTAAGAACTTACGGATTTAGTGGAAGGTTTTCATCTTAAAGCGCGTTGTCCTTTTAAAAAAGCGTGGTTGGGTGCTATTATAAATTCAGTACGAACTTTCCACTCCATTACTGGTCTATTCGTCGTTTTATGATATTTCTTGCTTTAATAAAGCACGCACTTTTCTTGCTGTAATAGCTTTTGCTAGACGAGGGGGGATTATTGTATCGGTCTGTTTGTGTAATCTCCAAAGCAACTATACAATCAATTTGATAGGAATAAAAAGCTTAAAAAGTAAAAAAATATTTTCTTTTGATTCGGTTTTGCAGCTTTCCAAAAAGCATCCACGGTAATATCTTATGAAGAGATTATGCATTATTTCATGCTTTTATTTATCATGTTCTTTAATGGAGTAAGTCTCCTCACGAGAAACAGAGCGTCTCAAACAAAATACACTTACACTGCCAATTCACGTACTTATTTAAAAGGGAAATATTTCAACACGTTACAAGCCTATTTTACGATAGCGCCTATGAATGGTATGATTGGTAACGCCTTTAGACATCACTATCTTTACACTTATGAAGATATAAACCGACACCATCGTACACTTTGCAAGCCTCCAATGTTTTGTGCGATAAATTTTGACACTTGAAAGGTTGATGAGAGGTATTTTTACTCTCTTTTTTAATAATTTTTATCCATATACGAACTTTACTTATGATGCGTAAGTAAGCGAATTTTATTAAATTCAATATGAGAAGAAATATAAAGAAGAAATATTACAGTATTTTTAATAATATATAAGTTAAAATATTATAACTATTTATAATAAACAATGTACTATAAATATAAAACAAAAAAATTAAAAATATTTTTGTTTTTTTATACTTTAAAATATTAAACTAAACTTAGGTATAAGATAAAAAGTGCATCATATTATTTTTGATAACGTTGAATAAAAATAAAGTCTTTTCTTGAGTTGTCAATAATTCCTCAATTTGCGGAAATAAAAAAGTTTTTTCCTATATAATATTCTTTATGTTGATCTTTGGGATGGGAGGAGAAGCTATGTATACAACATTAAGGATCTTATTGACTTTATGGGGGATATTGGCATTTGACATGTGGGGGAGAGCAGAAGGTTTTCAAATTTCTGCATCACAATTGTTGTTACTCGATGATGATACAGGGACAATACTTTATGAAAAACAAAGTGATATTCCTTTTTTTCCTGCTTCATTAGCAAAATTGATGACAGTAGAAGTCGTATTTCATCACTTAAAGGAGGGATTGTTAAAGAGTACGCAGAAATTCAAGGTCAGTGAAAATGCTTGGCGTAAGGGTGGAGCACCTTCCGGTACAACTACTATGTTTGCAAAGATAAAGACAGAAATCAGTGTTTCTGATCTTTTACGTGGTTTAATTATTATGAATGGAAATGATGCTGCTATTATTCTTGCTGAAGGAATATCTGGACATGAGGCTCATTTTGCAAAACTGATGAATCAGCGCGCGAAAATAGTCGGATTATCTCAGAGTCATTTTGTTAACGCAACAGGGCTACCCGAAGAGGGACAATTTGTAACCGTGCGTGATATGATTATATTAGCACGTCATATTGTTCAGGAATATCCGGATTATTATGCACTTTATCGTGAACCTCATTTTACGTGGAATAATATTTTTCAACGTAATAAAAACCCTCTTATTTCTAAGGAAATTGGTGTAGAAGGATTTGGTTTTGGCTACAGCGAAAAAGAAGGTTTTTCAATGGTTGCCACCATTTCTAAAAATCATCGACGTCTTTTTTTAGCAATCAATGGTTTGCAAGATGGTAAAAAATATACAAAAGAAATAGAACGCATTCTTCAATGGGGAATGACAGCATTTGATCTCAAAACGATTTTCACAAAAGAAGAAGCGGTTGGTCGTGCTTCTGTTTATGGTGGTAAGCAAAATTTTGTTCCACTCATTGTTAAAAAACCAATAAGTTTTATGCTTTCGAATGAAAAAAAAGTAAATGTTAAAGCAAAAATTAAATATCATGGTCCATTGAAAGCTCCTATCGTTTCTGGGCAATCAGTTGGCGTTATTCAAATTTTAGAAGATAAAAAGGTTCTTCTGGAAAAACCAGTTTTTGCCGGAATGAATGTTCAGGAAGGAAGTTTCTTTGCAAAAGTAAAAAATGCATTCTATGAAATAACAATTGGATGGTTACGGAAATATTTGTAGTTACGTGCTAATAAGGTTAAGGTCATACGTGTCAGGTTATTTTATTACATTCGAAGGAGGGGACGGGGTAGGAAAAACGGTGCAGATTTCTTTACTTGCTGAGTCTCTCTCACACCAAGGTTATGATGTTGTCACAACACGAGAACCAGGGGGAACGCTAGGAGCAGAAGCAATCCGGCATATTTTGTTGTCAGGGCAGGCGCAACAGTATGGACCGTTGATTGAAGCTGTTTTGTTTACAGCCGCACGTGTCGACCATGTTACCGAGGTTATCGCGCCTTCTTTGCAAAAAGGTAAAATCGTTTTATGTGACCGCTTTATTGATTCTACACGCGTTTATCAAGGACTCAATGATACAGTCAGTTCTTCTCTTCTTGCTGTTTTAGAGTGTATTGCACTCAATGGTATCTTGCCCCATTTAACATTTTTATTAGATATGCCAGCAATGTGTGGTATGAAACGTGCAAATTTACGAAGAAAAGAAACAGAAGAAATTGATTATTTTGAAAAAGATCAGTTGGAAATTCAAGAACAAAGGCGTCAAGCTTTTCTTCAATTGGCCAAACAGGAACCCCATAGATTTCGAGTCATTGATGCCACTGGCTCAGTGGAAGCCGTTGCACATCAAATAAAAAATATTTGTCATCAGATATTGTTGGATCAGCTTTCATGAGTAATGTAAATATCTTACGCCAATATGATGATATTGATACAATTTTATCACCATCCCAGAATGATGTTGTCTTTGGTCATGAGGATGTTCGTCATTTTTTGACACAAATGCTTAAAGAAGAGCGTTTGCATCATGCATTATTATTTGAAGGAGAATATGGGATTGGAAAAGCTACATTAGCCTTTCATCTTGCTTGGAACATTTTAAGTTCTCACCAGGGGGCTTTCTTGAAACCCGATCCTTATTCTACTCCATGGCGCCAAATTACACAAGGAAGTCACCCTGGTCTTTTGTATATTTCACGTCGATTTGATGTAAAAACGCAAAAGTTTAAAACAGGAATACTCGTTGATGATGTCCGTGATATTATGCATTTTTTAAGCCGAACATCGCAAGATAATGGATGGCGTATTGTTATTATTGATTCTGCAGATGATATGAATAGAAATGCAGCAAATGCAATTCTCAAAATACTTGAAGAACCACCTTCAAAAACGTTATTTGTTATTATCGCGCATTCTTCAGGAAAATTGCTTCCAACAATCCATTCACGGTGTCAAAAAATTTCTTTTCGTCCGTTGAATAACGATGAAATGAAAAAAGTTATTACACATATTTTCGCCAATCAGAACTTACCTGATGAGAAAACAATTGAAATAATTATTAAAAAATCTAAAGGAAGTCCTCGAAAAGCTGCTTTACTTATCTGCCATGGCGGTCTTGAAATTATTAGAACAATTGATGCTCTCTTAGAGAAACCTGTTTGTAACGCAACGATTGTACATACTCTTGCACAAACATTTTCATCTGTTTCTTCTACATTCCAATTTCAACAATTTTGTGATGAAATTCTTAATAAAATTCAAAAAAAAGCTATCATGCTCGTTGAAAAGGGTGACTTATTTCTCTCAAAAAAATATGCGGAAAAATGGCAAGAGATTCATCAAGAAATAGAGGAAATACAACTGTTTAATCTAGATAAAAAGCAGTTTGTTATTAACTTACTTTTTAAAGTTCATAAGATCATTCATGAGGATTAGTTTTTCCGTGACAATACGATGAATCGACGTTATGTCATTATATCTTTTATTTATAGCGTTTTACAACGAGTATGACATGCGTGACACATATTACATAACAACTCCCATTTTTTATCCTAATGGTGCTCCACATATTGGACATGCCTATAGTGCAATTGCAAGCGATGTCTTAGCCCGCTTTCAACGATTAAACGGAAAAAATGTATTTTTTCTTTCTGGTACAGATGAGCATGGTCTAAAGATGCAACAAACCGCAGCAGCATTAGGCATGACACCTCAGCAACTTGCAGATCGTAATAGTGCTGTGTTTCAAAAAATGCTTGCAGTATTAAATTGTTCTAACGATGATTTTATTCGTACGACAGAAGAACGCCATTACCAAGCTTGTCAAGAAATTTGGAAAAAGATGGAAGCAAATGGCGATATTTATCTCGGTCGTTATACGGGGTGGTATTCGGTTCGCCAAGAAGCCTATTATGAAGAAAAAGATACGGAAATTGGACCAGACAACATCCGCCGTGAGAAAGAATTAGGCTCTCCAGTTGAATGGAATGAAGAAGAAAGTTATTTTTTTAGACTTTCTAATTATGAAAAAGCTCTTCTTGAATATTATGAAAAACATCCTGATTTTATTGCTCCACTTGAGCGGCGTAATGAAATTATAAGTTTTATAAAATCAGGTTTAAAAGATATCTCTATTTCACGCGCAAGTTTTAACTGGGGCATTGCTGTTCCTGAGAATCCAAAGCATGTGATGTATGTCTGGGTTGATGCGCTTACAAATTATCTATCAGCAATTGGTTTTTTCAATAAAAATTCAAAAAAACGTGATTTTTGGCCTGCAAATACGCATATTATTGGTAAGGATATTATTCGTTTTCATGCAGTCTATTGGCCGGCATTTTTAATGTCTGCTGGAATTGAATTGCCTAAAAATATTTTTGCACATGGTTTTTTACTTAATCGTGGTGCAAAAATGTCAAAATCTATTGGAAATGTCGTTGATCCTTTTGAAATGGTTGATCATTATGGTCTTGATCAGGTCCGTTATTTCCTTCTCCGTGAAGTACCATTCGGACAAGATGGTAGTTATACCCATGAAAGCCTTGTGAACCGTATTAATGCTGACCTTGCTAATGATCTTGGTAATTTAGCACAGCGCTGTTTGTCTATGATTGCCAAAAATTGTAATGCACAAGTCCCGAGACCAACTTCATTTTTAGCTCAAGATAAACAGCTTTTAGAACAATCTCTTCAAGTACTTGAAACTGTACATCAAGCTATGTCTTCTTATAGTATGCATTTAGCACTTTCAGCTATTTTTTCAATTGTAGCAGATGCCAATCGCTATTTTGCCAACGAACAACCTTGGAGTTTACGTAAAAATGACCAAGAGCGATTTTCTACAGTTCTTTATATCACTGTAGAAATCTTGCGGAGAATAGGAATTATGCTTTTACCTTTCATACCCCAATCAGCAGCGAAACTTCTTGATAGCCTTGCGGTTGCTGAAGATGATCGGTTATTGTATCATATAAGTCACTCAAGAATTCAAGAAGGGCTTGATCTTCCACCACCAGAACCGATTTTTCCTCGTTATATCTTGAAGAAAGAAGATACTTATCATGTTGATTGATACACATTGTCATCTTGATTTTGAAGATTTTTCACAAGATTTGGATAATGTTATCCAACGGGCTTTAGATGCTGACGTTAAACGTATGATAACAATTTCAACCCATGTTCATAAGTTAGATAAGCTGTTAGCCATTGCGCAAAGCTATGATCAAGTCTTTTGTTCTGTTGGAACACACCCCAATCATGCGCATGAAGAACAAAATATTACAGCGGAAGAGCTTATACAGCTCTCGAATCACCCTAAAATTGTTGCGTTTGGGGAAGGGGGGCTTGATTATCATTATGATTATTCTACACCAGAAGAGCAAAAAAAAGTTTTTCAAGAACATATCATTGCTTCTCGAGAAACACAGATTCCTCTTGTTATACATTCACGCAATGCCGATCTCGATATGGAGACAATATTACGTGAACAGATAAAAGAAGGAGCTTTCCCCTTTATCCTTCATTGTTATTCGTCTGGAATGCAACTTGCTCGTGCTGGAATCGAACTTGGTGGTTATATTTCTTTTTCAGGTATTCTCACTTTTAAAAATGCACTTGAAATCCGTGAAATAGCAAAAATTGTGCCCCATGAGCATTTGTTAGTGGAAACAGATGCTCCATTCTTAGCACCTAGTCCCCATCGGGGAAAAACAAATGAACCGTCTTTTGTATGCTATACAGCAGCTGTTTTGGCTGAAACAATTGGCTTAAGCATTGAAGAAACAGCTCAAATAACAACGCGTAACGCTTTTCGTTTATTTAGTAAAATGAAATAAGGCAAAAGATATGTGTGATCAATACCGATTTACAATATTAGGTTGTGGTCCTTCTCCAGGAGTGCCTCGACCCAATGGTGATTGGGGAACATGTGATCCGAATAACCCTAAAAATAAACGCTACAGAAGTTCTTTATTAGTTGAACGTATTAAACCTTCAGGAGACAAAACAACAATCGTTATTGATACAGGTCCAGATTTTCGCTCACAAATGATTGATGCGCGTGTAAGCCATCTTGATGCTGCTCTTTACACACATTCTCATGCAGACCATATCCACGGTATTGATGATTTACGCAGCTATGCACTTGCACAAAAATGTCTAATAGATATCTATGCCGACAGATTTACACTAGAGCATCTCAAAAGTGCTTTCGGATATTGTTTTCAAACACCAAAAGCTTCATCTTATTCTCCCATTTTAAAAGAGCATCTTATCAATGAAGATAGCCAATTTATTATTCAGGGGCAGGGCGGAGCAATAAGCGTCAATACACATTTACAACACCACGGAAACATTCATTCCTTAGGTTTTCGGATTGGGAATGTTGCCTATTGTACGGATGTTAGTGAATTTCCTGAAAAAACTTTATCCAAATTAATGGGTTTGG
Organism: Bartonella sp. TT67HLJMS; assembly: GCF_042193375.1. Lineage (NCBI taxonomy): Bacteria > Pseudomonadati > Pseudomonadota > Alphaproteobacteria > Hyphomicrobiales > Bartonellaceae > Bartonella > Bartonella sp. TT67HLJMS. Next base: position 99,105 of record NZ_JBHILP010000003.1, read on the forward strand.
ATGTTCTCATCATTGAAGCTCTTCAATTTAAATCCCATCCGAGTCATTTTTCTGTTGATCAAGCATTACAATGGATAGAATATTTAAAGCCAAAACAAGCAATACTCACACATATGGATAGATCGCTGGATTATAACAAGGTTATAAATTATGTCCCATCCTATGTAAAACCTGCATATCAAGGTCTTACTTTTGAAACAGATACGTAAGCTTATTATGTGCAATATTTTAAGTTAAATAAAATACTTTTAAATTTATCCTTTATTTTATTTCAATTTTGACATATTTAGTGCTTTTTTATGTCGAAAATGAGGCTTTTATGTATAAGAATTTTAAGCGGGGTGTATGTATTGTGGTTTTAGCTGTTTCCTTGACAGCATGTGGAGGGCGTTTAGAAAAAAACATTTCAACGACAACAATACATGACGGATCAATGAGTTGTGCCGATATTCAACGGGAGTTTTTGGCTAATAAACGTCAGATTAATGATACAATTGCAGAGCGTTCTAAAGCAAGAAATAAAAACGTGGCTTTAGCAGCAGCAGGTGTTATATTTGTACCTGCTTTGTTTTTTATGGATGTAAAATCAAGTGAAAGTAATGAAATTTCAGCTTTAAATAATCGTAATGCTGTTTTGAGTGATCTTGCACGTATAAAACGTTGTAAAATAGTACAGTAATTTTTATTATTTATACGACGTAATTTCATTACAACTATTTTGGTCTTTAAGGAATATTCCTTAAAGACCAAATATTTTAATACGCTGTTCAATTATATCGCCATTACCATAATTTAGTTTAAAAATTGAATTGTACGATTATAAAAAAGTAGGGTTTCTTTTGTTTTTCTGTATCACATTATCGCATAATATATATTATGGAACTTTATTGAAAAAGTATATCTAGCATTAGCACTTTGAGGAACGTATGTTTGAAAACTGTGGTGAGCTACTTTTAAAAACTTGATAACCTTTGAAGTTAAGTATGATTGAAAATCGAGCCTGTTATTCTGGCTCGAAAATTTCAATCACGATGTTTTTTTATTTTTTACTCTTTTAAAAAAAATCATCACAATTTGTAGTATTATGAAAGCTAAAAACAATATTCCATGAAATAATGGTACAAATGGCTGATAAATAAAATCAGAATAATATATTGTTATTGCTTCAATCAATGCTGCAATACACCACACAATGATACCCCATAACGAATACATCCAAAGTCCAACTAAGGCAATAGGATAGAGAATAGCCAATATAGCTGATGCAAATTGCCACTGCCAAGGCATAAGATCAAAACGCCATAGAATACCTGGAAAAACACCAACAAGGCGTATCCAATAACAAATACCTAGGACTAAGCAAATGAGTGCCAAAAACCGTAAATAACAGTTATAGATTAAATTGATTTTTGAAATCCGTTTGTGAGAATTATTTTTCACAATAATAACTCTTGCTCAACAGGTTGGAAGTAAGAATCTACCATTTCATCTGTCACATTTGAAAGTTTATCTGGCTGCCATTGAGGTCTTTTATCCTTATCGATTAACATAGCACGTATACCTTCATGAAAATCATGTGAATTAATCATATGATGTGCAATACGGTTTTCAATTTTCATACAATCTTCCAACGTTTGAGATGAATTTTGTTTCATTTGTTTCCAGATAACTTTTAAACTTATCGGAGAACGTGACTGCAAAATATCATAACATTCTTTAGCAAATAAAATACCTTCATTACTTTTTTTATGTAGCAACTCAAGACATTCTTCTAAGGTATGGGCACTAAAACAAGTGTTAATAATACAACGTATTTCATGACTCGTTTCATAGTCTTTTGTAATTGCTCGCTCGTTTAAAGCTAAAGTAGGATCTCCTTGCTCAATAATAGCTTTTCTAATCATATCGAATTCAATTTCAGCAACGGCGTGTGTTGCTAATCCTAAATTTAAGCAATCTCCCCACTTTATGCGTGCGCCCGTTAATGCAAGATAGATGCCAAAATGATTGGGAAGAGATGGTAAGAAAAAACTTGCACCTACATCTGGAAAAAATCCAATTGCACCTTCTGGCATAGCAAAAACTGTATTTTCTGTAACAATTCGATGTGAACCATAGAGAGAAATACCTACCCCTCCCCCCATCCAAATACCGTTTAAGAAAGAAATGTAGGGCTTTGAAAAATGTTTGATATAAGCATTTAAACTATATTCATCACTAAAGTATTGACACGCAGAGGCACTTTTCCCCATATGATAGATTTCTACAACATCTCCACCAGCACAAAAAGCACGCCCCTCCCCTTCAATTAAAACACAAGAAACATTATCATCTGTTTCCCATGTCCTGAGAGCTTTTTTTAAAGCTGAAACCATTCGTTGATTCAGAGCGTTTAATACTGAAGGGCGTGTGAGCTTTATAATACCAGCACGCCCTTCTTTCGTAAAAGAAATATCATCATCTGCTCCAAAATCAATTTGCATCTTACATCCTTCTTAAAACGACTATTTATTGTTTTTTTATATTTTTTGCCCCAAGTTGAGGAAATATTTGCATGATTGCGCCAATACAATATATATAAATTCCTGTTACTGAAATTCCTATTTTAACCCAATAGGGAGCCTCTAGTTGATAAAAGAATGCAGAAACACCAAAAAAACACCATAAGAGAAAAATTGGAAAATTAATTCTGCGTAAACGAAGGACTCTTACTGGATGGATAAAATAAATTGGCAAAAAAGATATAATCGCCGATAAAACAATAATGATAAAAGTAATCCACTCTCCCGGTCTTACGACAAAAAGCGTAAAAATCATCATATTCCAAACAACAGGAAATCCTTTAAAAAAGTTTTCTTTGGTTTTCATGCTAGTATCTGCATAATAAATAGCAGATGAAATAACAATAATTGCACTCAATGAAAACGATAACCCTATCCCCATAAAACCACTTTGATAGAGTGCAAAAGCAGGAATTAAGACATAAGTCACGTAATCAATAATATTATCTAACAGCTCTCCAGACCATGTTGGAAGAACGTATTTAACATCAAGTTTGCGTGCAATTGGTCCATCTATACCATCAACGAGAAGTGCAAGCCCAAGCCAACAGAACATAGCTGTCCATTCTTTTTGAGAGGCTGATATAAGAGAAAGAAACGCTAAAAATGATCCCGAAGCTGTTAGTAAATGAACAGAAAAAGCCTTTGCTTGTGGCATTGTTACTTTTTTATGGCGTAATAATTTAGCATTTGTTTTAATTTTCTTTGTTAGTTTACGTTTCAAGGTTTTCTTATCCTCGTTTTTAAAGTCTTCAACCATCTATCAATACGCCATTTTTTACCGATGATATAACCCAGCATTTAAAAAAATCATAAAAAGGTTACTTTTTTATATCGCATTATTTATTACATACTATAATAGAAGAGCTTCATATAATAAAAAGAGAGTGATCATTTGGAAATGTTAAAATATTTTCTCAATGGACAAAGGTTCAAATCGTTGTGATATTTGAAAAGAAAGAGCATAAAGATATTGCTGTTATTGGTGCAGGTCCTGTGGGAATGTTGTCCGCACTGTGTCTTGCACATGAGGGGTTTTCTGTTTTTCTTGTTGGCCCCCCTGCTCATACAGATGAGTTACGGACAACTGCTCTTATGATGCCTGCAATACGAATGCTTCAAAAACTCAATATTTGGAATAATATTCAAAAATATGCTGCTGCTTTATCCTACATGAGGATTGTAGATATAACTTCTAGAATTGTGCATGCTCCTACGGTGCATTTTTCTTCTGCTGAAATTGGTGAAAAAGCTTTTGGCTATAATATACCTAATGTAAAATTGAACAGTGCTTTAGTCGATGCTATTACACATACGCCCAATATTACAAGATTTGTTTCGGCAGCCAAATCTTTTCATCACACAAAAAACCATGTATGTATTACTCTTGCTGATCATAGAGTCATTCAAGCTCCACTTGTTGTTGCTGCTGATGGACGTCACTCTCTTGCACGTGCCGCAGCAGGAATAAGTGTCAAACAGTGGAATTATCCACAAAAAGCACTTGTTCTCAACTTTTCTCATGAGTTTTCTCATCAAAATACATCAACCGAATTTCATACAGAACATGGTCCATTTACACAGGTTCCTTTACCAGGGCGAAGATCTAGTCTTGTATGGGTTGTTCATCCTTCTCGTGCTGAGGAATTGTTGAATATAGAACCAAAAGAAATTGCAAAAATGATCGAAAACCAAATGCAATCAATGCTTGGAAAGCTACGCTTAGAAACATCAATTCAAGCATGGCCGCTTTCAGGACTTCTTTCTCATCATTTTGCTGCTAATCGAACAATTTTAGTGGGTGAAGCCGCTCATGTTTTTCCCCCTATTGGAGCACAAGGATTGAATTTAGGATTCCGTGATGTCCAAACTTTGATTGATATTTTACCCAATAAAATGTCCAACTCTAACTCTGAAATGATTGTTGCGCATTATAACAAATGCCGCAAACCAGATATATTAATCCGAAGTGGAGCTGTTCATACACTTAACTCTGCTCTACTTTCTCATATGTTGCCTGTTCATATGATACGAAGCGTTGGGCTTGGTTTGTTACATAGTTTTTCACCATTACGTAATTTATTTATGCGCGAAGGAATGTATCCCGGTTATGGATTCAAGGAAATTATGCAAATATTTCCAACAAAATCATCTAAACAGCTCTACTGAGCAATAATGGATAATAACGTAAAATAAACAAATAATAATAAGTCAATAAGGTATCAATACCACAGAAAAATTATTTCTATTTGAGTTTTTGTAATAAAACATGTAAAATTATTAGTACTATACATCATTTTTTATTAAAAATTATTATATATATTTAGCATACTAATATAAAATAAGAAAAAATAATTATAATAAATATATTTCTTATAGTTTTGTATGAAATATAAAAATTACAGATAAAAAACTAATAAGCATAATAATTAAGTTAACTATAGACTACAGATGGAATTGTAAAGATATCTTGCTAAATCATGTCTGTTAAAGTTTACACTATAAAGCAAATGAAAAATAATACCATTTTGAAATAGTTATTTTATAACATTAATTTTAATAAGAAAATAAATAATAAAAAACATTTTTATTTAATCAATAGAGTTTCAAAACTTTTTATCATTAAGTATAATATTAAAAATAAAATCATCTTGGGAACTTGTTAGTAACACAGAGGTTAATGAAGTGTTGTTTCAACAAATGGTGACAAGATGAAACTAAATAAATTTTTGAAATTAAGTATTTTTTTTATAATGATTGTATGTGTCTCGTTGACAGTCACTACTTCAATCAGTGAGGTTTTTCATCTTCCTTATTGTCAAGCCTTTACCTATAGCTCTACTCAAAATGTCACTAAAATAGGTCAGAACTCATTTACTGCTTCACAAGTTAAAAATTGTCTTATGCAAAATGGTTTTGAGAATATTAAACGATTGCGTTTAGATGACAAAGGCATCTGGCGTGCTTTAGTAAAATTTAAAAAGTCCCATTTTTTCGTATCCGTTGACTATTCAGGAACAGTTAGCATTCAAAATGAAAGAAAAAAATATGATTGATTTTAAAACTTACAGTAACGTTTCTGTTCATAGCTGTAAGGAAAAAAAATTAAAAAAGTGCTGCCATTCTATTAAAGAATTTGCTTTCATTGGCGGTTTAAATGGTAGCATATCAGGAGCTATCGCAGCAACTCTTGCAGCTTATGGTTATATTGCTCTTCCAGGATTTGGTCCAGTTATCGCAATGGGTATAGGAGTAGCACTTTCTGCCGGAATGATAATAGGAACACTGATAGGATCAGGAATGGGAGGAAGTGTCGGTATATGCTGTATTTTATGGGAAATTTATATGAATCATAATAATTCTTTCTCTTATAAATTTCATAATGAATAAAAATTTTTCGTCATTTTTTCTATGAAAAATAATTAAGTCATTAACAAATTATATGTTCTGTTTTTGATGAAATGATTATCGTATTATAAATGAAATAATATTTCTATGTAAATTATTTTTCTTAAATTTCAATTTAATACAATCATATATATTTAATAATATAGATTATTTTTATAGATAAAATTTATTTAAATATAATTATAAGGTATTTTATGAAAAAAATATTATTATCATTATTGATTTTTATGGCATTTTTAATTCATAAAAATTCTGCATTAGCACTATCAACACAAGTAAATATTTATAAATTAGAAGATAATAATTCCAAAAAGGCTATTGGTAGCATTAAAATTGAAGAAAATACATACGGTTTGATTTTCATCCCTAATTTATCTACTTTATCAGAAGGGATGCATGGTTTTCATGTACATGTAAATCCTTCATGTGATACAAAAGATGGCATAATTGGTGGAAGCGCAGGTGGACATTATGATCCGGAACATACCGGAAAACATTTAGGACCTTATAATGTCAATGGTCATCTTGGTGATTTACCAGCACTTTATGTTGATAAGCAAGGATATGCTATGATGAGCGTTCTTGCTCCACGATTAAAAAAATCTCTGAAATTAAAGGGCACTCTTTAGTCATTCATTTAGGAGCAGATAATCAATCAGACAAACCATTACCGCTTGGCGGAGGTAGTGCGCGTTTGGCGTGCGATATTATTGAAAAATAAAGAGAATATTGTGGCAAACTGTGTGAATATTTTATAAGAGTAAAGTTTTTTGAATGTTTAATTTGGATAACAAAAAACTTAATAATAATCAAAACGAATAACAATGGAAATTAAAGAAATAGTAGTATAAATTCTCCGTAAGAAGACTTCAATATGAGGAAGTAATATTTTCAATGTTTGATGTAAAAAAAGCAAGAAAATTGAATTTCACTTTCTAAAATATCAAATTTGTAATAAATTATAATTATTAAGTCTAGTATCTAATGGAATTACGTCCCACACACAAAATAGAACGGGTCTAAAACAGAATTTTTACTCTTCCCCTACTCAAGCCCACTCATGAGATGCACGCAAACAATTTTGATTGATACAATATCAATATAAGGTGGTTTTAAAAGATTGAATGCTAGGATATTTACCTCCCTCATTTAAGTTTAAAACAAATGACTCATTATCATTATAAATCAATATAATAAGTCAAATAAAATAATTAGAGTAATTTTTTATCACTCTGAAAATAAGGGCTTTTAAACAATAGAGTTTTTTTTGAAAATACCTTTCATGGATACATATGATCCCAATCTAGTGGACGCATCTCGCCAGTTTGATAAAATTGACGAATGAGCTTAATATAATCAAGAAAGTCTTTGTTTTCCTCCACTAGTCTATTAGCAGTATCCCAGTCAATATCACTACGTTCTTTGGCAGGAATTAAAATCTCACTCTCGGAAGAGTTTTCCTTATTAAGTCTTATAAATCCAACTCCATGCAAACTTGAAAGCATTCGAAGCTCTTTTAATGTATCAACTCCTTCAATTTCACTAGCAACTAAATAACTCAAATTAGCCCATGACGAATTACTAACTGTTTGAAAAAATGCTTTTCGTAAATTTGAACGATTGATGAGAATTTTTACTTCAAAAGACCAAAGCTTCGTTTTTTTATCAAAATATTGCAAAACACAATCTTTGATTTCACGATTCCATTCACTGCTTAAATCTTGCATTCCTACGAGATCTGGATAAAGCCATTTATTTCCGCCTGCACCATGTTTATTACGAGAACATTTCTCATTAATGCGCTTGCTGTAAACTGCAAGCTCTGACCATAAAAATTTAGATAATAACGGATAAAGATCATGCTCTTTAACAGAGTCATCTTCTGTTCTACTCTTTGCATTGTCCTCTATTGCATCAATTTCAGCACTATCTGTTTGTTCAGTAAAATAATATTGTCGCGGTCGTCCTTCAGTGGTTTTAATTTCTGAATAACGCTTTTGTAACTGAGGGCGTTTTGCCCCTATTTCAGCAACAATTTGCTGAATAAGAGCTGCATCACTATTAAGGGGAGTGATTATTGCCGTTGAATTCTTTTGTTTTTGACGGCATTTTTCTGGGTAATTTTCAAATATCCATTGAGCAATTTCTCGAGCTGTAAACTTTTTTGTCGGGTTTTTCCTTAAAAAATTAAAAACAGTGTTTGTTAAATTTAAAGTCATATGAAAAACTCCCCCTTTTATCCTCTGGGTATTTCATTATATTCAGGCGTTTTAAATGAAAGAACAATAAACTGTCTAAGTTTTTTAAAAAAAGCACATTTATCAAATTAATTAATAAAATTAAAATATTTTTTGAATTTGTGACTATAAACTCAAAGATTTTTTTACATAAGGAAAATAAGATTGTACTTTTATAAAAAATTGGTAAATGTGCTAAAAATCTCCATAAAAAATCACAATCTTGTGTAACTTTTCTATACATTTTTCCTTTTATTTTAATGTCGTTAGAAAAAAATATTAATTTTTTGATTTAAGAACTCCTTAATACTTTTAAATTAATGATGCGATAGTGCAAAAAATTAAAAATAATTATTCAAACATTTGATTGAACCTCACATTCGTCAATTAAAAAACTTATGTGTTCTATTTTTGACGCAAAAAGTTATGAGCTCTCAAGTATAGATTCTGCAATGGTAAACTCTGCACACAAACCTCCAAAACTACTATTTGCTTTAATAGCATCATGGGGAATAAAAACATAATACCATTTTTTACCGCCATAAGTAGCCGCATAGCGCGTTGCATGACAACACCATTGAACTGCAGCTTCTCTCTTTTTTAACACAATAGGATTTTGCATTTCAGAGGCTTTTTTAGGCTCACAAAGATATTTGACATATTCATTCTTAGAAGTGAGAAAAATACTTTTATGGGTACGCAATTCTCGAATTAAAAGTTCTTTACTAACAGGTTGCAAATTTAAGCTTTCTAGATTTTTCAAATCGAAATCAGAAAAACCATAAGTCACGTCACGCGAAGGTATGAATACAATATTGGGAATATCTATCATCAATTCTGCTAATTCTTTTGTCAAAATTGTAACCACTTTTGATACAAGAGACTTTTGTGATGAAGGCTTAATATTCATAACTTTATTAGAAATTTTTTCTTGTATAGGTGCAGAATAAAGCATTTGAGAACTTGGCAATTTATCATTCTCTTTGATAATATCCCACGCGATCGCTGCAATTTCTTGCTCCTCAGGCGTTATGTAGGGGTATCTGTATTACGTAACATGATACCTTATAAATCAGATGTTCCATTTATATCGGAACTACGTGTTACTATCGTTCTTATAAATAAAGCTTCTACTTGACTTAGAACCGTCACTATATCTGTTTTTTCAGAGGGTATATCTCCCCCTTTTCCAATCTCAATATGCTTTTTTATAATTGAGTTTGGATCCTTTGCACGATCAATAATATCTTGAAAACGATCATGCGCAATAATTGTTAAACGATCAATGGCTTCCACGCCTGTTCTATACCCATAAGGCAAACGCAATCCACGCCCAATTGTTTGCTCTGTTAAAATTTCTGAAGCCGATGCACGCAACGGTACAATAGTATAAAGATTCGTGACATCCCACCCCTCCTTTAATTTATTAACGTGAATAACAATTTCTGTTGGTTCATGAGAATCTTCAATTGCAATAAGCTTTTGAATATTTTGCTCTTCTTCTATATTCGACTGTTTTGTATGAATCTCTAAAATTTTTCCCTTATAGGTACATGAAAAAAATTATGTGATTCCAATAAATTCCGTAGTTTTTGTGCATGAGTTGTATCTTGAGCGATAACTAAAATAAAAGGCTTAATGAACTTTTTGTTATAGGCAACTAAATCTGTTTTCACATTTTAATGGGCATGAATTGCATCTTGCAATTTGATATGTTCTAATTGCTCAAATGTATAATTTTGAGGTTGAAAATCTTTACGCGTAGCAACAGCAGGCTCTTTTACAAAACCATCCCTCATAGCCTCTGCAAGTGAATAGCTGTAAACAACATTTTTAAAATCTACAGGTTTTGCACCTATTGTTTTTGGTGTCGCTGTAAGCTCTATTCCTAAAACAGGTTTTCACTCATTAATTGCCATTGCACTAGCAGCAAGCACGATAACGATGTGCTTCATCTATTAACAAAACTAAATCAGGAAGATTTACGAGATAATCAAAATAACTTTCGCCAATCGTTTCTTGCAAGCGTTTAATTGCTGGAATACTGGATTTTAATGCACCTTTTTTGTTATCTGTTGTATTAATTTTAGAAATATTAAAAATATTGATAAAGGCTGTATCCTTACTCTCAAACAAACGCTTTTGTCCTTGAAAGTGCTGATCATCAGTGCGAATACCTTTACCACTTTCATAATCGTCACCTGTAATAATAACAGGTCTATTTGCAATGAATTCACTTATTCCACTAAAGACATACTTTGGGCTTTGGAGACTAAAATCCTGTTTTAATTTTTCATAAATAGTTAAATTTGGAGCTAAAATAAAAAAATGGCGACTGCGACCTGTTAAATAAAGATAGCTGATAAAAGCACCCATAAGTCGCGTTTTTCCCACACCCGTTGCTAAAGCAAAACAAAAAGAAGGAAAGTTTTGTTCAAAATCTTATACAGAAGGATAAAGATTTTTTATCACTTCCAACTCTGCAACCAAATCAGCATTTTTAGAAAGCTCTATATTTTTTAAGATTTTTACCAAAATATTTAAAGACTCACGTTGAGGATTACACAACGATAAGCGAGCAGAAATCCTTTTTTCAACAGTGTTTATGAAAAATTCCGCGTTTTATATATTATTCAAATAGATCTAATTCTTTTTGTGCAATATCTTTATCTTTGTTGCTTTCTTTTACCACAATCATTGGTTCAAGATTGGCTATATTTAAACTGTAATCATCCCTTCCCCATTCGCATTTTTCTAATACTGCACGGGGAATTTTAGTGAGTGTTAGATTTTCAAATGATGCTGATTTTGTATCAAATGCTGTCCCACAAATCAGCAAAGTGCGATGAGAGCCTACCTCTTTACTTATAATACGGAGGTATTCATGAGTCATAGCGTTTGTTGTGACATAAATATAATCTGTCGCAGTTGAATACCCTTGCATCCAATAATGATTTTCATCAGGTGCATAGGTAAACCCCATATGTTTGCACATTGCTTCTGAAAGCATCGCAGCATTATATTCGCGACTAATAATCTATTGTCCCCATGGATCTTTTTGCAACAGAGAAGGTGTAAGGCGATAATAACGGAATCCCCCGCCACCTTGCCAATTGACACTTTTGGAAATTCCCCCTTGATCAGTTCCATCAATGACTTGTTTTAAACGAGGGATAATATGGGTGTGACAATGTTCACCAAGTTCAATCATAATCCACTTTCTTCCCATTTTATGAGCAACAGAACCGGTCGTGCCAGAACCAGCAAAAGAATCCAGTATAAGATCACCGGGGTTGGTGGCAAGTTGAATGATGCGTTCCATTAACCGTTCCGGTTTAGGAGTTGTAAAGACATTATCAGAATTAAAAACTTTGACTTCTTTTTTGGCATCTTGGTTGTGCCCCACTTCTATATAGGGCCAAATCGTCATTGAAACCGTACCATTTTTTACTTCTGATAAAAAACGCTTCAGAGAAGGAACATTGCTTCCTGTTGGACCAAACCAAATACGATTATCTTTTAATAATTCAAAGAACTTTTTTCATTCATAGCCCAACTTCTACCATTAGGGGGCATCACCTTGCGTCCAGAAGGTGTGATGATTTCATAAATATCCTTAAGCGTCACTCTTTTTACGGATAAATCTCCAGATTTCCAAGGACCGCGAGGATCATTATCAGGATTTTTATAGCGCGCATCCATATCGCTTGAACGAGGAAGCAATTGAGGACGCCAAAACATTTTATCTTTGGCATAAACCATTATAAAATCATGGTTATCAGAAAGCCATTTTGTATCATTTTGTGGAGCATATTTCTTTTGCCAAATAATATTGTTGATGAAATTTTGGCGACCAAAAAATTCATCCATCACCACTTTAAGATAGGCTTGTTCATCATCATCAATGGAAATCCAGATACTTCCATCATCCGCCAGTAAATGATGTAACAATTCTAGCCTGTCTCTCATAAAACTTAGCCATATGGAATGCTCTAAACCATCTTCATAATGTTCAAAAGCATTACCTGTATTATAAGGCGGATCGATATAGATACATTTTACCTTGCCTGTATATTCTTTCTCAAGTGCTTTGAGTGCGAGTAAATTATCACCAAAAATAAGTTTATTATCAAAAATATCCTGAGATGATATTTGATGTGAGGCATGATAAGATTTTTCACGATCTTCTAATAAGATATGAGTTTTTAGTTTGGGACGTTTCTCTTTTCCAATCCAGTTAAGTTCTAATTTTTGTTTATTATGATGCATGTAATCGTTTTTAAATCCAAATGTTTGAGAAAAACGATGCATTCACGAACAGTATTGTTAGTACCATCCGACAGCAATTTGAGCTTCTTCTGACATACAATCAGGTGTCCATGGTGGATCAAAAGTCATAGTGACTTCAACATACGAAACCCCTTCAACTGCACTGACTGCATTTTCTACCCACCCCGGCATTTCACCAGCAACAGGACATCCCGGTGCTGTAAGAGTCATTTCAATTTTTACTGAACGATCATCTTCAATATCAATACGATAAATCAGTCCAAGCTCATAAATATCAGCAGGAATCTCTGGGTCATAAACTGTTTTGAGAGCAGCAATAATATCATTCGTCATACGATCAATTTCATCTGCTGGAATTGCTGATATATAAGATTTTTTATTTTCGCTTACAGTTTCAACAGATTCTGTAGAATGACGCTCTTCAATTGATTCAGCCATTAAAAAATGTCCTTGTTTCTTTCAATGCTTCTACTAATTGATCTACATCTTCTTGAGTGTTATACATGGCTAATGATGCCCGACAAATAGATGTTAGACCAAAGCGCTGTAATAAAGGCTGTGCACAATGGGTTCCCGCGCGTATTGCAACTCCTTTTCTATCAATAAACATAGCGATATCATGGGCGTGAATCCCTTCAATTGTAAATGATATAATAGCTCCTTTATTGGGAGAATGACCATAAATACGCAATGACTCAACCATTTTAAGTTTTTCCTGCGCATAAGCTAAAAGGGACCTCTCATGGGCATGAATCGTGCTACGACCTTTCTCTTGTATATAATCAATAGCTGCAGTTAATCCAATAGCTTCAACAATAGGAGGAGTGCCTGCTTCAAAACGGTAAGGAGGAGCATTATAAAAAACCTTATCGGTTGTTACCTCCTCGATCATTTCCCCTCCCCCTTGAAAAGGACGCATTTCTTCTAGTCTATCTTCTTTACCATACAAAACACCAATACCGGTGGGACCATAAAGCTTATGACCTGTAAAGACATACCAATCACAATCGAGATCTTGCACATCAACGGTTAAATGTACTGCTCCTTGAGAACCATCAACAAGAACAGGAATAGAATTTTGATGTGCGAGCTTAATAATCTCTTTAACAGGAGGTACAGTTCCTAATATATTGGACATATGCGTAATAGCAACAAGCCGCGTTTTTTCGCTTAAAGCCTTTTGGAAATCTTCAGTGTGCAGAATACCATTTTCATCGACAGGAACAAAAATAAGTTTAACACCTTTTTGTTCACGGAGAAAATGCCAAGGAATAATATTTGAATGATGTTCCATGATCGTTAGAACAATCTCATCACCTTCTTTGAGTTTGGGCATAGCCCAACCATAAGCAACGGTATTAATAGCTTCTGTTGCATTTTTCGTAAAAACAATTTCTTCAGCTTTTTGAGCATTTAGAAAAACACGAACGGTTTCACGAGAATTTTCATATGATTGTGTTGCTATATTGGCTAAAAAATACATTCCCCTATGCACATTAGCATAACTATAATGATAATAATTATTCATTGCATTGAGTACAGACACTGGTTTTTGGGCAGAAGCACTACTATCAAGATATGCTAATCGCTTTCCATAAACTTGATGGTCCAAAAGAGGAAAATCACGCCGAATTTCTTCGACATTATAAGTAAATGTTTTTACGTTATTTTCCATTTTTTCTACCTTAAACATTTTTTTCAAGCCATTTACTAATGATATTCTCCAAAGCAATTTGAATATTATCTTGCTTGATCTCATCAATGAGCTCAGAGATAAATCCTTTAATCAAAAGTGCACGAGCCGTTTTAAATGGGATACCACGCGCCATAAGATAAAAAAGATAATCATGATTAATATTAGCAACTGTTGCACCATGACCGCATGCAACATCATCAGCAAAAATCTCCAGTTCAGGCTTTGCATTAAATTCTGCATCGTCTGAAAGAATAAGGCTATTACAAGCCATGCGTGCATCTGTTTTTTGCGCTTTTTGAGACACACGTATTATTCCTTGGAAAACACCAGCAGCCTTATCTGTAACCACATTGCGTATAATTTCACTTGATGTTGATTTTTCTTCCACGTGACGAACAGTCATTGTTAGATCACTATGTGTTTGTCCTGATAATAAATTTATAACGCGTAATTGAAAATCAGATTCTTCTCCCTGTAATTCAATATCGACTTCTTGGCGATTTAATTGGCTCCCTATATTAATGACATAAAGTGATAACTTCGCTCTTTGATCAAGAACAGCACAAAATCGACCAAATTGTGTAGAATTAAAATCACGATTGCGAATGAGAATCCATGTAACATCACTATTAGCAGCAACATTTAATGAAAATATTGAACTGACAAAGGTATCTTTATCATTGCCAATCTGATGTTCAATAAACGTAACTTGACTATTTTTATCAACTTTTATATCCGAAAAAATATGAGATTGTCCCCCCATTTGTATATTTTGTAATTCAATGGGTATATTTAACTTTGTATTTTCAGGGATGTGAAAAAGCCAACCATCTGTAACAAAAGCTGTATTTAACTGTCCAATAAAATCCTCATCGGAAATGTTTTGATTTATCTGTACAGAATTATCTTCTAATGCATCTGAAAGGCGTTTTACTGTAATATTATCTACCTTTGACTCTATCGATGTTTTTCCATTGTTTATGGAGAAAACAGCACTTTCTGAAAGCAAAGCATCAACCAATTGATTGTTTTGAACTTTTGAAAAATTGCTAATAGACTTCAGTAAGGTACGCAGATTGGTATAATGCCAGCTTTCGATTTTACGGGAAGGAAGCTGTGCCGTTTGAAACTGCTCAATAGTTTTCTTGCGGATTTCCTGTACAGCTTTATTACCAGGTAAGTCGTTTACACACTGATTGAAATTACTGAGTATATTTTCTTCAACTGCTAACAAGTTTTGTTGTGTATTCATATTCAATAACCTCAAACCGCTTCCCTGATAAGATCAGCATACCCATTTTGCTCTAAATAAAGCGCTAAGGATTTATCTCCGCTTTTAATAATTTGTCCTTTATAAAGAACATGTACCGTGTCAGGAATAATATAATTAAGCAGCCGTTGATAATGGGTAATCACCAAAAATGAACGTTTTGAATCCCGAAGTTTATTAACACCATCTGCAACAATTTTTAATGCATCAATATCTAAACCAGAATCCGTTTCATCTAAAATGCAAAGTCTAGGTTCAAGAAGTGCCATTTGTAAAATTTCAGCGCGTTTTTTTTCTCCACCTGAAAAACCTACATTTAATGGACGCTTTAGCATATCCATATCTATTTCAAGTTTGGCTGAAACTTCTTTAACACATTTTATAAATTCAGGAATTTTAAGCTCTTTGTCACCACGCGCTTTGCGTTGAGAATTCATCGCAACTTTTAAAAATTCCATCGTTGCTACCCCTGGTATTTCCATTGGATATTGAAATGCAAGAAAAACACCATATGTAGCACGTTCTGCTGGATCCATTTCTAAAAGCGATTTTCCATTATAGAGAATATCTCCTTCTGTTATTTCATAATCATCACGACCAGCAAGCAAATAAGACAAAGTTGATTTTCCGGCTCCATTTTGTCCCATGATAGCGGCAACTTCTCCATCTTGAACTGTCAAGTTTAAACCACGAATAACTTCTGTATCGGTCCCAGCAATACGGGCGTGCAAATTTTTTATCTCTAACATAATTTAATCCTGTTTTGGCTGTTTTTCAGATACCAATGCGTATTATTTTGCCTTAGCATCCATCTACTTTTGTAATTACCATAGAGGTCATTTTTAGCATTATTTGCTACTGTTACAGCCCTTTTACATCAAGTCTTCTATTTATCTAATTCAATAAATTATCCAACACTACCTTCAAGGCTGATACCAATAAGCTTTTGTGCTTCGACAGCAAATTCCATGGGAAGTTTTTGAATGACCTCTTTTACAAAACCATTTACAATTAACGCGATAGCTTCTTCTTCGGGAATTCCTCTCTGCATAACATAAAAAAGTTGGTCATCAGAAATTTTTGATGTTGTGGCTTCATGTTCAAACTGAGCTGTTGCATTTTTTGCTTCAATATAAGGGACTGTATGCGCACCACAATCATTTCCGATTAACAAACTATCACATTGCGTAAAATTACGCGCATTTTGTGCTTTTCGATGTGCTGTAACTTGTCCTCGATAAGTGTTATTTGAAAAACCTGCAGAAATGCCCTTGGAAATAATACGACTGGATGTATTTTTTCCCAAATGAATCATTTTTGTACCAGAATCAATTTGTTGATGACCGTTTGCAACAGCAATAGAATAAAATTCTCCACGCGCATTATCACCACGGAGTAAGCAGGATGGATATTTCCAAGTAATCGCAGAACCAGTCTCAACTTGTGTCCATGAGATTTTAGAGCTATCACCTCGACAATCTCCACGCTTCGTCACAAAATTATAAATACCGCCCTTTCCATTTTTATCGCCAGGATACCAGTTTTGTACTGTAGAATATTTAATCTCTGCATTTTTAAGGGCAATAAGTTCAACGACAGCCGCATGAAGTTGGTTTTCATCACGTTGGGGTGCTGTACACCCTTCAAGATAAGAAACATAGGAATCTTCAGCGGCGATAATCAATGTTCGTTCAAATTGGCCAGTGTTGCGTTCATTAATCCTAAAATAAGTTGAAAGCTCCATAGGACAACGAACCCCTTTGGGAATATAAACAAATGAACCATCTGTAAAGACAGCTGCATTTAAGGCCGCATAATAATTATCACTTATAGGTACAACTGTTCCTAAATATTCCTTAATAAGCTCAGAATGTTCAATAATCGCCTCTGAAATAGAACAAAAAATCACACCAGCACGTGCCAGCTCTTTTTTGAATGTTGTTACAACAGAAACAGAATCAAAGACTGCATCAACAGCCACCTGCCCCGATACAGACATACTGTCATCGAAAGTAGAGGGATCAGACTGTTTTCTTACTCCTGCCAAAATCTCTTGTTCTTTAAGGGGAATGCCAAGTTTTTCGTACGTTGCTAATAACTCAGGATCCACTTCATCCAAAGATTTTGGTCCTGTATGATTTTTTGGAGCAGCATAATAATAAAGCTCCTGAAAATCAATTTTAGGATATTCAAGACGCGCCCAATGAGGCTCTTGCATTGTCAGCCAACGTCGGTAAGCTTTTAAGCGCCATGTTAGCATCCATTCAGGCTCATGTTTTTTAGCAGAAATAAATTTGATAATATCTTCATTTAAGCCTTTTGGAGCTTTATCTGTTTCAATATTGGTTTCAAAACCATATTTATATTGGTCAACATCTATTTCACGTACTTGGCGTATTGTTTCTTGTACTGCCGGCATCAATTTTCTCCATTTTTTGGCGTCAAAAACCGGTAACTATTGGCGTCAAAAACCGGTAACTAAAAATCTTGTTTTTTTACAAGATTAAAGTAGCAAGTTATTTCCTAGGCTATAGGTAAAGTGCAAAAATTTCAATCAAACTTATCTTATTTTTAAAATAATTCTAATTTTATAACTTTTTGATGATAGATCTTACTCTTTTTTCCTGTTTATAATTTGAGAAAACAACGATAGAAAATCATCAATATCCTCAGAAGTTGTGTCCCGCCCTAGCGAAATGCGAATGGCACCATTTGGAACATGATACCCCATTGCCTCCAACACTTTGCTTTGTTTTACTTTTCCCGAAGAACAAGCAGAGCCGGATGATATAGAAAACCCTTCTAAATCAAAAGCAATTTGCATCGTTTCAGCTTTTATATTTTTCACGGTAAAGTAAGTTGTATTTGGCAAACGTTGAACTCTTTTGCCAAAAATTTCAACATTTTTACTTATTTTTTGTAGTCCATCTTCTAATTTATTGCGTAAATATATTAACTGTTTTATTTCTTCCTGTGTGAAACAATCAGCCATTGCTGCCCCAAAAGCAGCAATAAGGGACAGTGCTTCTGTTCCTCCACGGAGACCTTTTTCTTGCCCTCCCCCAATAATAAGAGGTTGTGGCATAAGAAGATTACCACATGAAACAAAAGCACCTATTCCTTTAGGACCACCAATTTTATGTGCAGACAGTATAAAAAAATCTCCTCCTAGCTGATTAATATCCACGAAATTTTTATCGACATATTGTGTCAAATCAACAATAAGAGTACCTCCTAAATCCCGAACAATAGCGGCGATTTCTGTTAACGGTTGAATAACACCCGTTTCACTATTTGCAGCTTGAATAGCAACAAGAGGTAAACCTTTTGTTTTATCGTGAACCGTTAAGAATGATATTAATTTATCTTGTTGAATGAGCCCATCTTGATCAACAGCAATGACACTTATCAATTCTTTAGAAAAACGCCCTCCCTCTGCAACAGAGGGATGTTCAGTCGCTCCAAGGTAAAGATGAGAAAATTGAACTTTTGCATTCCCCATATTGTAAAAGGGTGTTAACAAAGTCATCGCTGCTTCACTCGCACCAGAGGTAAATACTACGTGATCTGGATCTGTTTTAAGATTTTCAGCGATTTGTCGACGTGCCTTTTGCAACAAGGTTTTAGCCGCACGCCCTTCCTTATGAACCGATGATGGATTACCAAATATCTCTAAAGATTCCACTAACGCCATCCGTGCCATTTTTTTGAGCGGTGTTGTTGCGTTATGATCAAAATATCGGCGTCTTATAACCATTTTACATCGCAATCATTAATCTTATGAATTGATTAAAAAAATAGCGCAATTTTCTTGAAAAGTGCACTAAAAAAAGAATATCTAATAATTATTTAAGAGATTCTATGGTAAAAGTCGACCAAGGTCAATGAAAGCCTTTTATTGCATTTAAGGAGCATTTTATGCCAGAAATTATTTTTAACGGTCCCGCGGGTCGGCTCGAAGGGCGTTATCAACCTTCACAACAAAAAAATGCACCCATTGCGATCATTTTGCATCCTCATCCCCAATTTGGTGGAACTATGAATCATAAAATTGTCTATGACCTCTTTTATATGTTCCAACAACGTGGCTTTACAACTTTACGTTTTAACTTTCGTGGTATTGGTCGTAGTCAGGGTGAATTTGATTATGGAATAGGAGAACTTTCAGATGCTGCTGCTGCTCTCGATTGGGTGCAAACACAACATCCAGACTCTAAAAATTGTTGGGTAGCAGGATATTCATTTGGAGCATGGATTGGTATGCAGCTTTTAATGCGCCGACCGGAAATTGAGGGATTTATCTCAGTTGCCCCTCAGCCTAATGTTTATGACTTTTCATTTCTTGCACCTTGTCCATCTTCTGGACTTATCATTCATGGCGGTATCGATAAAGTTTCCCCCCCAAAAGATGTTCAAATACTTGTCGATAAATTGAAAACACAAAAAGGAATCATCATCACACAAGAAATATTGGAAGAGGCTAATCACTTTTTCAGTGGATGTCATGAAGAACTTATTGAACGATGTGCCCACTATTTGGATAACCATATCACCAATGAACTTCTCGCTCCTCCTCCTGAAATACTTTCACTAACTTAGGAAAACACGATAGATTTATAAAAAATCAGAAAAAGTCGTCTTTGATCATAACAAAGTAATTTTTTTAGTCCGTACTTAAAACTTTTCTAAATTTTATTCTAGGATAGAAATGAGAATAACAGAATGCCTTTTTTCTATCACTGAGAAGTCTGTTTTTTAGCGTAAAAAGGAAATAATACCTGTATTATTATCTTTATATTATCAATATGTCTCTTTCTCTTGTGATGTGTGCATCAGTTATGATAGATAACGCTCCATTATATAAACACCTATTATATGAAATGAATGCACTCTTAAAATTAGGAAATTGAATCTGTGTTTGCCTTTAAATCTGATTTTTTACACATTATGAGCGAACGTGGTTTTATCCACCAAATTTCAGATGAAAAAGGCTTAGATGATCTTTTTTCAAAAGAAACTGTAAGCGCTTATACTGGATTTGATCCAACAGCATCGAGTTTACATGCTGGAAGTCTTCTTCAGATTATGATGCTTTATTGGTTACAAAAAACGGGTCATCGTCCCATTGCTTTAATGGGCGGAGGGACCGGATTGATCGGTGATCCTTCCTTCAAAGATGAAGCGCGACGTCTTCTGACACAAGATGATATTGCTGCAAATATTGATGGTATTAAAAAGGTATTTGCTAACTATTTGACATTCGGTGACCGAGAAACTGATGCTTGTATTGTGAATAATGCTGAATGGTTATGCAATTTAAACTACTTAGAATTTTTGCGTGATGTAGGAAAACATTTTTCTGTCAACCGTATGTTGTCATTTGATTCTGTCAGACTCAGACTTGAGCGTGAGCACTCTTTGTCATTCTTAGAGTTTAATTATATGATTCTGCAAGCTTATGACTTTGTTGAACTTTATAAACGTTATGGGTTGCGTATGCAAATGGGGGGCTCTGATCAATGGGGCAACATTATTAACGGAATCGAATTAGGGCATCGTTTAGGAACACCACAATTATATGCGTTAACATCACCATTGCTGACAACCTCTTCCGGTGCCAAAATGGGTAAATCATTGAATGGGGCTATATGGCTGAATGCGGATATGCTTTCACCTTATCAATTTTGGCAATATTGGCGCAATATAGAAGATGCTGATGTAACAAGATTTCTAAAACTCTATACCCCATTGCCAATGGATGAGATTCTTAAACTTTCTGTATTACAAGGGACAGAAATTAACGAAGCAAAAAAAATTCTTGCAACAGAAGTTACAGCAATGTTGCATGGACGTGCTCTTGCCAATGCAGCCGCAGAGACTGCTCGCAAAACGTTTGAAGAAAAAACTTTGGGAGAAAATCTTCCAACTGTTGAAACTAATGCCTCAGAATTAAAAAAAGGTGTTGGATTGCTCACTCTTTTAGTACAAGCAGGACTCGCTAAATCTAATAGTGAGGCACGCCGACACGTTCAAGGTGGAGGTGTACGTGTAAATGATCAAATTATTGAGGATGAAACACATCTTATTATTGAAGGGGATGTCAGTGCAGAAGGAATCATTAAGCTTTCTTTCGGTAAGAAAAAACATGTTGTGATAAAACCAGTGTAATCTTTTGTTGTTTTGTTTATGTTGTTCACGCCGATCTTGTTCTTTCAATCCAATCGTTGTGATAGAGCAAGTTTTGTTAGGAAAATAAAGGTCTCTTAAAAACAATAATATTCTAGAGAGTTGAATAGTTCTTTTCTTCTGTGTACTCTGATATCTTATACTTATTACACAAGAAAGATGAAAACAATGACAAGATCAATGAAAGGTGCTTTTGCTCCTGATTTTAATTTGCCTCGCGATGGAGGAGAGACAGTATGTCTTTCTGACTTTAAAGGAAAACCTGTTGTTTTATATTTTTATCCAAAAGATGACACCAGCGGTTGCACAAGCGAAGCACTTAATTTCACAAAATTAAAGATGAAATTTGATGAAATCGGTGTTGCTGTTATTGGAATCTCTCCAGATAATGTAAAAAAACATGATAAATTTAAAGTAAAATATGAACTTGATGTCATCTTGGTTTCTGATGAAGAAAAAACAACCCTCGAAGCTTATGGTGTTTGGGTTGAGAAAAGCATGTATGGACGCAAATATATGGGTGTTGAACGGAGCACTTTTTTAATTGATGCAAATGGAATAATAGCAGAAGAATGGCGCAAAGTAAGCGTATCTGGGCATGCTGAAAATGTTTTAGCTACTGCAACACTTTTACATCATAACGGTAACTTATAAATTGAGTGTTTGATTTACCTTAAAAAGCAAAAGTCATCCTCCGAATTGATTTTAGTTTTTCAATGGATTCAATTTTTATAATATATTGATTTATAAGGATAATGAATTGTTTTATATTTATATTAGTCCTCCGAATATCGCAAATTTTTCTTATTTCAGCTTTCTATCACTTGCAATATCATAAGCAGGATTGGCGTGTGAGAAAAAATTGAAGAAAGGAACAAGAAAATCCCTCTTTGAACCTTTAAAGTATCAAGAACTATCGTAATATCACAACATCAATAAAACAAACAACTTAAGAAAAAAATCTACATGGCTTGAAGGAAGGATATATAATTAACGAATATCCTCAATTTCTTTGTCTTGTCCATAAATGCGCCGTGCGAGTGCTGCCTCTATAAATGCATCTAAATTACCATTCAGTACAGATTGTGGATCCGTATTTTCAATCCCTGTACGCAAATCTTTGACAAGCTGATAGGGTTGAAGAACATAAGATCTAATTTGATGTCCCCATCCGATTTCTGTTTTAGAAGATTCAGCAGCATTGGTTTCTTCTTCTCTTTTTTTAAGCTCTTCTTCATAAAGCCGTGCACGCAACATCGACCAAGCCGTAGCGCGATTTTTATGTTGAGAACGCTCTGTTTGACATTGAACAACAATACCCGTTTTTATATGTGTGATGCGAACAGCGGAATCTGTCGTGTTAACATGTTGTCCTCCTGCTCCTGATGCACGATATGTATCAATACGCACATCTGCCTCTGAAACATCAACTTCAATATTGTCATCAATAACTGGATAAACCCAAATGCTTGCAAAAGAGGTATGGCGCTTTGCATTCGAATCAAATGGAGAAATCCGAACCAAGCGATGAACGCCTGATTCTGTTTTTAACATTCCATAAGCATTATGCCCTTTTACAAGAATAGTCGCTGACTTTATTCCTGCTTCTTCTCCATCATGAATTTCTAAAATTTCAACCTTCATTTCATGCTGTTCAGCCCAGCGCATATACATACGTAAGAGCATAGAAGCCCAATCTTGGCTTTCTGTTCCCCCTGCTCCAGCATGAACTTCTAAATAGGTATCATTCGGATCCGCCTCTCCTGAAAGAAGTACATCAATTTGCCTTTTATCTATCTCATTTTTAAGATTACGTATTGAATTTTCTGCATCAGCGATAATTTCAACATCACTTTCTTCTTCGCCCATCGCGATAAGCTCAATGCATTCTTCAAGTGTTTTTGTAAATGATAAAAGACCATTGATTGAATCATCAAGACGTTGACGCTCACGCATCATATCCTGTGCTTGTTGTGCATCATCCCATAATGACGGATCTTCCGCTTTTTGATTAAGATATTCGAGACGTTTTAGTGATTGATCCCAGTCAAAGATGCCCCCTTAGCAATTGAATTGCTTTCTGGATTTCATCAACTAATGTTTCTATTTCTGCTCGCATAATTTAACACCGTATTTTTTAACACTCTTTCTGGTTATGTCTCTAGAATTTTATACAAATTTGATAGCTGCTGTGAGGGAACAGCACGGACTTATCATTCTATTTACAGGACCGACACTGTAAAAAAAAATAAAAACTATAGACTCATGGCGAAAGGAGATTTTGTTGATTAATACAGCCCACCTGTCCCACTTTCAAGAGCTTTATTGACTTGTGGAGAAGTAGTTACTGCAGGAACACCTTCTTGAAAAGAATTTGTACTCCCAATAACTTGATATATATCAGCAGGACCAGTCCCTGGTTTAAATGCTTCTATAATGACATCTTGATCTCCTCTTTCCGCAAGCATTCCTGTTTTCCGATTAATTGGCATTAAAATCATACCCTTTGGCATCTTAAAGGGAACATCTGGCTTTCCTTTAAGAGCATTTGCCATAAACTCACCAAAAATAGGTGCAGCTAATGAACTTCCGGTTCCATTATATCCTAATGGAGCAGGTTGATCGTAGCCGATAAAAATACCAACGACAATGTCAGGAGTAAATCCCATAAACCAGACATCTTTAGAGTCATTGGTTGTCCCTGTCTTAGCGGCAATATGTCGATTAAGATAACGTAAACGTGCTGCAGTACCACGCTGAACAACCCCTTCCATCATGGAGGTAATCTGATAAGCTGTCATAGGGTCAAGAACTTGATCTCGCTCATCAATCAATGTGGGTTCACGTTGATTATTCCATGAAGGCGTATTACAATTTTCACAAATACGATCATCATGACGATAAATTGTCTTTCCATAACGATCTTGAATTCTGTCTATCAGAGAAGGCTTAATAGAGCGTCCCCCATTGGCAATAACTGAATAAGCTGTAACCATTCGTAATACTGTTGTTTCACCAGCCCCTAAAGCCATGGGAAGATAAGGCTGCAATTTGTCCACTATGCCAAAGCGTTCTGCATATTCAGCGACAAGAGGCATTCCCATATCATTGGCAAGCCGTATTGTCATAAGATTACGAGAACGCTCAATACCATAACGCAACGTTGAAGGTCCTGCAAAGGTACCACCATAATTTTTGGGTTGCCAAACTTCCCCATTATATTGACGAACTTCAATGGGGCCATCTAAAACAACGGATGCTGGTGTATACCCGTTATCAAGAGCTGCTGCATAAACAAAAGGCTTAAAAGCAGACCCCGGTTGGCGATAAGCCTGGGTTGCACGATTGAATTCAGATGCAGCAAAAGAAAATCCTCCCACCATAGCAAGAACGCGCCCTGTATGAGGTTCCATAGCAACAATTGCACCTTCAACCTTTGGAATTTGTTGTAAACGATAAGTGTTGTTTGTATTGGATAGTTTTTCAACAAAAATGACATCCCCAACTTGCAGAACATGAGATAAGTTCTGAACAGTTTTTCGATAACCATTTTCCTTTACAACATGGAGTGCCCATTTTGAATCAGATTCAGATAAAACAGCAATTTCCCGTTTTTTTGATAATATACCCGAAGCTTCGCGCTGTGGCTGTAAACCAATCTCTACTTTATTGGGATTAGCAGAAAGAACAACAGCTAAACGCCATTCAGGAACATCACTTAGCCCCGTGATATTTGCAAGTTCTATCCCCCAATCACCTTTTTCATCGATATGCGCATAAGCTCCACGCCATCCTTGCGAATGATCAAATCTAATTAATCCAGCGTGCAAAGCACGTCGCGCAATAAGTTGTAAATGCGGATCAAGCGTTGTACGAATGGAAAGCCCACCTTCATAAAGTGTCTTAGCCCCATAGCGATGTATTAAACGACGGCGCACTTCTTCAGTAAAATAATCAGCCGCAAAAACATAGCTATCACTCCCACGTATTGTCGCTCCTAAAGGTTTAGCTTTCGCTTTTTCACCTTGTTCACGCGTTACATATCCATTTGCAATCATCCGATCTATAACCCAATTGCGCCGATCAATAGCACGTTGTGTATTCTTAAATGGATCATAATTTGCTGGCCCTTTTGGAAGAGCAGCCAAATAAGCACATTGTTCTAGCGTCAGATCATTGACGGATTTATTGAAATAGGTCAAAGAAGCAGCTGCTATACCATAAGTACCACGACCCAGATAAATTTCATTGAGATAAAGTTCGAGAATATGATCCTTTGAATAAGTTTTCTCAATACGCATTGCTAAAATAGCTTCCTTAAATTTACGCTCTAACGTTGTTTCTGAACTTAAAAGAAAGTTTTTAGCGACTTGTTGCGTTATAGTTGATGCACCCTCTGGGCGTCTTCCAGAACCAATATTACGAATATTATTGATCAAAGCTCGAGAAAGTCCTTCAGGATCTAAACCAAAATGATGATAAAAGTTTTTGTCTTCAGCCGAAATAAAAGCATTTATAACAAGCTTTGGTATTGATTGAATTGGTAAATAGAGGCGATGTTTTGTTGCAAACTCTGCCATAAGACGGCCATCAGAAGCATGGACGCGGGTCATTACCGGCGGCTCATAAAGTGAAAGAACTTCATAATCAGGGAGTGCATTTGCTTGACCACTGGTCATAACACCCCACGTTATTGCTCCACAAAGTCCAATAGCAACAAAAAAACGAAGAAGATATCTTAAAAAAATCATCATAAAAACGGCTATCGCTTTCTTAAGAATTAATCAAAGAAAAAATACGTTACTTCAAACACACCAAGCGGATATCACCACAAGATTGGGATCAAGAGAAATTGTTTTCTATCTTTTATTTATACTAGGGTACACTAGAACCCCATATTGATACTCTATTTTCTCACAAATTTAAAGAGGCTGTATCATTTTCTGCCTATAATGAGCAAATTGACGAATAGAATGAGCAATAGAGGCTGCCATTTGTTTTCTCCAATGAGGATCATTTAATAACTTTTCGTCCTCTTTATTGGATAAATAACCTATCTCTATCAAGACGGAGGGTATATCTGAAGCTCTTAAAACTTGAAAATTAGCATACCGATGTGGGTTATTAATCAAGTTAATATGATTCTTTGATAAACTTGAAATAACACTATTTGCAAAATTAACCGAAAATGTATGTGTTTCACGTCGTGTAAGATCCATCAAAATATCTGTAACTTCCAGTGTTTCATCTGCAGGCAAACCGTCTAGCAAATCAACTTTATTTTCATTTTCAGCTAAAGATTTTGCAATGGCATCAGAGGCTTTGTCTGATATGGTATACACTGTAGCACCGCGAAGAGAATGTAGATCAATCGTATCTGCATGAATAGATATAAAAAGATCAGCATCGAACTCTTGCGCTTTTTTAACTCTTTCACTTAGTCTTAAAAAAATATTGGAATCTCGCGTTAAAGCAACAGTAATATGAGAATCCTTTTGTAATTCGTCTCGCAATGCACGCGCAAAGTCTAAAGTCACATCTTTTTCTAAAACTCCAGTAACACCCCGTGCACCGCCATCAATACCACCATGACCAGGATCAAGAACAACACGGAAATTATATGCTGGCATTAACTGCGTTTTTGTATCAAAATTGGTTTTTTGCTGTTTTTTTAATATTTCATCAAATTTTTCTAGTGTAGTTTTACGAATATCAATCAGCAACTGCCATAAACCATTATTTAATTTTTTTACGACACTTTTTTCAATTACAAAGGGCGTTTTACTTGTCAAAATAATGCGTGAAGTCTGCATGTCAGAAAAAGCATAACGCACATCTGAAAGCATAACGGATAATGTATTCTGTTTCTTTAAAGGCGTATTTTGCATCGAAAAATCAATTGTAGGTAAATTGATCACCAACCGTGCTGGCCTGTCCAAAATCTGTAAACGAACATTTGGTTTTGAATTGAAAACCGCAATAATACGCGTATGAACACTATCACCAATGGTTCGAAAATTAATAAGTCTCAGAGGATCTGCGGCTTGAACACTGGTTTGGAATAGCAAAAATAATAATAAAAAGTATGTGACAAGCACAATAACATTCCCATAAGCTATTTTCAGCTTTTTGGTAAAGAAAACTCTTATCATAAGCAAAATACTCTACATTACATTTGTAATAATTTATCTTGGTTATATAAAAACGATACACCAATTTATTCTCTATTTTTCAATAAAAGCTAAATAAACACCCAAAAACGAAATTAAGGTCATTAAAGGCATTATCATTATACATGATTTACATTGTTACTTGCCAAACGCATGATATCAACATAAAAGAATATTTATGCTTCCTAGCTGATAATAGTCATCTAAATTATCTGTAACTCATATTAAGTTGTCTTTAGAGGTTTTTTGCCTATTATGCATTGAGACTTTTTTATGGATGAAAAATTTCTATGTTATAACATTAGGATTGCATTACTTAAGATTCGTTGGTTCGGATATCCGAACTGTTTTAAAGATTATTTTACCGGAGACTTTTAAGAAATATGAGTCATAAAAAACAGATGGAGATAATGATGAGAAATGGTGTAAATGCAGTCATGCCTTTGCACGTGGTGTTCCGTCCTGTTTTTCTGGTACCTCCCTTTTATGGCAGACAGCCTTTTATATTTACGAATAGTTATAGCGTTCGTTTGAATGAAATTGTGCATGTCGCCTTCAGGATATTAGCTTATGTCAAACAAAATGCTTATAGATGCCTCCCATCCGGAGGAAACACGTGTTGTTGTTGTTCACGGCAACAAAATTGAAGAACTTGATTTTGAATCAGAACATAGAAAACAGCTCAAGGGGAATATTTATCTCGCACGTATTACGCGTGTAGAACCGTCTCTCCAAGCAGCTTTTGTTGAATATGGTGGAAACCGACATGGTTTTTTAACATTTTCTGAAATTCATCCTGATTATTATCAAATTCCTATTGCTGATCGCCTTGCTCTTCTTGAAGAAGAGGAAAAAGCAGCTGTAGGAGAAAATTCTGTAGATTCCTTTACAGAAGAAGCAACTAAAAATAAAAAACGCTCCAGAAGAACAAAAAAAAATGGAAAAAACAATGTCATAGCAGCCGATATTGAAAATGATATCACATCTGAATCAACAATAATTGATAATACAGAAGAAGCATTAAATGCCGATATCTCTTATGATGAGATCGAAATGGTTGGTGCTGAGGACATCCGTGAAGAGCTCCCAATTTATCAAAGAAAACAAGGGCGCCAATATAAAATTCAAGAAGTCATTAAACGACGTCAAATTTTGTTGGTACAAGTCATCAAAGAAGAGCGTGGTAATAAAGGTGCTGCCCTTACAACATATCTGTCTTTAGCAGGTCGTTATTCTGTTCTAATGCCCAACACAGCACGTGGTGGTGGTATTTCACGAAAAATTACGAACGTACAAGACCGTAAGCGTCTTAAAGAAATCGTAAAAGAATTAGCCGTTCCAAAAGGTATGGGCGTTATCTTACGAACAGCTGGAGCCAACAGAACAAAAGCTGAAATTAAACGTGATTATGAATATCTTATGCGGTTATGGGATACTATTCGCACTTTGACACTCGAGTCAACGGCGCCATGCCTTGTCCATGAAGAAAGTAATCTCATCAAGCGTTCTATACGAGATCTTTATAATAAGAACATTAGTGAAATTCTTGTCTCTGGAGACCAAGGATATCGTGAAGCGAAAGACTTTATGCGTATGCTCATGCCAAGCCATGCAAAAGTTGTGCAACCTTACCGTGATCCTACACCCATTTTTGCAAGAAATAATATTGAAATTCAACTTGATAAAATGTTGCAACCACAGGTTTCTTTAAAATCTGGTGGTTATCTTGTTATTAATCAAACAGAAGCACTTGTTGCTATTGACGTAAATTCTGGTCGCTCTACGAAAGAATTCTCTGTCGAAAAGACAGCTTTACAAACTAACCTTGAAGCTGCTGAAGAAGTAGCGCGTCAATTACGCTTGCGTGACCTTGCTGGTTTAATTGTGATTGATTTTATTGATATGCTTGAAGAACGCAATGTAAAGCTGGTCGAAAAAAAATTAAAAGATTGTTTAAAAAACGATCGTGCTCGTATTCAAGTAGGTCATATTTCACACTTCGGCCTTTTAGAAATGAGTCGTCAACGTATTCGCATATCGGTTTTAGAAAGTACAACACAACCCTGCCCGCATTGCGCAGGAACAGGAAATATACGTTCTGAATCATCAATTGCGTTACATGTCATGCGCTCAATTGAAGAATATCTTCTTCATAATTCGCAATATAATATTATCGTGCGCACACCCGTAGCAACAGCGCTTTATGTATTAAATCATAAACGCAACATTCTTGTTAATTTAGAAACTCGCTTTAAGCTTAATATTAGTATTGAAGCAGATGATAGTATTGGAACGCAACATCTTGTTATTTCTAAAGGCTCAATAGCAGAGAGCATTTCTCGACCTTCATTGGAAGATGTTAATAAGCAAGAAATTGAAGATTCTGTTTTCATAGAAAGTGAATCTATTGAAAATCCTTCTCCCATTGAAACAAACCAAAAGCGTCGGCGCAAAAATCGTCACGATGAAATTACTGATCATTCTCTCTCCAACGTTCATAAAAAAGAAGATACCTTGAGTGATGATTCTTTTCGTCGAGGACGTCGTCGAGGACGTCGTGGTGGTCGACGCAATCAAGATAATAGTTTTCATCAGATTCGCATTCCTTACGCAGAACCAGTGGGAGATTTTGCTAAGCAGGCTTTAGCAGAAATTAAAGCAGCACACCGCAAACATCGTGTTTCACCTGCTAAATCTTTTGAACTTGAAGAAACAAAAAATAATACACAAGCTCTAGATATACAACAACAGGGTGAATCTGAAAAAAATGATACAAGTATTAAACCTAAAAAACGTAAAACACGTTCTTCAAAAGTAGTAGAAAATCAACTTTCTTTAGAGAATGATCAAAATGTCGTAGAACAAAAATCTCTTGAAGAAAAACCTAAAACTAGTTCAGTACGTAAAGCTAAAACAAAAAAAGCAGACAAATCTATTCATAAAGTAGAAGATAAAACTCTTGAAAATAGTAAAAAGTCAACACGTGGAACACGTAAAAAATCATCTTCTAAAGAGACAACGCAAATACAAAAAGTATTAGAGAAAGAAACTATAATCGAGATGGAGGAAGTTGTTGAAACCTCTCCTTCCCAAATTGAAAAAACAATTAATCAACCCGTTGTTGTTTCATCAACGCCTAATGATTCTTCCAAAACTGAACGTGTTGGTTGGTGGAAACGCAGAATTCTTTCGAAAAATTAAAGATAAAAAAACCGCCACAGAAAACTGTGGCGGTTTAAATAAATAATTATAGAAGACGTTTCAACCAATTCTATGGTGTGGATTTATCACTTTTGTTTTGCTTTTTCTTGCTCAGCCCGCATACGATCTTCAATTTCTTTTTGCTTTGATTGAATAGCTTGCTGCATCTTTATTTGTTCTTGTTGGAAATCTTTTTCCTCCATACCAGGACCGGTATAGGCTGCTGTAAACCCATTAAGAGAAAATTCAATAGGATTAGCTGAACCACGGAAATTAACTGTGGTTACAACCATTTTTGTACCACTTTTCATAGCAGCTATAAGCTTATCATCTAAGACATCATTGGCAATACAACTTGGTCCATTACAAATAATATAAGGAATTTTTTTAGAGAAGTCGTCACCAATTTTAATGTGAACACCTTCTGGCAAAAAACG
The DNA here is from genome assembly GCF_042193375.1 of Bartonella sp. TT67HLJMS. NCBI lineage: Bacteria > Pseudomonadati > Pseudomonadota > Alphaproteobacteria > Hyphomicrobiales > Bartonellaceae > Bartonella > Bartonella sp. TT67HLJMS. The sequence goes on from NZ_JBHILP010000003.1 coordinate 130,561, forward strand.
ACCTGTAGGTACTTGAATACCTATACGTTTTTCATTTTGCTTCCCTTTTATTTCAACAAGATTAAAAGCCGTTAAAGGTTGTCCCGTATTCGATAATACAGTATTCATTGTATTACAAATATCAACATCATGCTGCTTACTGCAAACTTTGTACCAACCTTGTGATAAAGTTTGCGCATTTGCAGAAATACCAGCTATAAGAAAAAGGGCAGCGGCTCCAACTAATACTGAAACAGCAGAATAAACATTTTTATGCGACATGATTAAGTTAATCCTTTCAACGCGCTTTTAAGTAACTTCAAAAAAATATTAAATATAATTCCAACTTAAATTTATTAAATTATAATGAAATAACACTTAATTTTACTATTTTTACTTCAATATAAAAAAAAAAGTCAAATTTAGAGAAAAAATACAACGAGCTATTCTAATTTTTATACACCCATATAATTCCCCTCTTTATCATATTGGTGTTTGATGCAATCTATCCATAAAACACCTCTGTGCATTTAAGCTAAGATTACACAAACGAATCAATATTGCAATATTAATTAAAATAAACTCCCATACTACTCTAAAAATCTTACTAATTAAACTTTTTACATTTGTTACTCTTCATGTTAAGCTCGTGGAGCCTTAGCAACAGCTGTTGTAATGCATGAAGCTCTGAAATATCAGATAAATTTTACTTTTTTCCTTATGTGATTCGTGTGATACGAAAAAATAAAATCATTTACGGTATTATTGAAACATTTCATAAATTAAAACCACTGATTGTCTAAAATTTCTGCATAATTGTAAGAGAACTTTTTCCTAATGGACAATTTTCTGCCCTTGTTTACAAAACAATGGCGATACATTTTTGTAATAAAAGCTTTATATTCTACAGCTTTTAACCAAAAAGTTTAATTTAAAAATACGCTACTAAAGAAGTGCTTTTTTCTTAATTAAAAAACATATTTTCTTAGAGAGAAAATTTATAACTGTTGAAAATATTTTATTTATAATAAACTTCCTTAAAATATAACAACATATTAATTTATAATAATAATTTATCTTTTACATCATCAAATGTTTGTTTTTCATAGCTATTAAGAGCCTTCTGTTAGCAATTCTTTTATATTGCTAGAAACTGGGGCTTATCGAATTAATTGCGTCTTTTACTCAATAAAAATCTTTATCTTTCCAATCAAAATCTTTGCGTAAAATAGCACCTATATCACTCTGCAATATATCCACTAAAACTTTGCAACTAATAATAAATATGAGGATAATTTTCCATTTATTAAATAATTCAGCTTTTCTTCGTATTCTCCTACTTCGTACTCTCTCGCTATATCTACCCTAGAGATAAATTTTTATTTTTTTCAAATAGATCCTGTAATTTCGAACCAAGATTATAATATTTATTCTTCAGATTTTTCAGTTCTTTTAAAAACTTATTTCGTTCCTGCAAAGGCTTCTAGTATTCTGCTTTAGAAAAAATTTTTCCCAAAATATCTAAATGATAAATACTTATCTTCAATAAATTATATGCTATCTTTAGTATTCTTTCTTTTGTTTTTTTAATGTTGGTATTGTTCCTTAGAAGATAAATCAGCGTGAGCTGTTTTTATACCATATATTATATTACAGGGAGTAAAAAACTATCGTTAGTAACTTTTGTAATGAAGAAAGCATGTTATCTTGGCTTAAATTTTTGCTTTTTAGAGAAGATAGTTATATGCACGTTCTATTTATTGCGGTTACACCGTCTAAGCTATTTTCTTCATTATATCAATATGTCTTATGATGAAGAACGCGAAATGAATATGTAAGAAGTTCTTTTATTATAAACTTAAATTTTATTCTTATAAAAAATTAATAACTATTTGTTTTTATATAATAATTTTATAAAAATGAGTAACAATTCTGAAACAACAATGAAGTTTTTAACCAGAATGTTGTTCTGCCATTTCGACAAGCTGTGTCATAATATTCGCTGCTCCAACAAGCCTTTCATCCGCTGTGGACCAATCACGAATAAGAGCGATACTTTGATCTGGTCGAATTTTTGCCATCGAACCTTGTTTTCCAACCCACTGAACAAGAGCAACACTATTTGCAAAATAATTATTGCGAAACTGTATAACAATCCCCTTTGGTCCAGTATCCAATTTTTCTACATGCGCTTTTCGACACAATGTTTTGATATAAAAGACTTTAAGAAGGTGTTGAACTTCAAGCGGTAAAGGACCAAAGCGATCAATTAACTCCGCTGCAAATTCATCAATTTGTTCTAAATCATCAAGTTCTGTTAAACGACGATAAAGCCCCATACGTAATGGCAAGTCAGGCACGAAACTTTCTGGTATCATCACTGTTGTACCAAGTGAAATTTGAGGAGACCATTGCTTATCTTCATTTAGCTCTCCATCTTTTAATTCAGCAACAGCTTCTTCAAGCATTTTTTGATAGAGTTCAAATCCAACTTCTTTAATATGCCCCGATTGCTCTTCACCTAAAAAATTGCCTGAACCGCGGATATCCATGTCATGGCTTGCCAATTGAAAACCGGCCCCCAAGGTGTCAAGAGATTGTAAAACTTTAAGACGGCGATCAGCAGCAGCTGTCAAAACTTTACCAGCAGGAAATGTAAAAAGTGCATAAGCACGTTGTTTTGAGCGCCCTACCCTCCCTCGTAACTGATAGAGTGCAGAAAGGCCAAACATCTCAGCGCGATGCACAATTAGGGTATTGGCTGTTGGAATATCAAGACCAGATTCAATAATGGTTGTCGATAGCAAAACATCATATTGCCCATCATAAAATGCATTCATGATATCATCAAGTTGTCCAGGCGGCATTTGTCCATGAGCCACAACGAATTTCAGTTCTGGCACATGTGTTTTGAGATATTCTTCTACAAAAGCCAGATCAGAAATACGAGGACAAACATAGAAACTTTGTCCGCCACGATAATATTCTCGAAGCAGGGTCTCTCGTATAACAAGTGCATCAAAAGGTGAAATAAAAGTACGAACCGCCATTCTATCAATGGGGGGCGTTGTTATCAATGAAAGTTCACGTACACCCGATAATGCTAACCCTAAAGTGCGTGGTATGGGAGTTGCTGAAAGTGTGAGAACATGAATATCACTTTTAAGCTCTTTTAAACGCTCTTTGTGTTTGACACCAAAATGTTGCTCCTCATCAATGATGAGAAGGCCTAACCGTAAAAAATTAACGGCACCACTTAATAATGCATGGGTTCCAATGACAATATCGATTGTACCATCTGAAACACCTTTTTTTACTTGTGCAAGTTCTTTCGCTTTTACAAGCCTTGAAGCATGTCCAATTTTAACCGGTAATCCTTGAAAACGAGAAATAAATGTCTTGTAATGTTGACGTGAAAGTAAAGTTGTCGGTACAACAACAGCAACCTGATATCCATTTAATGCTGCGACAAAAGCACTTCGAATGGCTACTTCGGTTTTTCCAAAACCAACATCACCGCATATCAAGCGATCCATAGGCTTTCCTGAGGCTAAATCGTCTAAAACAGCATCAATTGCATTCATTTGATCTTCCGTTTCTTCATAGGGAAAGCAAGCAACAAACTCATCAAATGGTCCAATTGGTGGAAGTAAAGCAGGCGCAGCACGAGTCATACGCTCTGCAGCTATACGAATTAATTGCCCTGCCATTTCCAATAAATGTTTTTTAAGCCGAGCTTTACGTGCTTGCCAAGCACCCCCCCCTAATTTATCTAAAGTTACCTCTGTTCCTTCTGAGCCATAACGTGAGAGAAGCTCAATATTTTCAACAGGTAAAAAGAGTAAATCACCTCCAGCATATCTAATTTCAAGACAATCTCGTAAAATTCCAGTAGTTTTGATGGTTTTAAGACCAACAAATTGGCCAATACCGTGGTCGATATGCACAATAATATCACCAGAATTTAAAGCAGAAATTTCAGAAATAAAATTTGTATTATTTTTACGCCGCTTTGGCGATCTTATAAAACGATCGCCAAGGATATCTTGCTCTGCTATAACAGCCAAATCTTCAGCCTCAAAACCATGTTCTATCATGATAACAGCTGCTAATATGCGATCTCGTGGTGTTGCTTTGACAGTTTGCAAGGATTTTGCAACATCTATTTTTTTCAATCCATGCTCATCGAGAACTTGTAGCAAACGATTGAGAGATCCTTCACTCCAACACGCTAAAAGCACTTTTTTACCAGCAGTGCGTAAAGATGCGATATGATCAATAACACTTGAAAAAACATTTTTTTCCTGCGCATTACGCTCTTTTACAAAATCATATCCCTGTTTAACATTGGTGTGAATAACAGTTTTTTCCAAACTTTGTGGAATATTAAAAGGCGAAAAATCAATACGCTGTGAAGATTGTTGCACACCCTCCAAAACACGCTCTGGCGTTAAATAGAAAAGACTAGGATCTATTGGATGATAAGAAGTAGAATTTTTTTCATCATTTTCGCGCTCTTTGCGCGCGTTATAATAGTCCTCAATAAGACGATAGCGTTCAATGAAGGCTTCTTCTATGAGATGCTCAAAAACTATCGGTAAGTTGCCACAATGGTCAAAAAAACTATCAAGGTTTTCATAAAAAAATGGAAGCCAATGTTCCATACCGGCAAAACGCCGACCTTGAGCAATTGCTTCATAAAGCATGTTATTTTTTTGTGATACACCAAATGTACGGGTATAATTGCTCTTAAAACGGCTTATGCATTCTGGTGTAAGAACAACCTCACTCATTGCCTGTAATAAAAGTTCAGTTTTTTGGCCTGTTGTCCTTTGACTTTCTGGATCAAATATGCGGATACTTTCTAGGGTATCTCCAAAAAAATCAAGACGTAAAGGTTCAACATCCATGGGAGAAAAGATATCAAGTATTCCTCCTCTTACAGCAAACTCACCAACATCACGGACAACCGTAACGCGTTCAAAACCATTGGTTTCTAAAAACTGAATAAGATTTCCCATGTTATTGCGCTGGCCAACACGTGCGTGAATAAGCTGAGCTTCTATCATTTCACGAGGAGGTAACTTTTGCATAATCGCATTTGCTGTTGTTAATATAATTGCAGGATGCGGATCTTTACGTAAATTTGCTATGTGTGCCAATGCTGATAGTCGACGTGCCATAACAGCAATTCCTGGTGACACACGATCATAGGGCAAACAATCCCATGCAGGAAATTGAAGTATGGGTAAATTTGGCTCAATAAAATTTAAAACTTGTTGTAAATGAACAATTTTTGTTCCGTCGCGGACGACATAGATGAGCGGTTTACCTTGTGCAATTTCTGAACTTAATTTAGCAAGCGCAAAGGCTTCAAATCCATCAGGAACTCCATCAAAAATCATACGAACAGAATTATTTTTCGGAATAACAATTTTTTTAAATATAGGCATCGGGATTAATAACTTAAGCAAGTACGATAATTGGCAATATCACGAAAAAGTGGACTATCAACTTCAGAGGGTGGCGAAACTTCTCCAGTAATCCATGTGAGTAAATCACGATCATCAAAAGACATAATATATTCAAGTTCAGAGAGCGTTTTATCATTCATTTCAGTAATATGAGCATCGACATAATGTCCAAAAATGAGATCCATTTCACGAATACCGCGATGCCATGCACGAAAAATCAATCGACGACGACGCACATCTAATTGATTTTTGTCAACGACAAAAACTGTCATAAAAAATCTCCTTGAATAAAGTAATATAAACTATTCAATTAGTCGTATAAAATTTGTACCTTGCTTTTAAGGAAGTTCTATAATCTTTTGTTCTTTAAGTGTAATTCGACGATGCATTTGCTTAGCCAAAGCGTAATTATGTGTTGCAATAAGAGCAGAAAGACCCGACTGGCGAACAAGGATAGATAAAGCTTGAAAGACATAAGCTGAAGTTACTGGATCAAGATTTCCTGTAGGTTCATCAGCCAAAAGAACCGAAGGGCCATTTGCTACTGCACGTGCAATAGCAACACGTTGTTGTTCTCCTCCCGATAACTCTGAGGGACGATGGTTAGCACGATGAGAAACACGCAGATACGTCAATAATTTGCGCGCACGATCTTCTGCTATGGATTTTTTTAATCCTGCTATCATTTGCGGCACCATAACATTTTCTAACGCCGTAAACTCTGGAAGTAAATGATGAAATTGATAAACAAAACCAATATCATTTCGTCTTATAGCTGTTCGCTCACTATCAGAGCGCTTTGCACAAGAAATACCCCGTAACATCACATCACCAGCTGTTGGTTTTTCTAATAATCCAGCAATATGAAGAAGTGTTGATTTTCCAGCACCAGATGGTGCAACAAGTGCGACAAGCTCTCCACGATTAAGAATAAAATTCGCTTTATCTAAAACAATAAGCGGCTTATGACTCTCGAAAAAGTGTCTTTCAATCTCTACAAGCTCTAAAATAGCTGTCATTATTCATACCTCAAAGCTTGTACGGGATCTAGCTTAGCAGCACGCCATGCCGGAATGAGAGCAGCAAGAAACGACAAAAATAAAGCCATCATAGCAACCAAGATGGTCTGTTTCCACTCAATTTGTGCAGGCAATTTTGTTAAAAAATAAAGTTGAGGATTAAAAACATCGACATTAAATAACCAAGATATAAAGTCTTGGATATGATTAATATTCGCGGTCGCGATAACACCTAAAACTAAACCCAATATAGTTCCAATAAAACCAATCATCATTCCTGTAATGATAAATATACGCAAAATCGCACTCTGTTGAGCCCCCATCGTGCGTAAAATCGCAATATCATGACTTTTATCTTTTACAAGCATAATCAGCCCTGAAATAATATTTAAAGCAGCAACAAGAACGATCAGAGAAAGAATGAAAAACATAACATTTCGTTCAATCTGTAAGGCTGAAAAAAAAGCCTGATTGCGGGTACGCCAATCAATTAAATAGACCTGTTGATCAACTGTTTTTTCTACAACAGGTTTTATTTGATCAACAGCATCAGGATCATTTAGAAATAATTCTAAAGACTGAACCTTATCTCCCAAATTAAAAAACATTTGTGCTTCATGGAGAGGCATAAAGATAAATATTGAATCATATTCAGACATACCAACTTCAAAAATAGCAACGACTTTATAAGCTTTCACACGTGGTGTAACGCCAAAAGGAGTCTCATCACCATCTGGAGTAATAATACGAATATCTCTTCCAACTGTCAGCCCCAATTTTTCTGCTAAGCCACTTCCAATTGCAACACCTTCTTCTTTATCAAACCGAGAAATCGATCCTAATTTAATGTTTTGAGAGACTGTTTTAAGCTTTTCTAGATCTTGTTTGCGCATACCACGAACTAATGCGCCAGAGCCACCTTGAACTTCACCTTGAACAAGCGCTTGACCTTCAATAACAGGCAAAGCAAACTTCACACCCTTTGTAGATTCTAAAGAAGAAATAAGAGTCTTATAATCAGAAAAACCAGAATCAACTGTTTGAACAATAAGATGCCCATTCATACCAAGAATACGATTGAGAAGCTCTGTACGAAAGCCATTCATCACCGCCATAACAACAACCAGAGCAAATACGCCCAACATAATCCCAATAAGAGAAATAATTGAAATAACAGATGCAACAACATGTTTTTTATTGGGAATCATGTAACGAAAAGCGATCATCCACTCATAAGATGAAAACCATTTGTCTTTCAGCCTCTTCATAACATTTCCTATTAATTTATAGAAAGTTGGCTGAGTACATCTTCAACCTTTAGAGATTTTTTTACACCTGTTTTTCGATCTTTAATTTCAACTTCATTTTGTGCAATGCTGTTAGGACCAACAATGATTTGCGTTGGCAAACCAATCAAATCCATTGTTGCAAATTTTGATCCAGGACGCTCATTTCTATCATCTAATAATGGATCAAAACCAGCCTCCTTTAATCCCTGATAGAGAAACTCACATGCCTTCGTGCATTTTTCATCATCGGATTTCATATTGATAATTCCAAAATCAAACGGTGCCATCGATTTTGGCCAAATAATACCATTTTCATCATGAGAAGCCTCTATAGCGGCCGCAACAAGACGCGAAGGTCCAATACCATAAGATCCCATAGAGACTACATGCTCTTTTCCATCTTGTCCCATAACTTTTGCTCCCATTGGAGCAGAATATTTCGTGCCAAAGTGGAAAATATGCCCGACTTCAATACCACGCGCTGAAAGACGATTATGATCAGAAACTTTAGCCCACTCCTCTTCATTATGCATTTCTTCCGTCGCTGCATAAAAAGATGTCCATTGTTTAACAATATCATCCAAAACAGCTTTATCACTAAAATCGATTGAACTATCAGGAACAGCAAGTTCAAGAAATTGTTTATCACAGAAGATAGCGCTCTCTCCCGTTTCAGCCAAAATGATAAATTCATGACTGAGTTCCCCCCCTATTGGACCTGTATCTGCACGCATAGGAATTGCTTTTAAACCAAGACGAGAAAAAGTGCGTAAATAAGCAACAAACATACGATTATAAGATGTTTTAGAACCTTCATAATCAAGATCAAAAGAATAAGCATCTTTCATTAAAAATTCTCGTGCCCGCATCACACCAAAACGTGGGCGAATTTCATCACGAAATTTCCATTGAATATGATATAAATTAAGTGGAAGATCTTTATAAGAACGAACATATGAGCGAAAAATATCTGTTACCATCTCTTCATTGGTTGGACCATAAAGTAAATCACGCTTTTGGCGATCTTTAATGCGAAGCATTTCCAAACCATAATCATCATAACGACCGCTTTCACGCCAAAGATCAGCAGATTGAATTGTAGGCATCAATATTTCTATTGCACCCGCACGTTCTTGCTCCTCACGAATAATTTTACAAACTTTATCAAGCACTTTTTTTCCTAAGGGAAGCCAAGAATAAATTCCTGATGTTTGTTGGCGAATCATACCGGCACGCAACATGAGCCGATGAGAAACAATCTCTGCTTCCTTAGGATTCTCTTTTAAAAGTGGAAGGAAATATTGAGTAAGACGCATTAAATAACTAACTCCTAATCACACCTATCATATCGGAACAATTTATCACACCCTCTATTCATCTATAGCCGCATTCTGAATACTTGCAAATATAACGATCTTACTATTTAAAAATTTATTGGGCTTTATTCTCTATTTTTCTTATTTAGCAATAAAATAAAAATGCTCTTCTCTTTTTAAATAACGTAATATGAAAGTTCCTTATTTTGACCGATGTAAAAAAACTGTACAGATAGGTTTTTTTTGCCAAATTTCATGAACAGCCGCCCTCACAGCACGTCGTGTTGCCTCTCGAATAAGTTCATTATTTTTCTGTTTCATGCGTGGGATATTATAAACTGTATTTTCTATAATATCTAAAAGAATATCTTTTAAACTTTCTCCCTTTCCATTACTTTCAGGTAACCCGAATGTTGTTAGACCTATATCCCCTAATAATTCATGCTTACTATTTATATGGAGAGAAATAGTAACATGACCAGCATAACTTAGTTTGCGACGTTCACGAATCCCTAGTTCATTTTCATCTCCAATTAGGCAACCATCCTTATAGATGCGGCCAACAGGAACTTGATCAACAACTTCTACAGGCTCTGGTGCAAAACGTAACATATGTCCATTTCTGATATCTGTAACAATTTTAATACCCGCTTGACGCGCTAAAGTTGCCTGAGCCTTAAGATGCATTGCTTCCCCATGTACAGGAACAAGTATCTGTGGCTTTACCCAATCATACATCTGTAAAAGTTCTGAACGACGAGGATGACCTGAAACATGAACAAGTGCATCTTCATTCGTGATAATTTCAATACCCAAATCAATGAAACGATTTTGTACCTCAATAATCGCTTTTTCGTTTCCTGGAATACTTCGTGATGAATAAATAACGGTATCACCAGCAGAAAGTGCAATATTTCTCATTCCATCACGTGACAGTTTAGCCAAGGCAGCACATGGCTCACCTTGGCTCCCTGTGACAATTAAAACAAGATCTTTTCGCAAAATGTAACCATAATCATCTTCCGTTACAAATGGTGCTAAACCATTCATATAACCAAGCTCTTGTGCAACCATAATACTTCGCTTAAGGGAACGCCCAATGACAAGCACCTTACGTCCAGCAGCTTCAGCTGCAAGAGCAATAGAACGTATCCGACCAATATTAGAAGAAAAAGTTGCTATTGCAACGCGCCCTTCAGCTTTGGAAATAATCTCAGAAAGACTGGCTTGAACCTGCTGCTCTGATGGAGATATACCATCCCGACACGCATTTGTAGAATCACAAAGTAATGCTAAAACACCTTTTTTTCCTAACGCACGAAATCTTTTTTCATTCGTCACAGCCCCAAGTGAAGGAGTATGATCAATTTTCCAATCACCAGTATGAATCACAGTCCCCAAAGAGGTTGTAATTGCTAAAGATACAGATTCTGGTATTGAATGATTAACAGCTATAGCCTCTACAGCAAAGGAACCCACCTGAAAACAATCACCAGCTTGAAAAATATTGAGTAAAATTTTTTGAGATTCAAAATCTAATTGTTTTTTAGTTTCCAATAATCCTGCTGTAAAAGGAGTACAGTAAATTGGAACTTGTAACTTTGGCCATAAATCAAGAACGGCCCCATAATGATCTTCATGTGCATGTGTTAAAACAAGACCCCGTATATTATGTTTTTCACTTTCTAGAAAACGAATATCAGGAAAAACAAGGTCGACTCCTGGTAATTCAGAACCAGCAAAACTAATTCCCATATCAACCAGCAGCCATTCACGAAGATGTTGGGGACCAAATCCGTAAGCAGCTAAATTCATCCCTATTTCACCTACACCCCCCAGAGGTAAAAAAACAAACTCATTCTTATTAGCTGCAACCATAAACATCTCCCAAAATCATTAAGGTATCTGATGGTAAAATAATTTTTTAATAAAGACCTGCATTAATAGAAGCAGCCGAACCAAAATGAACATCTCCAGCTGTTATAATGGCTGTCTGACCATTTTTTTGCTTTATGATGCAGTTAAAATCACTATCAAGACCATCAAAAACACCCTCAATGACTTTTTCATCATTCACCACTTTGACATATTTCCCAAGGTGAGCAGAATATAAAAGCCATTTTTTTCGGATTATTTCACATCCTTTTGGTTGTTTCCAAAGAAGGTAATTTCTAGAAAAACACTCCGTCAAAACCGTAAATAATTGTTCTGCTTCAATATGCAAACCGATATTCTTTAAGCTTGAAGTGGGATAGGGTGCATCTTCATAATTATATTTCACATTTATTCCAATACCAATAACCAATGCATATTGTTGTGATGACAATTTTAAAATCTCAAGCAAAACTCCAGAGCTTTTTTCTCCTCTGAGCAAAATATCGTTTGGCCATTTTAAACTCACAATATTGTTTGCCTGCTTTTCATCTTTTATCAATTGTTTTATTGCCTCTGCCACACTTATTCCAGCAACAAAACCAAGTTGAGCTGCAGTTTGATGAACAATATCATCAATTAATAAAAGACTAGAATAAAGGTTCCCTTTGGGACTAGACCAAGTCCTCCCTCTTCTTGCTCTTCCCTGTGATTGTTCTTGTGCAACAATCCAAAGATTACCTTGATGACCAGTTTGCGCTTTTCGTTGCGCAATGAGATTTGTTGAGTCAACACTATCATACGCTTCAATAGTGTATCCTTGTTCTTGAGCAAAATCTGATAAAATATAAACCATATTCATTAAAACAATGCAGCTGCTGCTTTTTCTGCTAATTCAGCAAACCAAACTCCAAAAAGTGTATAAAATAAAATAAACAATGCAGAAAGACCGAGACAAAATTGAAGCTCATTCGATAAAGCAACAAAATGCGCTTTTGCGTCATCAAACCACATAATTTTAATGACTCGTAAATAGTAAAAAGCTCCAACGACAGACGCTATCATCCCAACGACTGCAAGTGGCGTCAGACCAGCATGGACAGCAGCAGAAAATGTATACCACTTCCCAAAAAAACCAGCCATAGGTGGTACACTGGCTAACGAGAAAAGCTGTATTGTCATAACAATAGCCATAAACGGATTTGTTTTTGCTAACCCTGAAAGATCATAAATATTTTCAACATTGCCATTCTGAGAGCGCATTCCAAGAATAAAAGCAAACGAGCCAATCGTCATTCCAAGATAAATCGTCATATAAAGAATAACACTTTTTATTCCTAGCATATCTCCAGCAGATAAACCAACAAGTGCATAGCCCATATGACTGATCGACGAATAAGCCATTAAGCGCTTAATGTTATTTTGACCAATTGCAGCAAATGCACCAAGTATCATTGATGCAATCGCCATGAAGACCAAAATTTGTTGCCATGCAGGCATCACATTATCAACATGCCCTAGGGGAATAAAGGTCATCACAATAATACGGATGATTAAAGCCATTGCAGCAACTTTAGGGGCACCAGCAAAAAATGCTGTAATCGGTGTTGGCGCTCCTTCATAAACATCAGGTGTCCACATATGAAATGGAACAGCAGAAATTTTGAAAGCCAAACCAGCTAAAATAAAAACAATTCCAAAGATAACTCCCAATTGCAAATTTTCACTTTTTAAAGCAACAGCAATTTCGTGAAAACCAATTTGACCCGTAAAACCATAAAGCAAAGAAATACCATAAAGCAGCAATCCTGAAGATAATGCTCCTAAAACAAAGTATTTTATACCGGCTTCAGAAGATTTTACATTATTACGATTAATCGCTGCTAAAACATATAAAGCTAAAGATTGCAGCTCTAACCCCATATAAAGCGACAGCATATTACCCGCTGAAATCATAAACATCATTCCAAGGGTTGCTAAAAGAACAAGCACTGGAAATTCAAATATATTAAACTTTTGTGCATTGGCAAAACCAACAGACATGATAAGAGAAAAGAGTGCACCAATAAGCATTAAAATTTTCATATAACGACTAAAGGAATCGATAACGAGCGCATTGGTTTGAAATGAACCATTTTTCGGAAAAACTATAAGAATAATAATGGTTGCCACAAGAAGTGCCATGGCTAAACCTGTCACTGTTAAAGAAGCACGTGTATTGGAATAAACACCAATCATAAGCAACACGACAGCTCCTAATGCGATTAAAAGCTCCGGAAGAATTAAGACTAATTGCGCTATTATTTCAGTTTGCATGTGCGTTCTTCCCTTATCTAGTGCAGTTTATTGATGAGGGTTTCTACGGAAAACGCCGTTGCTTTAAGAATAGGCGTTGGATAGATACCAAAGAATATTGTAAGAATAACCATTGGATAAAGGATGAATTTTTCTCTTAAAGAAAGATCTATTAATACTTTTAAATTCTCTTTATCCAAGGAACCAAAAACCACACGCCGATAAAGATAAAGGGCATAGGCTGCCGATAAGATAACACCTGTTGTTGCTAAAACAACAACCAATTTATTTACTTGAAAAACACCTATTAAGGTTAAAAATTCACCCAAAAATCCTGAGCTTCCAGGCAAACCAACATTTGCCATAGTGAAAATTAAGAAAACAACAGCATATTTAGGCATATTATTCACTAAACCACCAAACGCTGAAATTTCACGTGTATGCAAGCGATCATAGATAACCCCAACACAAAGAAACAACGCTGCTGAAACAATTCCATGGGATAGCATCTGATAAATAGCCCCTTGTATCCCTTGTTCATTCGCAGAAAAAATGCCCATTGTCACATACCCCATATGCGCTATTGAAGAATAAGCAATAAGCTTTTTGATGTCATTTTGAACAAGTGCAACCAACGACGTATAAATAATAGCGATAAGCGATAATGTGAAAATCAAAGGTGCAAAATCTGCTGAAGCGATAGGAAACATAGGCAAAGAAAAACGAAGAAAACCATACCCACCTAATTTGAGTAAGACACCAGCTAAAATAACGGAACCCGCTGTCGGTGCTTCCACGTGAGCATCAGGGAGCCATGTATGAACTGGCCACATTGGCATTTTAACTGCGAAAGAAGCAAAAAATGCAAGCCATAACCATATTTGCATATGAGCAGGAAACTGGTAATTGAGTAAAGTTGGTATATCAAGTGTCCCAGCCTCCCAATACATAGCCATAAGAGCAACCAGCATAAGCACTGAACCAAGTAAAGTATATAAGAAAAACTTTATACTTGCATAAACACGACGTGCTCCACCCCATACACCTATAATGATAAACATTGGAATAAGGCTGCCTTCAAAAAAAACATAGAATAGCATTGCATCAAGAGCACAAAAAACGCCAATAATCGCAACTTCTAGAAGAAGAAATGCAATCATATAAGCCTTTAATCTCTCTTTAACATTTTCCCAACTTGCTAAAATACAAAAAGGCAAAAGAAAAGCCGAGAGAACAACAAAAAGAATAGAAATACCATCAACCCCCATATGATAGCTAATGCCCCCCCCTAACCAACTGGACTTTTCAACCATTTGAAAATTTGGGTTGCTAGAATCAAATCCTATCCAAATAATTAAAGAAATAATAAAAACAAATAGAGTCGTAAAAAATGCGACATTACGTATATTATGGCGTGCTACTTCACTATCATCTTTGATAAACAAAATCAGAAGCACACCAACAAGTGGCAAAAATGTAACCGTAGAAAGAATAGGCCAATCGGTCATTAGTTTACGCCCCCGATCATCATCCATGTAATGAGTAATGCAACGCCGATAAGCATTGCAAATGCATAGTGGTAAAGATAGCCTGTTTGCAATCGAACAATTCTATTTGTAATATCAACAACACGCGCTGCGATACCATTAGGACCTAGACCATCAATAATCTTACCGTCTCCCACTTTCCAAAGAAAAGAACCAATTCTAAAGGTAGGACGAACAAACAAAAAGTTATATAATTGATCGAAATACCATTTTTGGTAAAGAAAATTATATGCTCTTGGCATAATACGAACCATTTTCTTAGGAAGAGATGGAATAGAAACATAAAATAAATAAGCTAAAATAAACCCAAGAACCATCGCTATAAATGGCGACCATTTTACCCAATTAAAGACATGGTGGGCATCATGAAGAATGTGATTGTGGCTGCTTGTAAATAATGCTCCCTTCCAAAAAGCATTATACAAGTCACCAAAAAAGTAAGGTTGGAAAACGACACCAGAAAATATTGCTCCAATAGATAAAAGAAAGAGTGGAATCAACATAACTGGAGGTGATTCATGAACATGATGCATAACATCAACTGTTGCCCGTGGTTTACCATGGAATGTCATAAAGATAAGCCGCCATGAATAGAAACTTGTTAATAAAGCTGCAAAAACAAGAAGATAAAAAGCATATCCTGAAGCAATATTATGGGATGCAAAAGCAGACTCTATAATCGCATCTTTTGAGAAAAAACCTGCAGTCCCGAAAAGTGTTCCTGGAATTCCAACACCTGTCAATGCAATGGTCCCGACCATCATCATCCAATAGGTGACTTTTATATGTTTGCGTAACCCACCCATTTTTCGCATATCTTGTTCATCAGATACAGCATGAATGACAGAACCTGCACCAAGAAACAATAAGGCTTTAAAAAAAGCATGCGTAAAAAGATGAAAGACAGCAGCGCCATAAGCTCCAACACCTAATGCCACAAACATATAACCGAGCTGAGAGCATGTAGAATAAGCAATAACACGTTTAATATCATTCTGCACCAACCCCACAGTTGCTGCAAAAAACGCTGTTGTTGCTCCAACAATAATAATCACGGTCAAAGCAGTTGAAGAAAGTTCAAAAATTGGCGACATACGCGCAACCATAAAAACACCAGCCGTTACCATTGTAGCGGCATGAATAAGCGCTGATACAGGGGTTGGTCCTTCCATTGCATCAGGCAGCCAAGTATGTAAAAGAAATTGTGCTGATTTTCCCATCGCACCAATAAATAATAAAAGGCATGTAATGGTAATTGCCGTCTGCCCATCAAATTGCCAACCTAAAAATGTCATATTTTGTATAAAGTTATTGTTTGCAGCTTTTGCAAAAATAGAAGCAAAATCAACCGATTGGAATAAAACAAAAATACTAAAGATTCCTAAGAGAAAACCAAAGTCTCCAACACGATTAACCACAAAAGCTTTCATTGCGGCCTTATTAGCAGAATCGCGCTGAAACCAAAAACCAATGAGTAAATAAGAAGCAAGTCCGACACCTTCCCATCCAAAAAACATCTGAATCAAATTATTGGATGTGACCAACATAAGCATCATAAATGTAAACAAAGAAAGATAAGAAAAAAAACGAGACCTTGAAGGGTCATGGTGCATATAACCAATTGAATAAATATGTACCAATGCCGAAACACTGTTCACAACAATAAGCATGACAGCTGTTAATGCATCAACATGTAAAGCCCAATTAAAGCTTAAGTCACCAACGTCAAGCCAATGTAATACCAAGACATCAATCGCTGGAATATGACCAAGTGCAATACTGAAAAATGCTATCCACGATAATATGGCAACAACAACCATAAAGCTACATGTTATCAATTCACTCGCACGATCTCCTATCGTTTTTCCACCTAGTGCAGCAATTAAAAAACCCAAAAGCGGAAGAAAGACAATCGTATAATACATCACTGGTTAGCCTTTCATTACATTAACATCTTCAACCGCAATGGAACCACGATTACGGAAAAAAACGACCAGAATTGCTAAACCAATGGCAGCCTCAGCAGCTGCTACGGTTAAGACAAATAAAGCGAATATCTGACCAACGAGATCATGAAGAAATGCTGAAAATGCAACAAAATTGAGATTAACTGAAAGCAATATAAGCTCAATGGACATCAAGATAATAATCACGTTTTTTCTGTTGAGAAAAATTCCAGCAATACCAATTGTAAACATCAAAGCAGAAACAGTGAGATAATGTGTAATATCAATATACATCTACATAGCCCCCCTTACATACCTTTGCCTGATTCAACTTGTTTGATTTCAATGGCACTTTCTACCGTTCTAGAAACTTGCTCCGCAATAGATTGCCGCTTTACACCCAATTTATGACGAAGTGTTAAAACAATAGCCCCAATCATTGCAACCAATAAAATCATTCCAGCAATTTGAAAATAAAAAACATAATCCGTATAGAGAATATCACCTAATGCTTGTGTATTTGTTCGCTGCGCTAAATCTGGCATTGGTTGGGTAACATGCGTTCTCAAGACTGGAGAAAAATAGCTACTCACAAAAACAACAATCAATTCTACAGCGATAATAACACCAATAAGAGCTCCAATAGGAGCATACCGAAGAGTTCCACTCTTTAACTCAGCAAAATCAACGTCAAGCATCATAACGACAAATAAAAATAAAACAGCGACAGCTCCTACATACACAACAAGCAGAATAAGCCCTAAAAACTCTGCTCCTGCAAGCAAAAATAAAGCTGCTGCATTAAAAAATGCGAGGATTAAAAACAAAACAGAATGCACTGGATTGCGTGCTGTAATAACAATAACTGCACTTGTTAGCATAATAAAAGCAAACAAATAGAAAAATGCCGCCGCTAGATCTGTTAGCATAGGCTTCTCCTTAATTATTCAAACAATTGGTATAAACTTCATACCAGATTACAATTTATCGGAAAATATCCGACACCTCATTTAACGATACGCTTAACGATAAGGCGCATCCATCAATATATTTCGAGCAATTTCTCGCTCCCAACGATCTCCATTCATTAAAAGCTTTTCTTTATCATAATAGAGTTCTTCACGCGTTTCTGTCGCAAATTCAAAATTTGGACCTTCAACAATAGCCTCTACCGGACAAGCCTCTTGACAAAAACCACAGTAGATACACTTAACCATATCGATATCATAACGAACAGTTCTACGCGTACCATCATTACGTCGCGGTCCAGCCTCAATTGTAATCGCTTGCGCAGGGCAAATTGCTTCACATAATTTACAAGCAATACACCGTTCTTCACCATTTGGATAGCGACGCAATGCATGCTCACCGCGAAAACGCTGAGATACAAAACCTTTTTCATAAGGATAATTAATCGTGGGCTTTGGTGAAAAAAATTGACGCATAGCTAAGAAAAAAGCACTCACAAATTCCAATAGAAGAAGTGACTTTGCCGCCTGAATAAAACCTGACATCGTAACATCTCCTCTTAAACGAAATCCGTAAACTTTAAAAAAGCAGCAGTTATCACAACCATTGCTAGTGAGAGAGGAAGAAAAACCTTCCAACCAAGCCGCATGAGCTGATCATAGCGATAACGTGGAACAAATGCTTTAACCATAGCAAACCAAAAAAATACAAAACAGACTTTTAAAACAAACCAAATGATACCAGGAACCCAATTAAGCCACCAAACATCTAAGGGTGGCAGCCAACCGCCTAAAAATAGAATAGTTGTTAATGCGCACATTAAAACAATCGCAACATATTCACCAAGAAAGAATAGCATGTAAGGCGTTGAAGAATATTCTACCATATGACCAGCTACAAGTTCAGATTCTGCTTCCACCAAATCGAATGGAGGACGGTTTGTCTCTGCGAGCGCAGAAATAAAAAATATAATAAACATTGGAAAAAGGACCAACCAATTCCAATCGAGAAAGCTGTTAAAAGGAAGACCAAGAGTTGTACCAATTCCAGAACTTTGTTTATGAACAATTGTTGTGAGATCCAACGAACCACTTATTAAAATGACAGTCACAAGCACAAACCCAATGGAAACTTCATAAGAAACCATTTGTGCCGCCGAACGAAGGGCTCCTAAGAAAGGATATTTTGAATTTGATGCCCATCCCCCCATAATAACACCGTAAACCTCAAGAGATGAAATGGCTAAGATATAAAGCAAGCCAACATTAATCTTCGCAACCTCCCAGCCCTCATTGACAGGAATAACAGCCCAAGTTGATAAAGCAAGTGTCGCTGAAACAAAAGGAGCCAAAAGAAAAACACCCTTATTTGCACCTGCAGGGATAATAGGCTCCTTAACAACAAATTTAATTAAATCTGCAAAAGACTGTAACAAACCCCATGGACCAACAACGTTTGGTCCACGACGCAATTGTACCGCAGCCCAAATCTTTCTATCTGCGTAAAGAAGATAAGCAACTAAGATCAAAAGAACGACCAAAAGAAGAAGTGTTTTTCCAACTATAATGAGTAATGGCAACAGCCAAGTCATAAAGAAATCATACATCATTATTCCTTTTCCTTTGCCTTACTTTACAGTTTGCGTAGCACGGTTTTTTGCAAGAGATGAACATTCAGCCATAACAGCAGAAGCACGTGCTATCGGATTTGTTAAATAAAAGTCTTTAACCATAGAAGTAAAGGTTTGACTCTCTAGAGAAACCATTTTTGAACCAAGCGCCTTAAGACCACTTATATCAGAAGGTACTATATCATCAACAGCACAAAGGTGTGGATAATCATTAAACAAGCATTGTCTTAATTGAGAAAGAGAATCAAAAGGGAGCCTTTGTCCTAAAATATCCGATAAAGCACGCAAAATAGCCCAATCTTCTTTTGCTTCACCTGGAGCAAAACCAGCCCGATTTGTCATTTGAACACGTCCTTCTGTATTCACATAAAGCCCTGATTTTTCAGTGTAAGCAGATGCAGGCAAAATAACATCAGCAGCATGTGCACCATTATCACCATGGCTACCAATATAAACTGTAAAAGCTTTTGTATTGGCTAATTCTACTTCATCAGCACCAAGTAAAAATAAAACTTCACAGGTTTTAAGAATATTTGCAACCCCAAGCTTAGAAGTAAAGCCTATGTCCAATCCTCCAACAATCGATGCTGCATTATGAAGAACCCCAAACCCATTCCATTCTTCACTAAGAGCACCAATATTGTCAGCTAATTTAGCAAGACTTTTTAAAACAGATAAACCTTCATTTCCTGAAACAGCTCCCTCTCCGATAAGAATAAGGGGCCTCTTCGCTTCTTTTAAGACATTAAAAAAAACATCCTCTCCACGAATAAGTGTCGTTAATGTATCACTCCCAGATCCAAGATAAGAATAAGGATAACGTAAATCGACTTTCTCTCCAATTAATGCAATAGGAAAATTTCCCATCCGTTGGCGCTTTAAAATACGCGCATTTAAAACAGCCGCTTCATGACGTGGATTAGATCCCACTATAAGCAGTGCATCAGCCTGTTCAATACCTGCAATTGTAGGATTGAAAATATAACTCGAACGCCCAAACTCAGGCGATAAAGCCCCCCCTCTTTGACGACAATCAAAAAGCGTTGAGCCCAAAGAACTCAATAATGCTTTAAGGGCATACATTTCCTCAACAGACGCAAGATCTCCAGCAATGGCTCCAATTTTTTCTGGAAAAATTTTAGAGATCACCATTTTAATTTTTGCAAAAGCTTCTGTCCAACTGACAGGCTGAAGCTTTCCATCTTTGCGTACATATGGCCTATCAAGCCGCTGAGTGCGCAATCCATCCCAAATAAAACGCGTTTTATCAGAGATCCATTCCTCATTTACATCTTCATTCGTACGCGGCATAATCCGCATAACTTCACGGCCACGGCTATCAATACGGATCGCACTACCAAGCGCATCCATCACATCAATCGATTCCGTTTTTACCAATTCCCACGGACGAGCATGAAACGCATAAGGTTTTGAAGTTAAAGCTCCCACCGGACAAAGATCAATAACATTTCCCTGTAATTCAGATGTCATAGCTTTTTCAAGATACGTCGTAATTTCAGCATCTTCACCACGACCGATCAAACCAAGCTCAGAAATACCTGCAACTTCCGTTGTAAAACGAACACACCGTGTGCAATGGATACACCGTGTCATAACAGTTTTGACAAGAGGTCCAATATATTTATCTTCTACAGCACGCTTATTTTCACTATAACGAGAACAATCTCGTCCATAAAGCATTGCTTGATCTTGAAGATCGCATTCTCCCCCTTGATCACACACTGGACAATCCAAAGGATGATTAATGAGAAGAAATTCCATAACACCTTCACGTGCTTTTTTTACCATCGCCGTATTGGTAAAAATCTCAGGTGCTTCACCGTTAGGCCCTAATCGTAAATCACGAACCCCCATAGCACAAGAAGCCTGAGGTTTTGGAGGACCGCCCTTAACCTCAACCAAACACATACGACAATTTCCAGCAATTGACAAAGATTCATGAAAACAAAAACGCGGAATTTCTGCCCCAGCCGCCTCAGCAGCCTGAAGCAACGTGTAGTAATCAGGAACTTCAATCTCTTTGCCATCAACTTTGATATTTATCATCACCCATCCAACCTGCGGATAACCCACTTAAAATTTGCATTCGGCTGCTCTTTAAAAAATCTTCTATCCTACTGCTTCTAAAGCAATGTTTTTGCTTTGGACTACATTTCGCGTGTATTCATCAATTCTACGCTCGATTTCCGGACGAAAATTACGTATCAACCCCTGTACAGGCCATGCGGCAGCATCACCAAGCGCACAAATAGTGTGTCCTTCAACCTGTTTAGACACTTCAAACAAAAGATCAATCTCGCGTTTTTGTGCTCTTCCCTCAACCATACGCCCTAAAAGACGCATCATCCAACCCGTCCCCTCACGACACGGAGTACACTGACCACAACTCTCGTGCTTGAAAAAAGCAGCTATACGCCAAATTGCCTTGATAATATCGGTTGATTTATCCATAACAATCATTCCCCCCGTGCCAAAAGAAGACCCGACATCTCGCATCCCATCAAAATCCATGATCGCATCGATCATATCCTCACCACGGACGACTGGACAAGAAGCCCCCCCTGGAATAACTGCTAAAAGATTATTCCACCCACCACGAACACCACCCGTATGTTTTTCAATTAATTCACGGAATGAAACACCAAGAGCGTCTTCAAATGTACAAGGTGCATTAACATGCCCTGAAACCATAAATAATTTCGTTCCAACATTATTTGCTCGTCCGATTGACGAAAACCACGAAGCACCCCGTCGCAAAATCGTTGGAACAACAGCAATGGACTCTACATTATTTACTGTTGTTGGACAGCCATAAATCCCCATATTGGCAGGAAATGGTGGTTTAAGCCGAGGTTGTCCCTTTTTTCCCTCAAGACTTTCAAGAAGAGCTGTTTCTTCACCACAAATATAAGCACCAGCTCCATGATGAATAATAATATCACAAGCATGCCCATATTTCGTTTTTTTGCCAAGTAAACCTGCATCATAGCATTCATCAACGGCAGCTTGTAGCGCTTCACGTTCACGAATATATTCACCACGAATATAAATAAAAGCAACATTGGCTCCCATAGCAAAAGTAGCGATTGCACATCCTTCAATCAAAGTATGGGGATCATGACGTAAAATATCACGGTCTTTACAAGTTCCAGGTTCAGATTCATCGGCATTGACAACCAAATAATGAGGACGCCCATCATTCTGCTTTGGCATAAAGGACCACTTCATTCCGGTAGGAAAACCAGCACCACCACGCCCACGCAAACCGGATGCCTTCACCTCATCAATGATCCAATCACGACCTTTGTCAATCATCTCTTTCAGACCATTCCAATGCCCACGCAACATCGCAGCCTTTAATGATTTGTCTTTTAAACCATAAATATTGGTGAAGATACGATCTTTATCAGCTAGCATACCCCACCTTTTTTTCTATTACCCATAGCATTTTCCGCTTTTCCTCAAATGCAATTTTTAAATATCTTTTCAAGACTTCTTACTTTTCATTAAATGTTGCCATCATGGGTAGAATAATAAAATATTTTCTCAAGAAAAATACTTAATTATGTCCCCACTCTTTCCTTATCCTTTTTTGGTGAAGACTTGAGAGATCTTTTTTCCTTCTCATCATCAATAAGAGAAGTTAAACCACTAATCGGTTCCGACGACTTACGGCTACTTTGCGGACCAACCGCTATCTCAGAACCTTTCCCAGCTTCAAATGCATCAATAATTTCTTCAAGACGCTCAGCTGTAAGATCTTCATAAGTATCTTTAAAAATCATAACCATCGGAGCATTCACACAAGCACCAAGACATTCTACCTCTTCCCATGATAAGGTTCCATCCTGATTGGTAACAAAAGGTTCATGATGAATTTTTTTCTGACAAACTTTAATCAATTCACCAGATCCACGTAACATACAAGGGGTCGTACCACAAACTTGAATATGCGCTTTTGTTCCAACAGGCTTAAGCTGAAACTGAGTGTAAAAAGTTGCAACTTCCAAAACACGAATATAAGCCATGGAAAGAATCTGAGCAATATGCTCAATCGCGGCACGTGTCACCCAACCATCTTGTTCTTGAGCACGCATTAATAATGGAATTACAGCAGACTGCTCACGCCCTACAGGATATTTCTCTATAGTATTTTTTACCCATATCTGATTTTCTTTTGTAAAAGAAAACTCAGCGGGCTGATAAACATCATCTGCAAGACGGCGTACGGACATTAGCGATCAACCTCCCCAAAAACAATATCAATCGAACCCAAAATAGCTGTAGCATCCGCCAGCATATGACCTCTGGTTAAAAAATCCATAGCTTGGAGATGCGCAAACCCAGGAGCACGCAACTTTACACGATAAGGCTTATTGGTTCCATCAGAAACAAGATAAACACCAAACTCACCCTTCGGAGCTTCCACAGCAACATATACTTCTCCAGGAGGCGTATGAAAACCTTCCGTATAAAGCTTGAAATGATGAATCAGTGCTTCCATCGAACTTTTCATTTCACTCCGTTTCGGTGGTACAATCTTGCGATCCAAGCTCGAAACCGGTCCATTTTTTTCAGTACTCAGCAAACGCTCCACACATTGGCGCATAATTTTTGCTGATTGACGCATTTCTTCCATACGAATTAGATAACGATCATAACAATCGCTATTCTTACCTACAGGAATATCAAATTCCATTTCATCATAACATTCGTAAGGTTGGCTTTTACGTAAATCCCATGGAACACCAGCCCCACGAATCATAACCCCAGAAAAACCACGTGCCCAAGCTTCATCAATAGTTACCACGCCAATATCCACATTACGCTGCTTAAAAATCCGATTTGGCGTTACAAGCGCATCAAGTTTACCAAGAGCAACAAGAAAAGGATCAATAAAATTACCTATATCTTCAACTAAAGATTCTGGTAAATCTTGATGCACACCACCAGGGCGAAAATAATTTGCATGAAGACGTGCGCCACAGGCACGCTCATAAAAAATCATCAATCTTTCACGTTGCTCAAACCCCCAAAGAGGTGGTGTTAAAGCACCAACATCCATTGCCTGTGTCGTTACATTAAGCAAATGATTAAGAATACGCCCAATTTCAGAAAACAAAACACGTATTAATTGCCCTCTTTTAGGAACTTTAATATCCAATAACTTTTCAATAGCAAGGACAAAAGCATGTTCCTGATTCATAGGAGCAACATAATCCAAACGATCCAGATAAGGACCCGCTTGAAGATAAGTTTTTGTTTCCATTAATTTTTCGGTACCGCGATGCAATAACCCAATATGTGGATCTACACGCTCAACAACTTCACCGTCCAACTCCAAAACCATGCGCAAAACCCCATGCGCGGCAGGATGCTGCGGACCAAAATTGATATTAAAGTTTCGAACATTGACCTCAGCCACAATCAACCCCTTGCTTTTTAAAAAACTTCATATCAAATATCAAAAAAATCTATCATACTAAAAAATATTTAATTATTTAAGAAATACAGTACTCTAATATAATGCCTTATCAAAACAAATATTATTATTTTTCATCCGCTTTTCCATCACATGGCAAAGTATACTGTCCTCCTTCCCAAGGAGAAAGAAAATCAAAATTACGCATCTCTTGACGCAAAACAACAGGCTCATAAATTACCCTCTTTGCTTCATTATCATAACGACATTCAACAAATCCTGTCACAGGAAAGTCTTTGCGTAAAGGATATCCTTCAAACCCATAATCTGTTAAAATCCTTCTCAAATCCGGATGTCCTGAAAATAAAATCCCATACATATCATACGTTTCACGTTCATACCACTCTGCGCCAGGATAAACCGTACAAGCTGAAGCAACAGGAGTATTTTCATCCGTACGAACTTTTACACGTAAGCGTAAATTCTCACGAGGAGATAACAATTGGTAAGAAACATCAAAGCGCTTATCGCGAGAAGGATAATCCACACCACTAATGTCTGTGAGATTAATAAATTGACAGCGCGAATCATCACGAACAAACATTAAGACATCGATAATTGCATCAAGACGTGCCACAATGGTCAATTCACCAAAAGCAATAACAGTCTCTTCAAGCTTATTTTTTAACTTGTTTTCCAAATAAGCAGCAAGTTCAACCAAAGTTTTATCCATCATGACAAGAAAACTCTCTATCGCTCTATGGATCCGGTACGACGGATTTTTTTCTGTAGCAACAATATGCCGTATAATAATGCCTCTGCTGTAGGTGGGCACCCTGGAACATATATATCGACAGGCACGATACGATCACATCCACGCACTACTGAATAGGAATAATGATAATATCCCCCACCGTTTGCACATGATCCCATAGAAATCACATAACGTGGCTCTGGCATCTGATCGTACACTTTTCTTAAAGCAGGAGCCATCTTATTTGTTAGAGTACCTGCAACCACCATCACATCTGACTGACGGGGTGAAGCTCGTGGCGCATATCCAAAACGCTCATTATCATAATGAGGCATTGAGCATTGCATCATTTCGATAGCACAACAAGCCAAACCAAAACTCATCCACATTAAAGAACCGGTACGTGCCCAAGTAATCAAAGCATCTGCCGAAGTAACTAAAAACCCCTTATCTGATAATTCAGCATTAATATCACGAAAAAACTTATCGTCAGACCCTATCAGCTCACCAGTATTGGGATTAATGATTCCTTTTGGTTTTGGAGCAGCAATCGTTGAATTATTAGATCTTAATTCCATTCAAGGGCTCCTTTTTTCCATTCATATATAAACCCAATAGTCAAAATTGCTAAAAACACAATCATAGACCAAAAGCCAAACATACCTATTGATTCGAATGAAACAGCCCAAGGAAAAAGAAAAGCAACTTCAAGATCAAAAATAATAAATAAAATTGATACCAAATAGAAACGAATATCAAACTTCATGCGTGCATCACTAAATGAATTAAACCCACATTCATAAGCCGATAACTTTTCAGGATCAGGGGAACGATATGCTACAATGTAAGGTGTAATCAACAAAACTCCAGCAATAACAGCTGACACAATAATGAAAATCAAGACCGGTAAATAAGAGCTCAATAAATAAGCCATAACCCTCTTCCATCGTAACGAAATGCCTGAGTTTAACACAATGATTCAATATTGCGAGACCAAACAGACAAATTTAATAATCGCTCTATTAATTCTATTCATACTGCTTCAAAGGCATATAGAGCGATACTTTTCTTATCGGCATAGGTAACGCAGAGCAAAGAAAGACGCAAGCCCTATTATTATAAACCATATAAAAAGAAAGAAAAAACATATCATCCCCCAATCAAATACTCCACCACCACACTCAATACTATATGGATATTTTAAAAAGGAAATTTCACAAGGAATCACGAAATGGCGCGAGTGACGGGGCTCGAACCCGCGACCTCCGGCGTGACAGGCCAGCACTCTAACCAACTGAGCTACACCCGCGCATTTTTTTCGAACCAATTTAATTTGGTACAAGCGGTCGTGTAAGGGGTTCATGCGTTTATGTCAAGAAGGATTATGCATTTTTAAAAAAAATTATCAAATACCATCTTTATTCTTGCGTTTAGAAAAATTTTTCCTTAAAGAGTTCCCATTCAATTGCCAATCATTGCATTGGGCGATTAGCTCAGCTGGTAGAGCGCCTCGTTTACACCGAGGATGTCGGGAGTTCGAGTCTCTCATCGCCCACCATTTTATTTTGTAAATAAGTTTTTTATTTTACACATACTTATGAATGAATCGGCTTTTAAAAGCTTGTCTGTTAAAGTTTATGCTTTCTGCCTCTGCATAATTTAGCGTTTTTAAGTTCTATTCTTGAAAAACTATGCAATACCTTAGCAAGCTATCTATTGATCTAAGCGTATTGTTCAATAATCTTTTCTTCTATTCCAACTAACTTTTTGCTTCTCCCACAAAAAAAGCATTATAAATATACCTAATTTCCAGTCATATCTGGAAGAGATTTTAAACTATCGATGCAAATCTTACATAAAAATTTTTTCAAATAGTGCAAACCAGCCATTCCCTCCAAGCCGCCCTTTAGACGCACTAAATATCTAAATATTTTTATTTAGAAAATTAAAATCTTTTAAAGAGCTTTCTTATCGAATTATGCTTATTTAAACTCAATAAAAACTTTCCTTGAATATATTATGTCATTCTTACAAATTTATCTCTCATAAACTGTCAAAACAATAACATTTTTTTTCGCAGATATGAACGATTTGAATAGAATAAATATCTGGAAAGATAAAATAATTCAAAAATACACGCCCGCAAAGAATTTAATATAATTTATCAAATATTTTCAACTGAACATTTCTTATTATTACGAATATCGGTCGTTAAAACTTAAAAAATATTGCTTTGTAAAAAATTTTTAAACAGAAAAAAGAAATGATAAATATCATATTTACTTTTCATTTTTTCAGAAAAAACGATCATGTTTAAAAATAAAACTGTTAGATAACACACTCAAAGAATTAACTTATGAAGAATTATTTTAATTGAAATTTAAATAATTTTACAAAGAACGCTTTAAAATACGTATTAAAATGATTGACCTTTTGCAAGAAATTTGTCAGAAAGCATATCCAGTTTGGAGGGGTGGCCGAGCGGTTTAAGGCACCGGTCTTGAAAACCGGCGTGCAGGAGACTGTACCGTGGGTTCGAATCCCACCCCCTCCGCCACAGCACTTTTATGGTGCTATAGCTTATTGATTTCATGTGTGTTTTTTCAAGGTGCGGGATTCGTAAATAAAGGTTCGGGAATAGGATTCTCGAACATGCTTCTACGAAGCGCATGCTTGTTTGCTAACTTTCTCTAATAATTTTTTAAATTCTGCTAAATCCTGTTGTGAAAGATTATGTAAATTTCTAACAAACATGCCAACAATTTCACGACTCAACGGATTAGAAGGCTTTATAGTGAAGCTTTTACGACAAGCATCCGATTCTCTTCTCAAAATTTCTGCTACCTCTTGATCTAAAGTGTAGAGTTCAATTATCTTTTCCTCTAATCCTACAGGAACAGATCTTTTGCCAATTTCTACAGATGATAAAAATGCTACAGATATATCTAATTTTTTAGCCATATCTAAAAGGCGTTCTGAATGATCAATGCGAAGTTTGCGTAAGGTTTTACCAAATGGTGTTGGCATCTAAAAAATCCTATTAAAAAAGAAGCTCTCTCGTGATTCTAGCAGAAATTCTCAGGTTTTGGTTAGCTCCTTTTAAAAATTGACTTCCTACCCTCCTTAATACACAAGGTTGTATAGCATGACGGATAAATCTCTTGACATAGGTTTGAAATGTAGTACATTGTAGTACAATTAAGTAGGAGGTTTAGTAATGGGAAAAATTCAAGCCCGCATACCTGATGAAGTTCAAGAAATTGCAAGTGCAGTTATTAAGTCTACGGGTTTAACTATATCGGATGCAGTGCGCATGTTTATGACCCGCATTGCTAGAGATAGAGCATTACCACTTGATCTATTCCAACCAAATCCGGAAACATTACAAGCTATCGAGGATGCCGAAATGGGACGCGTCGAACGTACATCATTAGACGGCTTAAGGACCATGATACGCTCAGATAGAACCGAAGCACGTAAATCTGAAAAGCAAACCTAAGCTTGCTATGCGGGAAATTGTCTATACGCGTTCATTCCGCCGTGACCTTAAACGTGAAAGCAAAGGTAAATATGCTAATGCACTAGAGGAGGATTTGCTGCTTGTGGTCAAAGCGTTAGCGGAGAATGAACCGCTAAAGGCGCATTGGAGAGATCATGCACTAACAGGTCAGTGGCGCAATTGTCGTGATTGTCACATAAAGCCGGATTTAGTTTTGATCTATCGAAAGCCAGATGCCAAAACACTAGAGCTTTTACGACTTGGTTCCCATTCTGAACTGCGTTTATAATTGGATCTCCAATTCATAGTAATAAAGAATTTTACGAAATTTTTTCTTTTATGACAGTTGTTCAGTTCTTTGAAAACCACTGCTTTAAATGTGCAATGACATTATCTAGCGCATCCATGAGGCGTGCAAAATCAAGGATCAACAAAAAGATAAAAAACGCTATCCATTTCATAAAGCGAGACATCATTTTCACACTTTGGTAGGTAAGTATCATTTCTTGAAGCATTTCTTTTTCTGCTTCTGTAAGCTCTATATCGTCTTGTGTTTTTTTTCTAGCCATGTTTCCACCCACACAAGCGTTGACCCTGCTCGTTATGCTTTAAGATCTCTCTTGCTAAGTTTGAGCTAATGGTGTTCAGATCTTGCCGGCTTAAATAAATAGGTAACCAACCAACACAAGAAGAAACATATTTATTTGTCGCGCAACCAGTGAGAGAGAGCAGCACGCACATCAGCATCACTTTTTTGATTAACTTCACTTTCCACCTCAAGCCGTGTTGTGGCTGCTTTTAAAGCTTTTTCTGTTTGCTTTTGTTGCTCTACTTTTTTCCCAAGAGTAAAAGCTTTTGCTAAGGCAATAAAAAAAGCGGCTAAAGCCGCACCTGTTACCATCAAGTTTCTTTTCATCCATAAGATCATAGGCGGTGCTCCTGAAAGCGTTTAGCAACAAAGAAAATGCCAGTACATGCCGCTAAAACCATAATGGCGGCTAAAGCCCATTGGATTGGTCCATTGCCCGCTAAAAACCCACCAAGACCTGAGAAAGAACCAATAATCGGTGCCAATGCTTCTGCTTTGAGAAACCCTGTTGGTTGTTTCGTTTCTACTGTTTGATAATTAGAAGAAACATAAGCCCCTTTCGCCCATAGCCCTGCCTCTGCTACACGCCGGTGTACGAGACCTTGTAAACGTTTGCCTCCTGCTTTGGTCCATTTCTGCAATTCGGTTGGTACTGCTTCATAATCCCCCCGATTAAGCCTTTTAAGCAATGTAGAGTTTTGGAAAGCTGCAATACCTACATTATAACAAAAGGAAACAAGAGCGCCGAACTGCTCGTCGCTTAAATTCACACAAACTGCTTTTTCTACCGCTCTCTCATATTGCTGCAAATCTGCTAAAAGCATGGTTTCGGCTTTTTTTTCCGTAATCACCATACCCTCAACAACTTTTGGTTTACCGGCTTTTTTCGTATGACCATAACCAATCGTCCATATGCCAGAAGTATCTTGATAAGCCTGCAAGCGCAAACCTTCCCACTTTTTTAAACAGTATAAACAGTCTTTACTTATTTTTCGTGCCATTGTTCAATTCACCTTATAAATATACCTTTATGAGTACTGCTCCGTCACCACCGTCGCCGCCAATTTTGTCGCCTCCGGATTTCCCATCGAAATATCCCCCGCCGCCGCCAGCTCCATTGCCGCCACGACCACCTCTACCACCTTTGTAACTCTCACCACCCTGCCCCATGATAGAACCCTTACATTTACCGCCACCGCCGCCGCCGCCGCCAAGAAAAGAACTTCCACCGGTACCAGCTCTCTTGCCGTCACTTCCACTCCCTCCACCATTACCACCAGAAAAAATAAAGCTCTCACCACTGGTGCCCCCCCTGTTTCCTCCTCCATCCCCGCCTTTCCCTCCAAAGTTAACATAAATCATGGAGACGGAATATCCTCCTTCTGCTGTAACAAGCCCTTTGATAATTGTTTTACCACCATTGCATAAAATGTTACTGTCATTGCCTTTACCACCACGACCAATGTAAGCTGTTTTTAATTTATCTAAATCAGAACCTTTCATTTTAACATGCACGCATTGACCGCCGCCGCCGCCGCCATCTTTAACGCCACCACCTCCACCGCCCCAAGCCCATACTTCGATATCGGTGTCAGCAGTAATACCATCAGGCAATGGAATATCTCCGCTTTCTGTCATCAGAATTTCAACAGGTTTTCTAACCCCGCCACCATTGTTGCCGCTACCAGCGCCGCTGCTATTGCTACTATTTGCTTTGATTGAAGCCATCAGTTTGGCTGGTGAGATAAGTGCATCCACTGTCTTTGTGCCATCAATCCAGTCTTTTTTTGCAAGAGGTTGAATGAGATCAACTTTTTTCTGTACACTATCCGCTGTTTCTTGTGCGACACTTGCCACAGCTTGTGCCCTGTCTCCTGTTTTTTGTGCGGACTCAGCTATTGTTTGTGCAAAATCCGCTGTATTGAATGCAGCACTCCCTATACTCCTTGCCTCACTTGCTGCATAAAGCCCTTGTTGTGCACTTTCTTGTGCGTGCTGTGCCACATCTTCAATTTTATCAATTTTTGCAACCTGTGCACGTTCTTGAGGGGTTAAAATAAGATGCGTATTCCCCTCTTTCATATTCTCCATATCAAAGGCATCTTTTTCTATTTTATCTGGATCATAAACTGATTTTGACATACCAACAGACTTTGAGCCTACAAAATAACGAATGGTATTTTTGAGATCTACTGGAGATATGGGATAATAAACACCTTCATCTCCCCTCCGCCATTTTTCCATCGTTGGCTGCGTAGAACTCAACCATCGTAGCTTTGATCTTTCCTCTGTGGTTAAGATCTTTTTGGTAGGACCCTCGTGCATATTTTCCATAGAAAATGCATTTGCCCCCACATTGTCGGGGTCATATGTAGCAGCCTTCATATCGCCAATCCCTAAAGGCGATATTTTTACCCAGCCAGCGCCTGATAAAATCGCATTCTCATGCGCTTCACCACTTGCTTCAATATCGTTGATTGTGACCTTATCTTTGTAAGCAAGAGCTCCAATATCTCTCTTTGCAACAGCATCATCAGCCTTTTTTCCTTGAGCAGCAGTTGCAAAATATTCTACCTCATAAGCTGCTGCACTCCCCACTGAAACGGGTGCAAGAGCCTTACTATCTAAAACACCTTCTTTAACTTCTTTCTTTGTTGCTGGTTCAAGCTTAAATATGTGCGTATGATAGGGTAATGGCATCGCGTTTTATTCCTTAGTAAGTCTATTTTTTGAGGTTGTGGGAGATGAGAGACTGTAATTCATCAATAAGTTTTTGCATGATCTCTATGCGTTTATCTGTTGCTTCTTGATACTGTGCCAAAGCGCTTAAAAGATCATGCTGTATGTCGCTTTTGACAAGATCAAGTACCTTATTCAATGGCGCATGAACCATTCTATTGCTTGCATAAAAAAGGACGCGGATTTGCTCCGCGTCCGCAATATCATCAATAGCAGACGGATTATTGATCATCTGAAAACCTTATGATTTTATGGCATAAACAACCGTAGCATTAACAGGGCGCGTTTCTGCCTCGCCCGTTGAAGAAAGTGTTATCTTGTGCGTGTGCATTCCAGCAGGTTCTGTTATCCCTGTAAGGGTTTGATAGTGATAACTGGGGTTCCTTCTGCCAATATCATTGGCGCTCCATCCAACTCCAGCATACTGAAAATTGTGTGCGTGCTGCCCCGCCGATTCAACGCTACAAGCATGTGTGTGCGATTTAAGGCAATCTTGCTGTATATCAGCAAATTTTCTACTTCTGTCTAAACCGCGACCATTATCAAAGCCGCGCAAAAACATTCCTCTAAAGTCTGGAACTTTAAAGGTTGTATCGCTGTTTTTTCCCCATTTATCCCCTATCGCCTTGAATAATTGCGGATAATCCTTGCGTTCATAAGTAGCGCCATCACATAAAAGCCAGCCGTTTGGGACTTCTTGCATAGCAAAGGTCGCAATAAACCCTGAAGGAAAGGTTTCGACCTTCGGTGGTGGAATGGGGGTAGGGTTTAAAAGATACCAGCCATCAAGACCTTTTGTTGATATGCCATCATTATAGACTATTTCATAAATACCACCCATTTGTAACTCACCACCTGTCAATGGTACTATTCCCGTGCTGGTGGCTTTATAGAGTGGCTTTGCTCCTATATTATTCATGTTTATTGTTGTCGTACCAATATTTATACCACGCGCCTTAAAGCGGATAATGATATCGTTTTTATATTTTGCTATCGGCGACACCGTCGTCAACGTAATTGATGTTGTTTGTTCCTTTCCATTCACAATAAACTTTGAGTCAAGAGAACCACCATTATCGGCAAGATATTCACGTATACGCTGCATCATGACCCGCGCACTATCATTAACAGAACTAGGCGGCTGCCCTTCTGCCCAATTAATGATACTATCGGAATTGGCATTTTGATCAGCTGTGAGTGACCAGTCATAAATATCAGACATGATAAGCCCCCGTTCTTCTTAATAGCTCTTCGCGCAATTGCTCTTCTTTTTGCCGCCCATAGGAACCAACAGATTGCCGCCTAGAGGGATCAATAAGAGCTGTTAAATCTGTCGGGCGCCCAGTCGATTGTGAGAAACCCGCCATGACTGGTTGCTGCAACATTTGTTGTTGTACCATCTGTGCCTGCTGTTTTTGTCTTTCTCCATTCTCTCTCATTAAATGAAGCAAACCGGAAAAGCCCTTTTTAAGAGCACCTGCATCAATACCTTGTGCTTGCAATGGTGTGGTTTCCATAACCTGTCCTGTTAAATTGTCTCTGCTTTCAGGTGCCATCATTCTGTTTGGGAATGGCGTGTCATATGTCATTAATTGGTTGCCCCCTTGATCACCTTGAGCCACTTGATTACCTTGAAGTGTCTTTTGAAGCCTCTCAACCCCACGCAAAGGACCCACCTCGTTTGGTGCTGCTTGTCCATTGCTTTGGTTTTGCTGTATCGTTCTCTTCAAAGCATCTCCCGTTTTATTGTAAAGCCCATAAATATGATTCATAAAATCCCCTGCTGTAGCTTCCATGTTGCCACCGTTGAGTGTGACTGCCTGTCGACCTAAAAGCTGGCTTGCTGGAATATGTGGATTTTTGATAAGCTTTACTGCCCCTGCTGGTCCTTGTTGGTGTGCGAGGTAAAGCTCTGCCTCTGATGGCTCTCTGCCTAATGCTGTTGCTAAATAACGCGTATTATCCTTCGTTAACCGTGCCATAGCATCGGTTGCTTGAAAGGGATCAAACTTGTCATTCAGTTGATAGTGTTTTGCTGTTGAATCTAAAAATTGATACAGCCCCCCTGCACTGCTGTTCTTATTTCTTGCATTTGGATTACCGTTACTTTCTATCATAGCAACACGTTCAAGAAAGCTTTCTGGCAAACCATATTTTTGTGCTGCCTGTGAGATAGCACGCTTCACATTAGGATGAAAATTGATCATTAGTTTATAACCGTTCTATCAACGCTGCTATTCAAAATAATGCCAACAAAATTAATGAATTTCGTATAATTTTCTCGTGTTATTAAGCGTTTCTTTTCTGCTTCATGAAACTTCTTAATTAATTCAACGGCTTTTTCTCTTGCTAATCCAAAATCTCCTTTTTCCCGCGCTGTTATAAGCGCTGCAATATCTCTCTCAGTATCTTTATGGACGCTTGAGAGTTTGCGTCCAAATTTCCCTAAGAAATTTTTTACAACTGCCTTGATGAAAGCAATCTTTCCTATACCCATAGTCTGTTGTGCCCCCCTCTCTTCCACTTCACCTATATGGTTTGGCAATCGTGCAAAAAGCTTTGTTCTTTCCACTTCTGGTTGCAACACTTTCATAAGTTGCTTGGCTTTATCCTCACCAAAAATACGCTGCAACTTTTCTTGACCATTTTGCGTGTCAAACAAACTCAAAAGACTGTGTTCAAAATTCTGTGCATTGCCTGCCGCAGTTTCTATTTGTGACCGTACACCTTTTTGAAAAGCCTCTTTTTCCATCAACCCCAAATCTGAAAGTTGTCTGTTGATTGTATCAAGATCAACACTCTTATTCAGTGCTTTTTTTCCTTGCTCCAAAGCATCACCAATAGTACGCTCGTCATAATAAATTTTCCGTGCTTTAGCATAATCTGGAGATGACGTATCTAAAACGTCCAGAATGCGTTGTTTGAACAGAGTCAAATCTCGCGCATATCCTTGTTTTCCTTTGATACGAGCAGAATTAATTTGATCATCCAAAACCTCTTTCATCTTATGTAAAATCCGCATATTCAGTTTTGGATATCCATTGCTCCCTATAACTGTTGCATCCGCTTCATTTGGCATTTGTGCAATTGCTTTTTTGTATGCTTTTTGAAATGCGGGGGTTTCTTGCAACCGCGATAAATCTTTACTGACAGCATTAGAAATAGGAGAAGCTTTCGCCCTCTCATAAAATGGTTCAGCTTTTTTCTGTGCTTGTTTGATAATCTCTTGCTTTAAATTAAGCGTATCTACTTTTGGACCCATCACATCTGTCAACGCATCCTTTACCCGCAGTGCACTCGCATCTTGCCTTTCATTCAAACGATTACTTATGAGCGAATATGTATCATGGTCTTTTTTTGCTGCCTTAAAAGCTCTTTTAGCAAGCCCATCATGAAGATCAATAATCATTGAATCAGGACCTCGCTGTTTTAATGCCCTTTCAAGCTTATCAACACCTTCATCCCCTAAAGTTTGGCTTACATCCCTAAGCGCTCTATCGCTTATCTGAAATGCTTCTTTTTCTGGCATTAGCGCTGCTTTTGCTGCCATTTCAGCTGGGCTTATAGGTCCTCTCAATGCTGCTTTAAGTGATTTTGTCACAAAAGGTGTCACTTTTGATACGCCACTGGCAACAAATGGTGTTGCAACGCCTAGCCCTGCACCAACCCCATCAGACACTAGAGTATCTGCAAGCCCTTCCCCTTCACCACTGCCTGCTATTCCACCATAAATGGCTCCAGTTTTTGCTGCACGCCCCAAGCTAAATTTTGCCGCCTCTTTACTTGCTACTGCTTTCATTGCTGCTTCACCTGCAGCTTTTGCCGCTGCCCGTTCCGCACCCTCTGCTAAAGCAGATTGCACCGCCCTTTCTCCTGCTGCTAAAGCTTTACTGGTTATTTGTGCTCCTGCAACACCAGCTCTACCTCCCAGCACAACATCAGCCCCAATTGCCGCACGAGCAGCAGCAGGAGCCCCTGCCGCGGGTGGAAAGAGGGCAGAAGCAATTACGGGTGCCGCAGCACCCGTTAAATTCCCCGCAAGAGATAGATAAAAATGATCTCGGTTCGCCGCTCTTTGATAGTCACGCCATCGCTTTGTTACTTCATTATATTTTTTGACTGCCTCTTTATCTCCCATCCAATAATCCCAAGGTCCTGCTTCTAATATTCCAGCTATTTCATCATCATACCCCATGGTTAACCCATGAAGAGCACCCCATCCAAAAGCACCCGCTGCACTCGGATGTGGACTATCTTCTTCTGTTGCACCATTATTTCCTGTAACAGAACCACTTAGCCTTTCCTTATTCTTCGCGAAAAGCTCTTGAAGCTGTTCTGGTGTATAGTCACTTATATGCCCAATGACTCTTGTGTTTTTACGATTAATAAGAGGAGGGATTACTTCAGCCATTGGTTTGTTTCTCCTTAATGCGTCCATCTCTATCAACGAACAACATGCCTTCCGGCAATGCTTCTATCTGTTTTTCTAGTGGATCATTTGACTGTGCATGATTTCCCTTATAAGCATCTTGCCCATAGGCGGCTCGAACGAGCTCGTTTGTTGCTTCTGCACCACCAAAAAGAATTGCGCGCGTTGCTGCATTGGATTTATTGAAAGTGTCAATAACTGTTTTTAAAGATTTCTTCATTTGCTCTGCAGAAAGATCTTGATACAACGCCGCTACAGAGTTTTGCAATGCTTGCAATTCCATATTAGACAAATTCCCAAAGCCAGATGCGCCATTTGGTGAAAATGCTTTTGCTTTTCTCAAGGCATCAAGCCCGATACTTGCCTTCAATGAATCAAGCATATGCCCAAAATCTTTTGCCTTAGAATTAGGAAGGAACGACATTATAGGACCAGTGAAACCAACAACATGCGGGTGTTCCTCAATAGTTTTTAGCAATTCTTTAGATGCTGAGAGTATACGATTTGACCTGTCTGCTGTTTCCAGAATTCGCATTTGCATTTGTTGGTTTTTACGCTCCTCCTCCTTCTGTTCTTGAATTAATTTATGTTCTGAACCACTGCCTG
Organism: Bartonella sp. TT67HLJMS; assembly: GCF_042193375.1. Classification (NCBI taxonomy): domain Bacteria; kingdom Pseudomonadati; phylum Pseudomonadota; class Alphaproteobacteria; order Hyphomicrobiales; family Bartonellaceae; genus Bartonella; species Bartonella sp. TT67HLJMS. Next base: position 167,956 of record NZ_JBHILP010000003.1, read on the forward strand.
CAATTGGCACCGCACGTATGCCACCAAGTGCATTTTCATCCTTAACATACATATAACCTGATTCAGGCTTTGACAGCATGCCATCGGTATTCCCCCCTAATCCAGAAGTAGTGGAACGCTGTCCTCCTTGGACAGGTATAATTTTCCCTGTGCTTGTTGAGACTTGGAAAGTCATATCCTCAGGCAATCCCTGCTCTGCCTTTTCTTCTGATGTCAATGTTCTATAGCCTTCTTGAGGGCTTAACGTGTTGCCTATGATTTTCATGGCAAGATCTGGATATTGCGTGAGTGCTTGCGCATCTTCATCGCTATACCCTTTAGAGCGTAAAAATTGCAAAGTTTGTTTATGTTGTGCGCGTTCCTTGTTGCCCTGCCGCATAAGGATAGATGCATTTGAAAAACTTTCTTGTGGTGTCTTTCCTAACGCAAGCCCTGCAAAAAAATCCATTAAATGCTCGGAAAATTCTGATTTTCTAAAACGCTCCCATAAACTACTTGGATTTGCATCTTTATGAATAAAGTTTCCAACTGCGTTTACATAATCGGTTGCCTGTTCGGGCTTAGCACTTGCTTTTAAATGCTCCTCTTCTGGTAAGTGTGCATTCAAATGTTTTTCTTCTCCTATAGGTGCATCAAAAAGCTTTTCCTCATCATTTCCAGAATCGTTTTTCAAAGAGTTTTCCGCTATAGATTTCTCATTAAGTTGAGCAATATAATCCATCACATTTTTCTGCTGTCGCCCAGCTTCATCCCCACTAGACTGATCAATGTTCGCAACAAGTGGAGATTGAGGAATCATTGATGCAACACCTCCCTGCTCTGAGACGTCATGCTTTTGTTGCTCTGGCGCCTCTTGTATCTTAACAGTATCCTTTGAAACATCCGGTAATGGAGGCATTTGGCGCTTTAAATCATCCGTAGACATAATCAATTCTGCTGGCGTTTTTTTCCCAACTTCTCCTCCTCCTGCTTGAGAACCACGAATAAGCTCTGTAGGACTCAATTTTTGTGGAGTATTATCCCCATTTCTCGCATCAAAAGGGTTTGTGCTAAAAGCAGCACGTTCTAAAAAACTTGGCTTGTATCGCCCTTCCAACGGCGTGCTTGGAGGCGTAGAAAGCTGTTCGAACAAATGCTTTGGCAATTGAGGTATGACCTGATACATCAAGGGACGCAAAAATTTTGGATCAAACAACTTTAAAAGAGAATTTGTGTTTTCTTGTTCCATCACTGCACCCTTTCCATCTCAAAGCCAAGCTTGCCATAATCCACATGCAAAAAGCCTGTCGCCTTATGCAAGAAAACAGCTTCAGGTTTTGACTTCAAAACATCTTGCGCCATTACACCGCGATAGCGCTCTGGATAGCCCTTGTAATTATACTCATAGAGTTTGTGTCCATCTCGCTGCCCAACTTGCACGATATTTTCTTTCGCTCTGATGTCGCTAAGCCCAGCAAAAGTACCAAGGATAGTTCCAACATTTCCAACAATCTCCCACGGATTAGGTTTTGGCTGTGGAGTCAATGTCGTCATTTGTCCTGTGCGCGTTCCATAATTTCCAGCAACAGCCCCACCAGCTGCGAGCAACTTACTTAACTGGTCCCAATCAAGATTGTTCTGCTGCTCCCATTTTTGCCGCTCTTCATCCAATTGCCGTTGATGATTGGCATCAAGTACACTCCCTCCCGTCAACGCATTAAGATTTGCCTGACCTTGACCTTGAAAGAAGTTATTGGCGCCCGCCAACTGATTTTGGTTTGCTTGGTCAATGAGACCATTGGCATTCATCATATTGTTGACATCTTGGTTATATTGCTGTGATAGAGCTTGTGTTGCTATGCCCCCCAATTCATTAGCCAAAACCCCAGTATGCGCCCCAGAACCATAACGCCCCGCACCTGCCAATGAACTATTAATAGAGCTTGTTGCCTTATTTAATGTGTTTTGAAGCGCTTCATCAAAGTAAGGGTTATTGCCTATTTGTTGCCCTGAAGCCATGTTCTTTAAGTTTTGGCTTGTTGAATTTTGCCCTGTGGCTAATCCATTTAAATAATTGTTATCATAGTTATGCGTATTATTGCTAAGCCCATTAATCGCATTCTTTGTTTGATCACTTAAACCCGCAACTCGCTGCCCGTCATAAACGGCTTTTCCGCTGCCTTGGTTATAAAAAGTCATGGCATCTTGAGCTGCGTGTTCAAAAATACCTTTTGCCCATGCAGGGGGTTCATTTGTTTGCGTCGTGTTTTGGGTATTCTGGATTGGTTTAGAACTTTTTCCCATATTAAAGCTGCTTTCTATATTCTAAAAGATTAACGAAATATCCATGCGATTTAAGAGATTTTTCCCACCCTCGCCTGCCTATGATGACAAGCTCTTTTGCCCCTTTTTTCTTGTAATAGGCTTCAATCTGAGTGATAAGCTTTGTTAAGGGCGCTCCTCCCTTTCCACCAAGCGTGACAATAACCGCCCTTAATGCTCCAGTGACGAGTTCCTGTAACTGTGTTGTGACATGCGCCATAAAGTTTTCATGCGCATCAACGATAATCCAAAGAACTTTTTCTCCCTTCAAAATATCGTTTAAAATGGTCTCTGTATTATAATCATCAGGGAATTTTTGATTAAAGTAAGCTATCGATTTTATGACATTCTCAAAATAGGGCGCCATTTGTTCAGCGCTCCATTTTTCTGTATTATAGATCTTAAAACTCATCTTATGCCCGCGGGTTTGAGCGTTACATCAAAGCCTGTTATATGCGTCCATGGCGTGCCTTCTGGTATTCTCAGACGCAAAGCGTGATAACGCGCCCGTGAGCGGATATTATACATCCCAATATTATAGCCGGCATAACGCTCTTTAGCCCAATTTAATTGGTTCTTGTTATCAATGATAAAAGCCGCCCCAACACTTAAAAAACCTTTTGTTGTATCCGCTTGAACAAAAGCCTCACTCATCAGGTTGATTTGCCTGCCCGTATCCCCCACAATTTGTGAAGCAATAACTGCTTCCATCGGAGGACCTACAAAAAAACCAAATGTGTTGTCTGGCGTAAAGGCTCCCAAAACAGGCGCACCATTTTGCCACATTTTACTATCAAGAGAAGCTGGTAAATCTTTCAAGCTCTCTTGTACTTCGTCTAAGCCTTCTAATGTATAACCGGCTGCAAAAAGGGGAAATAAGAGAAGGTTCTGCCCCTTAATGACACTCCATATTTGTAAGAGCCAATCATAAACATAAATATGCATCCCTTCGGTGTTATCATTGATAGAAAAATAAACACGAGAATAGACCGGATCAATACATGCCCTCATCTCATCAATGGCAAAGTTATTGTAAAGTGTGAAGATAGTTTTATCGACTTTTCCAAAGCCAATAGGGAGCATTTCACCAGCACTGTTGATTTGATAAAAACCATCATCAGATGCAAAGAAAGTACAGTCTCCACGGCTTGCAATTGCTGTACTGCTTTTCGCCCCTATTTTGTCTTTTATTTTTGCAAAACTGAAGATAATTCTAGAGCCTGGTACGAAGGTTGCGTGATAAATGGCGGAACGCATAAAAATAAGTGGATTTGTTGATTCCGTAGACCCTTGAACATATTCTCCATCGGGAAAATCTTGATAATCGCAACTTTTCTCCCCAACCGTCCAATGTGTTGCATCATTGAGACCTGACCACTGAACACGGTTTGGCTTATCTGTTAATTGCATCAGGCAAACAAAATCACCCCACACACGCACAAGTCCAGCACGCGGGGGATTACCGCCCACATCACAAAACTTTTCCTCCGTTTTTAACGAAAGCATTTGTGGTGGGTCATTGCTATTAACAGCAATGATATGATCACCAAAAGAAGCAAAAGACCAAAGCGCAGTCTCATTGGCGTGATATTGTGTGTGAGGTTTGCTAATGTCTTTCCAGCCGCGCGTGCTGTTGTCATATTCATAAAGCTTTGTTGGTGCCCCCACAATGATGCGCACACCACCCAATGAGCGCACCGCATAGACCCCCAAAATCACATCCGGAAAAGGATCTGAGACCGGTGCAACCATAGGAAACGGAATATACGAATTTTGTGCAGGCAAAACATTCACTATCTCATGAGAATAACCGCTATTAATAAATGCGGTGTCTGGTCTATATTCAGCAATGGGGATAAACGTCATCAGAAGTCCGTGTGTTGAATTTTGAACAGATTTTTGCGCCGCGAAGTCTCAATTCTCAATGCATCTAACTGTTCTTGGAACATGGCAAAAGCTGCAGCTGCCATCTGTGGTTCTTTAATAATATTGGTATAAATTTCATATTTTGCACGCGTTTTGATCAGTTCATAGGCTTCACAAAACCATATGGACGCTTCTTGTGCACTCTCAATATCTTTTATTCTTATAGGGTCAAGAATAAGCCTGATAGAATAAACTCGGTCTGGTGTTGGATACAAGACAAGCTTTTGTTCAAAATAAGCATAGCGTGTAGGCATGCCATGGTGAGAGTCATCCTCAAGGCTCTCAATGAAGAGCGCGTCCCCATGCAAAAGCTTTGATTTGCTGTGATTATCTTCATAAACGTAAGCATCAACAATGCGAACAGCAGCCGGAATAACTGGATTTTCCTCTGCGCCATAACGGCTTTTGCCCTTTAGAGTGGTAAAAACAACTTCACGGCTTTCATTGAAATAAAAAGGCAATCGTTCACAAAAGCGAATAGCCGAAAATATCGCCCTTTGCACTTGATCAACATACTCATCTGTTTGATCATCTATTTCATCCTGAATATCGTTTAACATCTGGATAAAATTTTTATCCCAAGGAGCAATGGTCTGTTTGTCTCCAATCGGACCACCTGTCTGTACTATTATTGTCATATCACCCTCTTCCAAATGTCTTGGGGCATCTTGTATGGGAGGGGGACGCAAGCAATAAACGCCCCCTTGCCTTTAACGATTGGTGTAAAACTCAACAATCACCTCAGCATCACCTTTGGTGCTTTGCTTGTCTCGTGTCATGTAAATCGTATTTTCAGCTTCTAATGGAACATCTCGTTCCTCCATGGGTATGTACACATTGCCATTGTAAGATTGATTAAGCTTTGTTTCTCCATAATCATTACCATGAGGCTCTTTTCCAAATGTAGCCGTTACATCTTCAAAATCCTCTATGGTATAAGCTATAATACTTTTGATAAAAGCCCCTCGGGGTAGAACGCCAATTTTCGTTATCAACCCTTGGTCTGTACATTTAATACGCGCCCGTAAAAAACTAACCTGCTGCGTAGAGTTGTTACGTCCCTGCAAAACAGGTGGCAATCCCTCATCTATCATGCCAACGGTTTCAACAGTCTCAACGGTCTCAACGGTTTCAACAGGTTCCTGTGTAATTAGCGATTTTTCTGCCATAATTGTCATCCTTTAATAATTAGCTTGCTTCAGCAAAAGAAGGGATGACAATGGTACCAAAATCCTGTCCCCCTTGATCAGAATGAGGCAAGGTGTAGCGTGATTTTTTCATGCCGATAATGGTTTTAGCTGCAACCCCAAATTCACGTTGATAATCAAACAGTTCTTCAACAAGTTTATAGCGTGTTCCCCCTTTCCCATCGCCTCCTGTTGCTCCATTGCCAACGCGCCCATAAGCCATGATAACACTTTGCGCACCAAGCAACACAGCACGGCGAACAGATGTTACAGGCTCTTGTGTCTTTGAATTGATACCATTGGGGACATGTTCAGCTTCACGCAAAATGACACCGTTATACATCCCTAAAGAACCATTAAAAATTGGGTTCTTAGCTCCAGAGCCATCATAAGCTGCCTTGGTAATGTCTAACCATTGACCACTCTGGGTATTGGTACGCAATTGGGTCACCTGTGTTGGGTGGAGATACATCACATATGCCGATTTTCCTTCAACACGAACAGGGCGCAAACGTGGATTAGCAAGTTTAGCGCGTTCAACAGCCCGATCTATAAGATCTAATGTAAAAACATCGTCTTTTGTAAGTTCTTCATCAGTCTTTTTCTTAGCTGGGCGAATAATACGCAGTTTGCTTGGCTCTAATGGAGCATTAAAACCATAATGTACGGGTTTAAGGGTTATGCTGCGTCCTTCGAAGTGAATCCATGGTGCTGTATAACCTGCTGCCTGAATGAAGAACATCAAACTTAAGCGATCTGCATACCAATCAACAAGCCCATCTTTTGCTTCCTTACGCAAATTAAAGGGAACACGTTGTTGATCAATAGAGCCTTCATATTTGATGCGCACAGCATGAGTAAGCTCGTTGATGCGCACCTTTTCATTCATAAATTGGAGGGCTTCTTCATTGCCTTCCAGCGTTTGTCCCTCGCTAACGCCATCCCCCATAAGTTGGACTCTTAATCCGCTCGTCACAGAGTCACCAGCGGATTTTCCTAGCACATCCAACACTTGGATAATGCTGTTTTTGCTCTCCCCCATCAGCGGTGCAATAGGCAACGCTTTTGAGGTCTCTGTGTTTAGCATCTTAGCCCAAACGCCAACGGCTAATGGGTCATTGAGCTTTACTTCTGTTACTGCCATTTCAATTAATGCCTTTCTTGGTTTTTAAAACTCGCCTTGCGGCACCCCCAAACGATAACAATCACTTGGTTCTCTCTGTCGCGCCATTGCGCACATCTTCATGCTCTGCTCATAATTTGTTCAAATTTTTTGGGATTTTTCTCAACCCATGCTGCAAATTCTGCTTCCGGCATGGAAAAAAGCGTTCTCACATCCATACCGCCTGTTGGAACTTGCCCGCCGCGCGCTGTAAGCGTCCGCGCTGCTTGAGAGCGCTCTTGAAGGGCTCCCACTTCGTCCTTAACTGGCGCTCCACTATAGCCAAAAGCTTTCGCTTTTTGCACCAGCACCTCAATTGGATTTATACCGGCTTTCTGACACTGCTGGCATATTTGGCGCAATTCAGCACCAATTTGTTGTTGCCGTGCCTCTGGGTCTTTCCATTGCGGATAAAGGCTTGCTTGCGCTTGTAAGACACTGTCTGCTCTTTCATAGAGATAGTCCGTGATACTGTCTAAATCTGGATATTTATCTTGTACTTGCGCTTTGGCTTCCTCGAAATAATCCCCCAACTTTTGGCGTTCATATTCCTCTTGACTCATGCGCTCTTGGCTCTCTCTCATATGAGAAAACTCATCAAGCAATTTCTGTTGTTCTTGTACCTTATGACTAAGCCATGCAAAATGTGCTTTTGGGTCGTCTTCTAGGGAGGGAATATTTTCCTCACGGCGGCGCGTGATTTCTTCCTGCATTGCGGCATATTTTTGCGCAAGTTCAATAGCCAATTCACGCGCTTCAATGGCGCTTTGTTCTGCCTTTTGGCGTGCTTGCCGCTCCTGCTCTAGTTTATCAGATTCTATTACATCAGAATTTGGCTGCTCTTGAAGTGGTTCTACAGCTGGCTGTTCAGAACTTTCCTCTGCATCAAAAACTTCCTCAACTTGTTCTGGCTCGACCAACTCAACAGCATTATCACTGGCAAAATGTTCATCATAGATTGCTTGTTCTTCAGGCGTAAACTCTTCTTCCATATTCTGTCCCTTCAACGTGCTATTATATTTTTTGTCAAAACTCGATAGTGTTCCAACTGTGCTTGTAAAGCTTTGCGTTCTAAATCACGCTGCGCTATCTCATTTTTTGCCTGTTGCAACTCAAGCTGCATGCGTGCTTGTTCTTGTTTTAAAAAAAGTTCGATATTTTTCTGCTGCAATGCCGCTTGTTTCTGCTGCGCATCAAGTTGATAGAGTGTGCTCTTTGCTTGCGCTTCCTGCTGTAAAACAGCAATCTTTGCTTGTTGCTCTGGAGTTAATTGCGCCCCTTGGCTTTGTTGCATCATCTGTTGTTGCTGTTGTTCTTGTTGTGCCTGCTGTGCTTTTGCCGTTAAATTTGCTACCAATGTTGCCGGTAGTGGGGAAAGCTTTAAAAGATCTGGAATCATCTCCGGTGTTAAGAAACCACCAAGCAACGGCAACATCTGCGTAATTGCCGCAAAAGTTTTCTCTTTTTCATTGGGGCTTGTCGGTGAATCATCAACAATAATGTCATACTCAAGCGTCGTAACAGCTTCACGCGTCAACGGCACATATTGGGCATTCTCTTGTCCAGAAATACGTACCAAACGCCCATCAGAGAGATAATTCTGAATGAGATAAAGGATAATCTTTCCCTGCCTACACCGATAAAGCTTGAGATTATCAAACAACCCCGCAAGCAAATTAAGCGTTGATTGCCGGCGTGTATTTTCCAACACATTGGCTTGGTTGACCTCCCGTGTTCCAATAAATTCTGCCGATAACCCTGTTACATGTGTTATCGCTTCACGCGATTCATTAAACAGCTGGAAAAATCCATTGGGAAATTGTGCACTTGGCTTTGGTTGAATTTTCCCTCCTGTAAGCGCACCATTTTTAACCCAAGTAATCGTATCCGTTCGCGCCCAGCTTTCTAACGCTTGGCGATCATCATCGAAAGCGTCTCGTTCTGCCATCAAGCCGCCCTTAGACTGGCTATTAAGGATATACATCACTTGGCTAAAATATTTATTCGACCATTTTTGTGGGTCTTTTGCGGGGCGAACAATCCCGTAAAACTGGTTTTTAAGCTTATCCAGCGTGCCCGTGATACATTCCCAACCTAGCTGCTCATCAGGTGCTAATGGCTTATCGGGCTTTGCTAAAAGGCGTCGTCCCAGAAAAGCGCGTCTCACCACTTTTTTATTAAAACACACCCCTTGTAGTTGTGGCATTACCCTTTGAAGCTGTTCAAACTCCTGTTTGCTATAGTTGCGCATCTGACCGGTTTGAATATCGGGCGCCTTGTAAGTGGTCTCATATTCAAACCAACGGCATTCAACCAGCGTAACATAGCGTTTCCCAGAACACGGCTCTGAGAGAGAAGACACATTGGAGTCATCATGATACGCATCAAGCGACACATGAGAATCCTCAGAAGCGGTTGTACTATCGATAGCCCAATCGGCGTTAAGATCTTCAACAGCAACATCAGGAAAAAGACTTTTCGCATCCTCAACGGATTTGCGATCAACATACCACATACGCTGTGCGTCAATGAGATTTGGTCTTACAGCATTGGCATCCCAAACCATTTTTAAAGGATCTAAACGTTGAACAGCAGGTATCCCTTCGGGATCTGTATCATAATCAAGCCGCGTATCTGTCCAGCCCATACCGCAAATAACCATATCCTGAAAAGCATCGGAATCGGCATATTCCGCCTCCGCCTCATCACGAAACCATTCTGCTGCTCCAGTAAGCAATTCATTGGGTATTGCTGCTCCCATTTGCCGTGGTTGAAACTGTACTTCGCGCTTATTATTACGCTCCGCCCCAACAATAGCATTCACAAGGGGTGCAATGCGGTTAAAAGTCATGACAGGACGGCGTTGCTCTTTTAAAACCGCAAGATCTTCCTCTGCCCATTGACGACCATTATAAAAATCAAAATCTTCACGCGCCTGTTCACGCCATTCATTAACATGTTCAATATCTTCTGCGTACCAAGACTTTAAACGCTTATAGATTTCATATTCATCGAGGATTGTTGTTTTTTGAAAGTCTTGATCTAGAATGCCATCCATGATGCCGCTTCTCTTTCCATAGTGCAATAACGCTCTTGCTTGGGTTTGACACTGGGTGCTTCATAGACAATGCACATTAAACCAAAGGCATCCGCCCCATGGCTCGACCAATCATGCTCTGCACCCAAACCAATGCCGCGCTTCTCATCCCATTTCTCGTGATACCAATTCAGTGCTTTGCGCCCTGCGACCGTCATCTCTTCATTGAACCAAACAGAAGGCAAAATACGCCGCACCGCCTCTATTCGCATCTTAACCGCCCCTGCCCCCTGATTAGGGATCACTTGCGTTTCAAAACCCGCATCATTTAAAGCACTCTCAAAACTCACATTGTGCACACGGTCTCTGGTCGCACCGTCATGAGGCAAAACCATCAATGCTTTCTCATAGCCATTTTGACGCAACCAGCCTATATGCTCTGATAACGGCTGTCCCTGTGCTTCGTAATAATTAAGCACTCTGATCTCTCGTCCAACAAATTGCGCTATCCATATCGCTGTGGCATCTGCCTTAGCTCCTGTTCCCCCAATGTCCCAAAAAGCACGTATTTGCATCAAGGGGTCACGAGCAACACGCCCTATCCGCCCCTCTTGCTCAGCTGCCAACATTTCCTTTTGATAATAAGCACCTTGAACCGCTTTCAGATAATCCCCTTCCCAGATATGCTTATAGGTCTCTGGACGGTTTCTCAGATCATCAAGTCGTGCTTCATTCAAGATCTTGGGAAACTTCGGATTGTCTGACCAGTTGATCTCCACACGCTTGATTGCCTCATTGTCTGAAAAGCGAAACCGCTTCTCAACGGGGGCATTCTCTCGCAATGGGTTCCATGTCACCCATAACTCTGCTCTCCACCCCTCTCCCTCTTCACGCAAAGTCGGTATAAGCGTTTGCCAAGCCGTCTCTGTAACGGGCTCTGCCTCATCAACCCAACAAAGCAAAATACGCCCCATAGACTTGATACTGGCTATATTGCGGTCAAGACCAGAAAACTGAAAGGCTATACGACCATCTATCGACTTAATCGACGACTCCCCAACCTTGTAATAGTCCTTTAAAAAGTCATGCGCTTCAATGGCGCGTTTAATCTCCTCTAATGAACTTTCTGCTAGCGAGTTTTGAAACTGCCGTGCACAAAGTATAGTGCCTGATATCCCTTCCCTACCAAATTGATAGCCTTTTAAAGCAGCCATCAAGGCAAATGATCTTGTCTTTCCAGACCGTTCTATCAAACTTATGTAAATGTGATCATTTCTGATTAAATATACTGTTGATTTCCTGCTTCTTTGAGGCTGGTTTCACCAAAGTCACAGGACATTGGCCAGAGCCTTCCTCTCCACAGGCTGATACGGTGGAACTCACCGCCAAGTTTTTTAAATTAATCGCGGCATTAATGTCTCGATCATGGTGTGTACCACAATGAGAACATCTCCACTCACGTATGTTAAGAGGCAATTGTTCAATCTTACATCCGCAATGATGGCAGATCTTACTGCTCGCATACCAACGATCTGCAATAACAATCTGTCGACCATAACGTGCCGCCTTATATTCCAATTGACGGCGAAACTCGAAAAAACTTTGATCTGCAAGGGCACGCGATAAATGCTTATTTTTCAGCAAGCCTTTTACATGAAGATCTTCGAGACAAAATGTACCAAAACGCTGAATTAAATCTGTTGTAACCTTATGCAAATGATCTGTTCTGATATTACTTATCCGTGCATGAAGCTTAGCGAGTTTTTGTTTCTCCTTATAACGATTGCTCGAGCCTTTTTGCTTACGGCTTAGCCTTCGTGATAAGCGCCGTAAACGATTTAGCAAAGCCTTATAAGGTTTAACGCCTCCTATGGTTTCTCCTGTCGAAAGCGTTGCAAGTGCATTGATGCCCAAATCAAGACCAACAATAGCTTGGTTCTCGCTCAGTGACTCTTGATTATCTGTTTCAACGCTAAGACTTACAAACCACCGATCCGCTTTACGGCTAATGGTTGCTGACAAGATCTTTCCTTGAAATCGCAATTGTTCTCGCAGACGAACCCAACCAAGTTTGGGAATTCTTATCTTGAAACCTTGCAACTGTATTTGATCATTGGTCAAAGTAAAACGATCGTGCACTCCTTTCTTTCTAAAACTGGGATATCGGCTTCTCCCTGAAAAGAAATTCTTAAAAGCCACACCCAATTGAATAATTGCCATTTGTGGAGCATTTTTAGTAACTTCCATCATCCATGGAAATTGTTCTCGTTTTAGAGAATTGAATTGTCTACGTAGCGCATAGTCATTAGGCTTTGGTAAATTATTATCTTTCTTCCATGCTTCATATTGCTGCTGCCATTCCTTCAGTGCCCAATTATAAGCAAAGCGCGCGCAACCACTGGCTCGAGCCATGTAGCTTCGTTGCTTATTGTTTAAGTCTAGAGCTATTTTGTGAGCAACAATCATTGCGATGCCTCTACAGCTTGACGAACATTCTCTAATAACCTTTGATTTTTTCTCGAACGACTTCCATAAAGACGAGCACTAAAGACAGTAATAATTTCTAAAACATCTTTGGCTAAATCTTCTTCAAAACTGCTTTCTTCCCCCTGATTGAGAATGACAACCTCAACTTGTTTGGCTTCACAAATGGCGAAGACCAATTCTGCACCAAAGCGCAATAAACGATCTTTATGCGTAATCACCAAACGACCTATCTCATTTTCAATGAGAGCATCCAATAAACGTTTAAGACCCTTTTTACGATAATTCATCCCTGACCCTAAATCAGAGATGAGTTCATAAGTCCAACCTTGGCTTGCGCAATAAAGCTCAAGAACCTGTTTTTGTCGCTCTAAATCGTCTTTTTGATCATGGCTCGATACACGCGCATAAGCAATGGTTTTTCTTTGTGACAGTTCTCCCGAATGAAAAAGCTCAGGCCTAAGCTTGGATAGGTCATAACGGCGGTGTCCTCCTGCCGTATGCTCAGAAATAATTTTGCCTTCACCTTCCCAACGGCGCAAAGTGCTAATCGAAACACCCAAAACTTGAGCGGCCTTACCTATCCCAATAAATCTATCCATAATGTATATTATTACACAGATATAAATAGATTACAAGTAAGCTGTTAAAGCCCTCTTCCTCCCCAAGCCGCTCGCACCAAAGCCTTACCTGTAAAAATCGGTATAAGCTTTGGAACAATATTAATCTGTCGTGTTGTCATTGACCAAAGGCGCGATTTCTACACGCGTTACCATCTTAATGGCTCCCCCATCTTCACCTGTAACTTGAAGAGGCAAAATCTTCCCCAACAATGCCAAATAAGCAGCGGGGCATTTGGTTGCCTGTTTTTCGAGATAAGAGATCAAACCATCATCACCATATTTCTTACCAGCGCGCTCTGCTGCCTTAAGCACTGCTTCTTTCAAAATACGTGTCGTTTTATTTGGCACGCCTTTTACCCGCCCTTGACCTGCCTTTGGGGGCGTTCTTTTTGCAAGTTTTTCAGTGGTTTTCATGTGTGTTTCTTTTTGTAAACAAGACAATAAAAAAACCCCGCAAAAGCAGGGCTCTGAACAATCAGATAAACTTATAAGAAAGGTTATACCTTTACCGTAATTCTAGACGCAATTCGACTAGTACAGCAACGCCATAAAACACTATTTTTCATATCCTGTCAACAAAAAAATCACTATATTGTGTATTTTTTATTTTTTTCACCTAAATCTAGTGTCTTTAACAACCAACCACTCACAATTGTATCATCTCAACGAATCAATTATACGGAAGCACTAAATTATTGACTAGCAAAAAGCGGGGGGCATTAATGTTATTTCTCAAAAAAGCAGATTTATGCAGAATTAAAAAGACATTTACACTAATTTTGTTTTTACCGTTCTTTACTATAATTAGTCTTATGATACTTGCTTTTAATCCCTTCGGATTAGACAACCAACAACAAGATAAATTAATTGTACCAATATTTGTAGCATTTGTATCGTATTTTTTGATACTAAGTGCATGTGCAAGAGAAGAAAAGCTAAGTTTAAAAGATGAAAATATTGACAGCACATTTTATGAGCTCTTGTCCCTCCAATTCCAAACAGGATGCTATACAGCTATGGCAGCAGCTTTTGTATTTTATCCTGTAATAGGAATAGCATTTTTAGGAGTGTTAATTTTTATTGGTATTTTTATTACTATAATAGAAAATTTAGATGAAATTGTAGGAATCGTAGCGATTATAGCATTGATATTAATTTGTCTTATAGCGCTGGTAGCGTTGATCAAATTTATTTGGAAAATTGTCTAACGATCAAAATATTTATTAAGCGTTTTCCCTAATCTTTAATATATACTTAAACTCCAACCATAAAAGAAATAATGAATTATTTATCAGCAAAAAAAATAAGTTACTTATTAGTCGTAATGATCAGTGTGCTTTTTCTTTCTAATTATGCCAAAAGTGAACAGATTTCTACTCATTATCAGTCTTCTAATACTGATGAAAATTTAGATGAAAAAATTAAAGTTGTGCAAAAGGAATACGTAGTAGCACAGCACCCAAAAAAGATTTTATCAGATAGTGGAATTAATCAATATAACATTTCGTTTTCCACTGTTTCTGATTATGAAAAACCTCAGAGGCGCATAACATTTGATGATTTCATCATTATAATAGGAATACTCATATTTATTAGTATAATGTCCATCATCATTAACTTACTTTGGCGCTTTAAATTGAAAATTCCTGCTTATTTCTTTTTATTAACAACTGCTCTAATTAGTTGCGCGATATTATTCCTTTTAATCTTTGATTAAAGATCAAAATAGTTATGAAGTGCATTAAGCATAATACACAGTGAATTCACAAGATGTGGCAATTAAACGAATCAATTATATGACTAGAAACTAATAAAAAGCGGGGGAGAAACTATGGAACCAATATCAATATATTTGGGTGCAATAGTAGAAATAATTAATATACTATTTATATCAGGTTCTCTATCTCTTCGAGTTTTGACAGCAATATCGATTATTTCTATTTTCTGGTCAATCTTTAGATATAGATTTTCGACGCCCTACTGGGAAATAGGTGATAATTATTGTTATGATAGTAGTGATTTCACGCACGTACTGATATCTATAGCTATAATATCTACAGGAATCCTTCTCTACGAGTCCTTAGATGTGGGAATAATAGTACTTGTAATTACAGTACCAATCATGCTGTTTTTGTTTCTTTTGCGTGTAGATATCAAAAACACAATTTGCCTAGTAATAGGAATCGCTATACTTCGTTTTTTCGGAGTACCAACAATAATTTTGTTAGTAATAACAATCTTCTCTGTTGGTCTGTATGAGTTTTTAGCGTCAATAGGATTTAAAAGTTTTTGCGATACTCATAATGATCTAGTTAATTCTTATAATTTAGTGATAAAAGACCGTGACAACGCTGTTAGAGAACGAGATGAGGCGATTGAAGAACGGGACGAATTAAAAAAGAAACTCAAACATTTAAATTACTCAGATGATTACTTTTAAATCAACACAGCGACAAGCTTTTGTGAAAATATCTGTCCAGCCTTTGCTTCAGTTTTCTAACACCTAATCGTCCAAGCCAAGCTCTTTCCTCACCTCTTCAGAGCTATAAAAAGTACCCTCTCCCCTTCGAACGCGCTCTCTTACTTGTGAAGCTAAATAATAATCCTCTGCTTCCTCTATTCCACGTTCAATAATCTCACGCAAATAAAAAGACTTTGTACGTCCTGTCTTAGCAGCTAAATTATTCAAACGTGTTTCGAGATCACTTGGCAATCGAATAGATATCGTCATAACACAATCCTCATATTTGTATTCACTGTAATACAAATATAACGAATGGTACAGAAAAACGTTTCGCGTCATAGCGAAAGAAACAACATACAACATTTACCATTTAGTTTTTCTGTCAAAATATTTATGAAGCGCGTTAAGAGAGACCCGCAATGAATTCACAAGATGTGGTAATGTTTGGTCTTCAATAACAATATATTGTATTGCTGCATAAAGATTATACTGTCTATAGAGATGTTGTGTTTCTTTTATCACCTCTTGCATATTAGAAAACTGTTCTGTTGCAAATTCAACCCATTTTTCTCTTGCTTTGTCATCAGAAGATGATGGTATTTCGTCATAAACAGCGCTTGGTAAACCTTTTGCACACAAATAGTCATTTTTCACTTCAAGATATTTTTGCGCAGCATCATACTGGTCTTGAGTAAGCACACCTTGCAAACAAAGCCGGCCAACATAAGTACCAGCAAGCGGATTTTTAGCCTCTTCAATCGTCAAACCAAAGCGTTTAGCACGCATTTCAATTGCCAATTGATTAACAGGATCTTGACGTACTTTCACTTGTGAAATGTAAGCATCTTTCTTCTTCATACATCCCCTAATCTGTGGGAGCCCACATGTTTCTCTTTGTTATATTTTATCAATCAAAATGGTATGCTGTCATTAAGAGATGCACTATGATCAGCGGCACCTGAAGCGATAGCATAATTTTGAGAAGTAATAGATGAAGGGGCAGATTGCTCTTTCTTTGCATCAAGCAAATACAACTCGCCTTTGAATTGCGGTAAAATAATCTCTGTTGTGTAACGGTCATGCCCATTTTTATCTTGCCATTTGCGTGTCTGTAATTTTCCTTCTACGTAAACTTTTGAACCTTTGTTTAGATATTGAAGTGCAATTTTTGCCAAATGTGGGTTAAAAATCACAACTGAATGCCATTCTGTTTTCTCTACTTTTTGATTGGTTTTTTTATCCGTATAGCTTTCAGAAGTTGCTATACTAAAATTGACTACTTCTGTTCCAGAATTCATTGTTTTGCTTTCGGGATCAGCACCTAAACGCCCGATTAACATCACTTTATTTAGCATGTTTTTTTACCTTAAACTTGTATTTTAATACATACAAAATCCTAGCATAATTTGCATATTTTTTCAATTATTTCAAAAGGATATTATTGTTTTTTAACATATAAAATTATGTCTTAAAGCGCTCTTTGATAAATAATCAATTGACATAAATGCATGGTGTATAGTATCAAGTATCAAGAGGGTATATATGGCAATCGTTAGTTTTAAGCATAAAGGGTTGAAATTATTCTTTGAAAGAGGAGTCTGCAAAGGCATACAACCCGCGCATGCTAAAAAATTAGCAAACATTTTAGTAATTTTAGATACAATATCCGCGCCTGAACAAGTTACTCTTAAATCGTATCGTCTACATGCGCTTACGGGCGATTTAAAAGGTTACTGGTCAATGCGTGTCAATGGAAATTGGCGTGTTACCTTTCGTTTCATTGGGACAGACGTTGAACTGGTTGATTATCAAGATTACCATTGAGTTTTGAGGTGTTATTATGATGTACAATCCTCCACACCCTGGCGGCATTTTGAAAGAAGAATTGCTTGATGAATTAGGGTTAACAGTAACAGAAGCTGCAAATCGTCTTGGCGTTGCACGTTTAACTTTATCCCGCGTCTTAAACTGCCATGCAGCGATTAGCATTAATTTAGCTTTACGGTTAGAAAAAGCGGGTTTAAATGATGCGGAATTCTGGCTTAAATTGCAACAAAAGCATGATTTGTGGCAAGCTCGGCATAACAGCCCAATCCCACATATTTCACCTTTAGAGCAAGTAGGGCATCTTTAAAATCAAGCAGCCCACGATAGTTTTTTATGCTCTTGTTGATTTTATCTATAAACGTTCGGAAATTTTACTATGGCTTTTTAACTGAGCACTGTAGTGTGTAAATAGATATATTTATTAAACTGCGTGTATGTAACATAAGAAACAATACACAAACTAAAAAGGAATACCAAAGAGCAATATCTGAGTACCAAAGTATAGTATCCAATGAAAAAGAAAGCTTGTACTCCATGTACTTAGAAATAATAGGTAAAGAGACCGTTTCTTTATAACTACTTGGGAAAATTAAAACGACAAGCGCTACACTTATTAGCTTTAAAAGTCGGTGCATATATTGTTGTAAATCACGTGTTAGTTTCACCCAACCTGTTGTATTTCCGCATTTGTATTTTGGGTTGTTTTGCAACTCAGAAGGAGTATTGGAATTGCATAAAATTGCAAAAACCGTTGTGACTATTACCAAAGAAACAGATGCGAATGTCAAAATACTCTGAATAAAGTAAAGATTTTTTTTAATTCCTAAAAAGCATAAAAATATAAAAATTATAATACCAAACAAGGCTCTTAGCTGCTTATCTGTAAACATATTTATTTCCTACGGTATCTTTTTATCGATTTAAACACATGCCTAATCGTAAAATCATCAGCACTTTTCACTAGTTTGCTGCGGACCAAAGCGTTTCATTATCCCACCAATGCCATTTAAAGTTTCTTCAAGCTCTTGCTTGTGAACAAGCGTTATAGGCGTTGAATGCTCTTTCTCTGCTTGTTCTTTCAACTCCTTTTCACGGAATCTCAAAACAGCATTGCGTACAAAATTGGCTTTTCTCAAAAGACTGTTTTCTAAATCTCGACACAACCTGACAAGTTCTCGTGTGCTCGGAAAAAACGTATCGGATAAACAATTTATTTCATCACATAAAATCCGTTTGACCACTGTCATCAGTGACCATGCAGAGACATTTTCCAAAACCATTCCATAGGTCAACGCCATTCCCTCATGGTCTGATTGTTGTGCTATTTTCAAACCACACGACAGCATGCGAATTGCTTTTGCTATATCCTCTTTACCTGCTTTCACTGCGAAGAGCTCTTGCAATTGATCACCAGCCTCTAAAGCAATCGATTCCTGCTGTTTCGTTAATTGGCTGCCATCCTTCAAAACAAACGGACCGCTCGGAGGTATCATCGCATGAATGTGTTTCAAAATACCCTCGATTTCCGATATCAAGGAGACTGTCTGCGATACGCTCCCCAATGCTTTTTTGCTTTTGAGTGTAATTTCCATTGTTTCCACCATTGTTGTTCGTGTTTTTCGTTTTTTCTAAACCCTCGATAGCCCTGCGTACCCAGTTGCGCCATGTTGCTTGCCAATCCGTTTTGCATGCGTCCTTACCTGCCTTGGCATTCCAATAATCTCTAAATTTTGCGATTTCGACTTTGACGCGCTCTGGAGGCAAGCCCTCTGCAATGGCAAAATCGTAATCCGGTTCAAAATCCGTAGGCAATCGACAACCGCGATTAGCTTGCGCTCGTTTTGCTTTTTTGGGAACGTTCTCTTGCTCGTGAATGGGAGGTTGGTTGTCTGATGAGGTTGCGATTTGCTCTGATGTGGTCTCAACAGCAGCAACCTCTGTTGGCTCGTCAACCAAATCGATTGTTTCTAAACTTTCAGAACCAATTTCTTTTTTTGCTAAAACGATAGTTTTAGTTTTTTTATATATATTCTTATTCTGGTTCTTTATAGCTTGATTTTGCTTAGCGTTTGCTTCAGCAAAAAAAACGTTTTGCTTATCATTTGCTTCAGCAAAATTATTAATATGTTGTTTTATATTGTTTTTTGCTTGTGCACCTTTTTTACCAGCCTCACTACGAACTTGCGATATGTGCTCTTTTTTATCAGCAAAATCGTTCAGCTCTTCTTCAACGCGCGTATTCCACAATCCATTATCTGTCTCAACAAGTTTATTATTTCTCATGAGATATTCGACAATAGCTGCAAATTTTTTCTGCGAACAATGACAAACACGTGCAAGCGTTTGAAAATCTGTTTTAAGTGGTTCTTTTTTTTCATACATGCAAACGAGAAGGGTTATATAAACCCCCCGTTGTTCAGATGTCATTCCATTTGTACCACTTATCCAGTCATACAAATGGAATCTTATCCATGGCATTGCATTAGACATGCGCGCCCCCTTCTTTCATTAAATATAAATTAGTGATCATGTTCCCCCCTTAAGGCTGTTGCGTATTTATGCGCGCGCGCATGGTGGCGCGTAATCTATTAATTTTGTCTCTTTATTTAATGCCTGTTAAGAGTGTGAATGGTGCTGTTGCTGTTCATTATTGTCTGTAGAAGCAGCAATAAAAGCAGGCATAGAGCTAGAACTATCCTTCAACTTTTGCAGCTTTAGATAACTATTTAAAGATAGTCCTTTGCCTTGTTCCCAACGACAAACAGAAGCTTGCTTAACACCTAAAATATCTGCTAATTCCTTTTGTGTTAGCGATAAACACTTTCGGATAGATTTAATCTTTAATTTTTCCTCTGTGTCCATTTGAGTTAAGCTCCTTAATTTTAACCATATACGCAATTGTATAGAGTTAATTAAAAAAAACAATAGATTTTTTTAATTTTAAAATCATAAGTAACTAATTATGACGAAAAATATCATTGCGACATTGCAAGTATTGCAATCTGAATTTGGTCTTAATCAAAAAGATCTTGCCGATAGATTAAATGTAACCCAAGCGACCGTGTCAAGATGGTTAGGAAGTGAATCAGATCCCAGAGGTTCACACAGAGACGCAATTTTAGAACTTTATAAAAGCTTAAAAGGTTATAATCAAATTACTACAGTTGTTCCTGTTATGGGGTATGTAGGAGCAGGATTAGAGATTGATACCGATGTTGAGCAAATCCCAGAAGATGGGCTTGAAACAATCGAAATACCATTTGACTTGCCTTTTGAAGCAATAGGATTCATGGTACGTGGAGATTCTATGTATCCCGTGTATAAAGATGGTGATTTAATTGTAGTTAAACATCTGCAAACAAAGCCAATGAGCGATTATTACGGTGATGAAGTTGTTGTTCTAACAGAAGATAATAGGCGATTCATCAAACAAATTGCTCGCTCTTCAGAGGGCATTGTACTCAAATCATGGAATGCGCTACCCATTAAAAATGCTAAGATAAAGTGGGTTGGAGAAATAGTTGCAATACTACCACGCAAATCCTATCGTCCACTTATGAAATAATCCCAGTAAAGCTTTTGATTCTATTACTTTTTAAAATGGCATTTAAGTGAAAATGCAAAAAAAATGAAATATATGTGATTTTTTGCTTGCTTATATTTATACGTTTACGTATAAGTAATTATACAAACCACGCACAAACAATCGCCAAGAGGCGTTAGGGAGGAGCAATTATGGAAAATCCAATTCTTATAAATTCTGATGAAATTTTATTAGTTGTCTATAATGATGATCAAAACATTGGTCGGTCGGGACCACTGGATGAAAGCCAAATTCTAAGCATTGTTGACGAGGCAGATGATGCAATCCAAATCTTTCGCATCAATCCTTCTGAAAAGAACTGTGAAGACATTTCTGAAGAGATCGCAGAAGCATATGTAAAAGAAAATATCGAACGTCTCGATGAAGATAGTGAGGTTCATTACTTTATACAAGAAAGTGA